>JAGMBK010000068.1 GCA_023129805.1 Candidatus Zixiibacteriota bacterium | reverse complement strand
TCTATAGAATTTAAAGAGGCTTATGTAAAATGTAAAAAAGAGGATATTATCATAATTCACAGCCCTGTGGGGTTGCCGGGAAGAGCGATTCGAAATAAATTTCTTGATGATGTCTCAGCAGGAATTAAAAAACCTTTTAAATGTCCCTGGATGTGCCTGAAAACCTGTGATTTTAGAAAAGCACCATACTGTATTAATCTTGCATTAACCCGAGCCAAGATAGGAAACCTTGAAGAAGGATTTGTTTTTGCAGGAGCTAATGCTTATCGCATAGATAAGATCATCTCTGTTAAAGAACTTATTGAGAATTTATTAAAAGAATATGAAAGAGCAGCTTCTACATAAATTGCTTCGCCTAACAGAGGAGGCTGTCGTAAAACCCATGAAAATGTCCTTCATGTCATTTTGAACGAAGTGAAGAATCTAATAAATTCAATATGTTGCAAATGCGTATCCACTCATACGAGTTTGAGATTCTTCGCCTCGCCTTTGGCGGGGCTCAGAATGACATTTTTCGACAGGCTCAGAGCGTATCTGGCTTCTCCCGCCTTTGGCGGGATTCGCCCAAATCCCGACTTTCGTCGGGACTTCAGATACGCTCGGGACGTTACCCGTTACATCGGGATTTTGAAATCACCATGTTTACAATACCGTCCGCGAAAGAGGGGAGGTTGGTAGCCGCAGGCTTCAGACTGCGTGGGGGTGGAACGAAAAGAAAAGGGAAGGTTACAATTGATCAACCGACTTGATAGGGTTTCAAATCGATGAGCAAATCTGATCCTATGGATCCAAATTCAGATAAAGCTGAAAGTCCCGCCTCTGGCGGGGAAGTATGTGTGGAGCCGGGCGTTTTGTATCTGGTAAGCACGCCCATCGGCAATCTGGAGGACATAACCCTGCGCGCATTGAGAGTGCTCAAGGAGGTGGATTTAGTGGCGGCGGAGGATACCCGCCATACCGGCATCCTTTTGAAACATTATAATCTCAAGAAGAGTCTAACAAGTTATCATGATTTCAACAAGGAGAGAAAAGCGCCGCTTTTGATCAAGCGTCTGAAAGCCAACCAGTCAGTGGCCGTGACCTCGGATGCCGGAACGCCAGGCATCTCCGATCCAGGATACTATCTGGTTCAACTGGCTATCCAAAACGATATCAAGGTGGTGCCCATCCCCGGAGCCTCCGCCTTTCTTTCCGCCTTGGTGGTATCCGGGCTTCCCACGGATAGATTTGTTTTTGAGGGATTTTTGCCCGCCAAGCCGGGAAAAAGAAGAAAAAAGTTGGAGAAATTGCAGGAGGAGGAAAGAACTTTGATCCTCTATGAATCTCCACACCGTTTTGCCAAAACGTTGGACGATATTTCTGAAATCTTGGGACAACGGAGAATGGTGGTGGCAAGAGAGCTGACCAAGAAGTTCGAAGAGATTCTGAGAGGCACGCCGGAGGAGATCAAACAATCTTTGGGAGAACGAAAACTTAAGGGGGAGCTGGTGATCTTGATTGAAGGGAAGTTGGACTTAAAAAGGTACTAAAATGAAGAAAAAAGAGCTAAGCCCGAGAAATTACAACAACTTACTTGATAGGATTGCTGATATTCTGGTTGAGGCAAGAACTAAAGTAGTTAGAGAGATAAATAAGGCTCAGGTATTGGCATACTGGGAGATCGGAAGAGAAATTGTAGAGTTTGAGCAGAAAGGCAAGTTGCGGGGAGAATATGGTGAGCAGTTAATAGAAAGATTGTCAAAAGATATGACCCAAAAATTGGGGAGAGGCTTTTCACCTACTAATTTAAAGATGATGAGGCTTTTCTATCAGGCATTTCCAATTCGTCAGACACTGTCTGACGAATTGGCCCAAGGACAAAAATGCCAGACACTGTCTGGCAAATCTTCTGATAAACTGAAACTCCATACATTGTCTCAGAAATCTGCAATTCCGCAGACATCGTCTGCCAAATTTGAACCAATGCTATCTTGGTCGCATTATTGCGAACTGCTAAAAGTAGAAGAACCGCTTGCCCGGTCTTTTTACGGACAAGAGGCAGTCCAAAATAACTGGTCTGTGAGAGAATTGAAAAGACAGATAAATTCAATGCTTTTTGAAAGGATTGCCTTAAGCAAAGATACTAAGACTGTAATGAAGATGGCCAAGAGAGGACAACTTATAGAAAAACCAGAAGATGCTATTAAAGACCCGTATATTTTGGAGTTTCTTAATCTAAAAGAAGAGACATCGTATACAGAGAGTCAATTAGAGCAGGCAATTATTGATAAACTCCAATATTTTTTGTTAGAACTTGGCAAAGGTTTTAGTTTTGTTGCACGCCAGAAAAGAATAACCATAGCAAACCGCCATTATTACATTGACTTAGTTTTTTATAACCGGATATTGAAATGTTTTGTTTTGATAGACTTAAAAACTGGCGAACTTGACCATTCTGATATAGGGCAAATGAATTTTTATCTAAACTATTTTAAGGAAACTGAAAAGGCAGAAGACGAAAATGACCCGATAGGACTTATTCTCTGCGCTAAGAAAAATGAAGTTTTTGCAAAGTACGTCTTAGGTGGATTAAGCAACAAGGTTTTTGCTTCAAAATATAAATTGGCATTGCCGTCCGAGAGAGAACTGAGACTTAAACTTAAATCAATACCAAAATTAATTGAGCAAAAGGTATGATTGTTTCAAAGATAAGATATAATCAAGCAATTGAAAGATTGAGGTGTGATGCAGATTATCTCTTACCAGAATACTTACAAATTGACAATCTTCTGTGTCGCTTTAATTATGTAAAATTTGAGGAAATAATTAAGAATATTAACGTTAGAAAAAATTTATCTCAATGCAATGACAAACAAAAAAGTTGGCAGGTATCTTCTGATAGATAAAGCTACCTTGATTTACATGGCGGCTTTGAGCCTTTTGATTCTGATCTTCCATGCTAATCTTTCCAACTGGATGACTTATATCGCTTTTAATCTGGGCATCTGTGTGGCAGTGGTTCTTGTTGCCAATGGGTTGAATCATAAAGTGAGCCGCTGGATGTTCTTTATCCGTCACTGGTATCCTCTGCTGTTTTTTACCCTACTTTATGAGGAGACCAGAAATCTTGTCCACCTGATTTTTCCTCAATTCTTCGATCCTCTAATAAACCGGCTGGAGTTAGCAGTTTTTGGCGTCTATCCCACCGTGTGGATGCAGAAGTTTATCTGCTTTGGCGCAAGTGAGTATTTGATGTTTTCCTATTCCTTCTATTACTTTCTTCTGGTCGTGCTGGGGGTGGGGCTTTTCTTCAGCAACAAGATCAAGGAATTCGATGATCTACTCTTCACCTCGGCGGTGGCATATTATATCTCATATTTGGGATTCATACTTTTTCCGGTAGAGGGCCCCCGATTCGCTCTGGTGAGTAGCTATCAGGTGGAGATAAATGGTGGATTTTTTACCTCTCTGGCTCATGGTTTAATAGATGTAGCAGGAATCCGAGGGGGAGCCATGCCCAGCTCTCATGTGGCGGTGGCACTGGTGGTTTTAGTATATGCCAGAAGGCATCACCGCATCCTGTACTATGTGCTTTCCCCTCTGATAGCAAGCTTACTCATCTCCACGGTCTATGGTCGCTTCCATTATATTTCCGATGTAGTAGCCGGGCTTTTGGTGGGAGGGGGAAGCATCCTTTTGTGCGATAGATTGATCAAGAAGAAGAGTACCATGGTAAGACAAGAAATGGTGGAAAAAGAAATTTCGCTTGACTTAGCCAGATCGGACTGATATTATAAAGCGTAGACAACGGAGTAACTTTGATCTTGGAGTAAAACATGAGTGGAAATCCATCACTATGGCAGAGCTTAAACTTTTAAACAAACACTGGGTCCGCGGATTTGAGACGGTCATCGAGCCTATCGCTAAGTTTCTGATAAACTTAAGGGTTCATCCTCACGTTCTCACCTTCTCCGGACTGGTGCTCAGCATCTTGGCTTTCAACTTCTTTCGGCAGGGCTATTTTTTCTCCGCCGGAGTGATGGTGGTGTTGGCGGGCGTGTGCGACGTGCTGGATGGGAGGTTAGCCCGGGAGACCAACCGAATGTCAAAATTCGGTGCCCTAATGGATTCCACCATCGACAGGTATTCGGAAGTCCTGCTTTTTTTGGGCTTGGCTATCTTTTTTTATGATGAGCACAGTCATGTCATTTACCCCATAATTTTTGCCATCACCGGTTCTTTCATGGTGAGCTACACCCGGGCAAGAGCAGAGGGCTTGGGGATTGAGTGTAAGGTGGGGTTTATGAAAAGAGAGGAAAGGATAACCTACTTAGCCATCGGATCCCTTCTGGGCGCCATCCCCGGGATCGGAATATATTTTGTAATAATAACCATCTGGTTCATCGCCATCTTCGCCAATATCACCGTGATCCAGAGGGTGGTCTTCATCCGAAATGAACTTAAAAAACTGGAAAGTAAATAAATTGATTCAGGTAATAATTTGTGTTTTGCCAAACCACGGACAGGTTATAATCGAAAGGAGGGGATATGGATAAGGTGAGGGTTGCCATAATCGGCGTGGGCAATTGTGCCTCCTCTTTCGTGCAGGGGGTGGAATATTATAAGAATGCAAAGGAAAAAGATTTCGTCCCCGGATTGATGCACGTCAATTTAGGGGGGTATCACATAAGAGATATCGAGTTTTCTGCCGCCTTTGACATTGACAAAAAGAAAGTGGGAAAGGATCTTTCCGAAGCCATCTTTACCTATCCCAACAACACTTATAAGTTCTGTTCGGTGCCCCGGCTGGGAGTTCCGGTCCACCGGGGGATGACTCATGATGGGTTGGGAGAGTATCTTTCCAAGATAATTCAAAAAGCTCCCGGTCCCACGGCTGATATAGTTAAGATACTTAAGGATACCAAAACGGATGTGGTGGTCAGCTATCTGCCGGTGGGGAGCGAAGAGGCAACCAAGTGGTATGTGGAGCAGGTTCTGGACGCTGGCTGTGGCTTCGTCAACTGCATCCCGGTCTTCATCGCCCGGGAGAAATATTGGCATAAGCGTTTTGCTGATCGGGGCTTGCCGGTGATCGGCGACGACATCAAATCACAGGTGGGAGCCACCATTGCGCATCGGGTCTTAACCAGGCTTTTCCGGGACAGAGGAGTGAAGTTGGAGAGGACCTCTCAATTAAACGTGGGGGGAAATACTGACTTTTTGAACATGCTGGAGCGTTCCCGACTGGAATCGAAGAAGATATCCAAGACCAATGCGGTTACCTCCCAACTGGATTACGACATAGGTGCTGACAATGTGCATATCGGACCCTCCGATTATGTACCCTGGCTGACTGATCGAAAATGGGCTTACATAAGGATGGAAGGACGCACCTTCGGTGACGTTCCCTTGAATGTGGAGTTTAAATTAGAGGTGTGGGACTCACCTAACTCCGCCGGGGTAGTGATAGATGCGGTGAGATGCTGCAGGTTGGCTTTAAATCACAAACTTTCTGGAGCCATGGATGCCCCATCTTCCTATTTCATGAAATCGCCACCCAAGCAGCATACGGATGAGGAAGCACGCGTTCTGACTGAAGAATTCATTAGAAAATATGGAAAAAAAGCAAAAAAGGCTGCACCTTTGAAAACCAAGAAACCGGTGAGAAGATAGAACCCTATTTAAGAAATAGCTAAAGCATTTCAGGGAGGTGGTTGGAATCTTATGCCACCTCTTTGTTTTCTATGCGACGGTGCGAGCTAAAATGCAGTCCGCCGTCCGCCGCCATCAAAGAAGGATTAAAATTTTAAAAGCAAAAGTTAAAATCGGTGCAGTTTAATTTTGAATTTTTCTCTTTGAATTTTGCTCTTTAAAAATTCATCCCAAAAGGAAACAATAGATATCTTCGATCATGGCTGGATTTTTCATAACTTTTGAAGGAATAGATTTCTGTGGTAAGACCACCCAGGCGCGTAGGCTTGACTTCTACCTCCGAAGAAAGGGGTATAACGTAATTCTGGTAAGGGAGCCGGGAGGAGACAGGATAGCGGAAAGAATTAGAAGAATCCTTCTGAGTAAAAAAAACTCAGAGATGACCGCTGTGACCGAACTTTTGTTGTATGAAGCCGCCAGATCTCAGCTCACCCAGAGGGTGATCTCACCCGCCCTAAAAGAGGGTAAAGTGGTTGTCTGTGATAGATACTCAGACTCCAGCTTAGCCTATCAGGGTTATGGGCGAGGTTTGGATAAAAAGATGATAAAATACTTAAACTCAGTCTTCACATTCGGACTTTTGCCGGACTTGACCATACTTTTAGATGTGCCGGTTAAGACGTCCTTTAAAAGGAGAAAGAAGGAAAAAAGAGACAAAGATCGTCTGGAAAAGGAGAGATTTGAATTTCACCAGAGGATAAGGGAAGGATATTTAACCATTGCCCGACAGAACAGAAAAAGAATAAAGGTCATCGATGGAACGGAGAATATCGATAAAACCTGGCAAAAGGTGAAGAAGGTGGTGGATTCTTTCTTGGTTAAATCGAGCAGGTCTTCCGATAGGTAAGTCAGACTAGTCGGGGGTGAATGTTTAATCCATTCCGAATCTGATAAAAATTCGATGCTCGTAGTTGCCCAATTCATTGGGCATTTATGTTGGGGCAAGGGTTAAACCCCTGCCCCAACCAGAGCTTCAACCACAAAATAATACAATCCAGGGTTAGGCAAATATTGCGAAGTGGTTGCTTGAAAGTATTTACTTTTAGAAACTACATTTAAAATGATCTAAATAGAATAAGCAAGATATCCGGAGGTTGATTATGCTGGGAGAATACATGAAAATCAAAAAAGGTGCTCTGTTTTTGGGTGTAGCTATAATCGGGCTTTTGATCGGGGGACTGGTTTATGCCTTAACCGACAATCTTTACGCAAATCTGGAGGAATTCAGCCAGGTGGCTTCGGTGGTAAACTCTCACTATGTGGAGGATGTTGATTCCGAAGATCTGATCAAGGCGGGAATTAAGGGGATGCTAAAAACCCTGGACCCATACTCGGAGTATCTGGATCCAAAACAGTATCATGCTCTTCTGGAGGACACTCATGGTCAGTTTGAGGGATTGGGGATAGAGATCGCCATCAAGGACGGATGGCTCACAGTCATCTCTCCTTTGGAAGACACCCCGGCTGAGCGAATGGGGATTCAAGCTGGAGACAGGATAGTAAAGATTGAAGGCGTCTCCACCAAAGGCATCACCGTGGAGGAGGCGGTTGCCAAACTCAGGGGAAAGAAGGGAACAGTGGTTCATATCACCATTGAAAGGGAAGGGATCGGTGAGCCCATGGAATACGCTATCCAAAGAGATGTAATCTCCATAAGAGCAGTCCCCTATTATGGCGTAGCTGGTGAAGGAATCGGATACGTCAGACTGAATCGTTTCTCCGACATTTCAGCCGATGAGCTCAAAGAGGCGGTAAGTGAGCTTTTGCGAGAAAACATAAAAGGCTTGATTCTGGACCTGAGAGGAAATCCGGGTGGGCTTCTCACTCAAGCCGTTGCAGTTGCCAGTGTTTTCCTTGAGCCAGACAAACTGGTAGTGGAGACTAAAGGAAAGGTGAAAAGTCAAAACAAGGAATTTCATTCGTTCGGTAAACCTCTTTATCCTGAGCTTCCTTTAGCCGTGTTGGTGGACGAGGGATCGGCATCTGGATCGGAGATCGTGGCGGGAGCCATTCAAGACTGGGATAGAGGAATAATAATCGGAGATACCACCTTTGGCAAGGGTCTGGTGCAGAATGTGATTCGACTTAAAGATGGTTCTGGTTTGAAGCTGACCACCGCCAAATACTATATACCTTCCGGGAGAAGCATTCAGAAACCAGAGGATTTACAGAGCATGATAGCTTCATTAGAGGAGGATTCAGAGGAGAGAAGTGGTGACTCAGATTCAACCCGGATAAGGCAAAAGTTTTTCACCAAGGGAGGACGAGTGGTTTATGGTGATGGGGGAATCGCACCGGATGTTGTCGTCCCCTATGAAGATCTTTTGCCTTTGGAATACAATCTTTTGGCTAAGCTCTCATTTTTCGATTTCGCCGTCCACTACACCGCCACCCATCCTAAGCTCTCCAGAGATTTTAAGGTGGATGAGGCCATGCTTTCTGAATTCAAACAATTTCTTAAGACCAAGGAGTTCAACTATCAGACCTCATCTGAGCTGGAATTAGAGAAATTGAAAGAGGCAATAGAGGAGGAGAAAAGATCGGGCTCAATAATTCAACGGGTAGAGGAGCTGGAAAAGCTTCTGAGGGCAGAGAAGGAAAATGATTTTGCTAAATCCAAGGAGTATCTAAAATCCGAAATAAAGGAAAACATCTTGGTTAAGCTTTACGGACAAAGCGCCAAGTATGAGGGAGTGTGGTTTAAGCACCATCCCAAGATCAAGGAGGCAATTCAGATTCTGTCTGATCCGGAGGAGTATAAGGAACTTCTCTCTTTAAGATGACTGGTTCTCCCGCCAGGTCAGGGGATGCGTATGCATTCATACGAACCTGGCGGACACGAAAAGGCAATTCAGATTCTGTCCAATCCGGAGGAATATCAGGAATTGCTCTGTCCGAACTGATGACGTCATCTAGAGGTTCTTTTATTAATTAAGTAGAAAGCGGTAGCCGCAGGCTTCAGCCTGCGTATCTTCCTCGCACCCTGAAGGGTGCGGCTACCAATTCAAAACCTAGCCGTTGGTTCGGGGTGCCGTCACCCCGAACCTCAACGGTCGGGAGTTAGGGTTCATCCTGAAGGGAACCCCCGACCAACCTTGACTATCAAGGAAGCGAAGATAAAATGTCTGATTTTTTCTTTATGGCATTAGGCGGGATGTTTGCCGGGCTTTTGGGTTCGGTTTTGGGATTAGGCGGGGGAATCCTTATCATTCCCATGTTGACTTTAGTGTTCGGAGTGCCTATGAGGGAAGCTATTGGAGCATCTCTTGTGTGCGTGATCGCCACCTCTTCTGGAGCGGCAAGTTTGTATGTAAAAAAACATCTGACCGACATACGATTGGGGATGACTCTGGAGCTGGCAACCACACTGGGCGCCATTGCCGGAGGGGTGGTGGCGGGTATCATGAAACCTCAGATTCTATGTATCCTCTTTTCCGCTCTTTTGGCCTGCACTGCCTGGACAATGTTACGGAAAAAATCCGATGGATACATAGGAGATGAGATGAAAAACATAGGCAATTTAAACTATAAGGAAGGATCGTACAAAACAACTCATCTTCCTTTGGGCATGGGTGCCTCATTTTTTGCCGGTAACGTCTCCGGGCTTTTAGGGGTGGGGGGTGCAATAATAAAAGTTCCGGTGATGTATCTTCTGATGCGAGTGCCGGTCAAGACCGCAGTAGCCACCAGCAATT
>JAGMBK010000067.1 GCA_023129805.1 Candidatus Zixiibacteriota bacterium | reverse complement strand
CTATCCCATAACTTTGTTTGTCCTCAGTGTAAACCATGACGGGATTGTTGAAAAAGTGCTTTCGGAGTGCGAAAGCTTGCTTTCGCGGTTTCTTGAAATATAGAAGTTCTTATGCCACCGGCACTTAAACTCCAGGGAAAACCGCCCATACGGGCACTCCAGTTTGGGTTTTTCAACAGTTCCTTTAACCTGGCCCCATCGTAAGATCGACTTTCACGCGCCCTTATAAGGGCTAACACCGAGGTTAATCCCAATGTCTTTACTCTTAAACATTTCCATAAACGAAAGGAGCAAAATGGTATGTGGTCTTGCTTTTTTGACCAAAACGTTCACCACTGCGCACAAGCCTGGACGGGGCATTTGTAGGTCCGAAATCCCCCGCCAACGGCGGGGGTTTCGGACAGTTAACTTTGTTTTAAAACCGAGCAGATTTGTGTCGATTATAACAAAAGGGGGGTTCTGGATCGACACCCCTCCTTTTTTCAAAACAAAAGGAGACTATTAATTAAGTTCAAAAACTCAAAGGTTTAACGTATGGAAGTTACCACCAAGCCCAACTATGCTCATGTGCTTAAGCAGATAAATGGAGCCATCAGGACATTAGAGATGTATCCCCCTGGTCATCCGGCTACCCTCCAGGCGACAAAGAAACTTTTCTCCGCCCTACAGGAGATATTCAAAGAGACAAACCATTTCACCATTAGCCAGGTGGAAGACCGAATCGTGGTTAACGGAAAGAACATAGAAGGTTCGGACATCCTAAAGAGGTTGATGGAGGAGTTTAATAACGAGAACATAAGTAGCTTGAGTCTCACTAAAGGTCTTACCAAAGAGGAATTAGGCAAGTTCTTGAGCTTTTTTGTAAAACCATCGAACACAGATGCCCCGTCCAAAAATCTTCCCGAGTTTCTCAAAAGAAATCAAATCCAATCAATAAGGGTTGATCAACTCAGGTATGAGCTGGTGACTGAAGATGAGGTGATGGTAAAAGCAGCAGTGGTAGAGGGAGCAGATCTGAAGGCTCAAATCTCCAAGATCATGAAAGACAACCCCGACCTAGTGAGAGATATCGTTTTGAATAAGTCGGGGAGACAGGTTAGCTTGGGGGAAGAATTTGGCTCTGAAATAGATTTAAAACAATTGACAGATGAGATTGGAAAGCAGATAAAAAGCCTTTCAGATGACGAGGTTTTAAGCCTTTTGGCATCCAGTGTGGAGCAAAGCTGGAAGAAACTCGAATCAAAAGATTCAGGCTCCGAACTGAATGAGGTGGTGGACCTGGTGCATAAGCTTCTCGAAGACAGGGAGAAGAAGAAACTTCTGCCACAGGTAAAGAAGATGCTCTCCGAGCATGGAATAATAGAGAAAAAACATTTAGACTTCCTTTTTGAAGAAAAGTGGCTGAAAAGCCAGGAGGTCTTGGATGAGTTGATAAAGATGATCGAGAAACCGGGGACCGAAGAGGTGGATTTTGAGAGATTCATGTTCCTGTGGCAGAGGGTGATAAGCTCAGAGGACAGCCAAATCAAATCCAATGCTATGGACAAACTTCTTTCAAGGTTGGATTCTGAGGACACCCAGACCAGAAGTTTTGCCGTTTCCGCGTTGGAAAGGGCATTGAGCCACTTTATTCAGGAGAAGATGGAGTTTGAGTTCTCATACATCAAGGATCGATTATATGAAATGGTCCAAGACCAGCTCATGCCAGAAGGCATCTTGAAGCACAGCTCCCACCTTTTGAAGATCATATTTTTAGAGATGATTAAGCGAGGGGAACTCACAGAGGCACACCAGATATTGCTTGAATACAACGCTCGTTTGAGCCCCAAGGTAGCTTGTCCTCAGGAGGTGAAAAAGATCGCTCAGGATTTCATCGGAGAGGTCTCCAATGACGCCACGCTTGCTATCCTGATCTCCCAGATGAAAGAAGGAGCTCCTTGTCAAGATATAAAGCTAACTGAAGAGATTTTAGAATCTCTGGACAAGGATAAGGTGGCAGAAAGACTTACCGATGTTTTCACCCTGGATGATAGAACCGCCCGGATGAGCGCATTGAGGGTGCTAAACCGACTGGGAAAAAGTTCGGTATCCGCTCTTTCCGCTCTTCTATCAAATCCTGGCATCTTCATCAGAAAAAAGGAAACCGAACTTCTGGTAGATGCACAATGGTATAAAGTGCGAAACGCCATCTATGTTCTGGGGAATATACCGGATGAGGAAAGCGTGCAAACCTTGTCAAAACTCGGTAAGGACCCGGACATAAGAGTGCGGCTGGAGATTGTTAAAGCCTTGGAGAAGATTGGCAGACCAGAATCGGTGGATGTTCTTCTAACCCTTCTAAACGACAGAGAGGATGAAGTGCGCAGAAGTACCATCAGGTGCCTCAGCATGTTGAGCGATAGAAGGTCTTTAAAATCGTTAATTGAGCATTTTAGACAAAACCGTGAAGACAAGATCATTACTCTTACCGCCATCGGCAAAATCGGTGGAGAGGAGTCGGTTAATTTTCTGTTAAATATTTTATGGGAGAAAGAGAAGACAATAAGATACCAGGCTTCTAAACAAAAGGATGAGATCAAGATTGCCGTCTTGAGCATTCTGGGGAAAATAGGCTCACCTGAGTTAACAAGTGAGCTTGAAAAATTCGTAAAAAAGAAGAGAAAGGGCTTAAAAGGCTTAAAGAGTCTTTTGGTGAAAGACAGGGTGAGGGAGTCGGCTAATCGGGTGCTGAACATAATAGAAAGCAAAAACAAGGATAACCATCAGGCTACGGATCGGAGGATGAGCATAAAGAGCAAAATCGTAAGCTAAAGCTTGTGGCTTTCATTCATGTAATTTCTTAAATAGAGAAAGCCACCCATTTGGGTGAAAATGACGTCCCAATAGACGACTGCTTTTTCAAAAACCATAAACTGATATCTCCACGTCCGCCAAGATCCCATGATCTAAGAGGAAGCCCAATTTTTCTTTGACCGCATTCGATCACCAGTTCAGGGAAGTGGATAATTAACTCTTCTGGAGAAATCAGTCATACCACATCAGTGAATGCAAACTTCTGATTCGGCGAAGTTGATTTTCTATTCAGGATTTGTTATCTTAAAAAGTATGAAAAAATTAGCTTTTCTCATAGTTCTTTTTCTGTTACTCTCCAACTCTTCCTATGGGCAATACTACTTTGGCAAGAATAAGATCCAGTACACCAATTTCGATTGGCAGGTTTTGACCACCCAGCATTTTGAGATCTATTTTTATACGGAAGAAAAGGAGATTGCTGAGATTGCGGCTAATTGTGCAGAGGAAAGCTACCGGTTTTTGGAGAATAAGTTTAATCATCGTATAAAAAGAAAAATTCCCTTGGTGATCTACAGCTCCCCCAACTATTTTGCCCAAACTAACATCATCCCCTCCCTACTTCCAGAAAGCGTTGCCGGCTTCACCGAATTTTTAAAAGGACGTATGGTCATCCCCTTTGACGGGTCATATTCAAATTTTGCCCGGGTGATCCAGCATGAGCTGGTTCACACCTTCATCATGCATAAAATCCCTTATGTGATGAGGGCTCACAAAAGATTTAACTATACCGGTCTGCCCCTGTGGTTTGAGGAGGGTCTGGCTGAACACTGGTCCAGGAAGTGGGATAGCGAAGCAGATATGATGATCAGAGATTTAGTCATCTCTGGAAGGTTTCTCCGGCTGGAGGATATCTATCAGGTATATGGAACCTACTTGATGTACAAAATCGGGGAGGCGTTTTGTGCTCATCTGGAGAAAGAATACGGAGATGACAAGATAGGATTGCTATTTGAAAACTACTGGAAGGCAACCAACTTTAGTGAAGTCTTCCGACTGACTTTCAACAAGAGCTTAAAAGAGGTATGGAGACAGTGGGAATATTCCTTGAAGAAAAAATATTTCCCAGAGATAAAAACTAAAGACCTCCCAGACCGCATCTCCACCCAGCTCACCTTTGATGGGATAAACATAAAGCCGGAGCCGGTTTTCTTATCCGATCAGGACTGGGTGGTGTTCAAATCAAATAAATTAGGGTATTCCTCCATCTGTATGATGTCGCCGGAAGGGGAGAAGAAAAAGTCAGTTACCCTGATCAAAGGAGAAAGATCGCCCCAGTTTGAATCCTTGCATCTTCTGAAGAGCAAGATCGGAGTCTCCAAAGATGGCGAGATTGCTTTCGTCTCCAAGAGTCATGAGAATGATGTGTTATATGTGTATGATATAGCGAAAAGAAAGATTACAGAAAAAAAGAGGTTTGTGAACCTAATTGAGCTTTCCTCCCCAACTTGGTCTCCAGATGCTCAAAATATAGCTTTTGTGGGGGTTACCAAGAATGGATATTCTGACCTTTATTCATATGACCTTGAAAGTAAGCTCTTAACTGGATTGACCAACGACATATATGAAGAGCAGGATCCCAGTTGGTCTCCGGATGGGAAACGCATCGCCTTTGTCTCTGATCGGGGTCTTTGGGGAGAGGATGGTTTTCTGAATCTTTTTCTCTTGACCCTTCCGGAGAATAAAATCATCCCCTTGACCTCTGGTCCCCACCATAATCTGGCGCCGGATTGGTCGCCGGACGGCACAAGTTTGGTCTTTTCATCTGACCGGAATGGTTCATATGACCTTTATCTTTTATCCTTCGGTCCCGAAAACGACTCATCTCAAACCAGCCAGCTCACCTCTTTTTTGACCGGTGCATTTGATCCCAGCTTCTCCCCGGACGGTGAGACCATCTTCTTCACCGCTTACCAGAGATACAGTTTTCAGATACATAAGATGAGCTTGGATAGCGTTGTGGTTGGATATGCTGATTTCTCCGGGGCGACAAACTTATCCCTTCACGCAACCAAACCATCATGGACACCCAAGAAGATAGAGGGAGATCAAGAGAGCGGATCGGTGAAATATAAGAATCGATTCTCCTTTGATATCGCTCAATCGGTCATATCGTATGATGCGGTTTATGGAACGGTGGGAGGATTTCAGGCGGCATTTACCGACATGTTGGGAAACCATCAATATTTTTTCCTTTTGGGCAACAGTGCCCGCTCCTCAGATGAGTTTCTCTCCAGCTTCAATTTTGGCGTAACCTATATTAACAAAACCCATCGCCTCAACTACGGATATGGGCTTTTCCATCTCAAGGATGAGTATTACGACGAATATTATGGCTTTTATACGGAAAGACAATATGGGGGGCTGGCTTTAGCAAGCTATCCGCTATCCAAGTTCAAAAGGGTGGATGCCCGCTTTTTCTTACGCCAGTCCGATCGGGATGTTTATATTCAAAACAGAGAGAGAAAGGCGCTTCTCTCCACCAACTATATCTCCTGGATTCTGGACACCAGTATCTGGGATTTGGTGGGACCCATCGATGGCACCAGATTCAATTTCACCTTGGGTCTTACCTTGAATTTGAATAAAGGCCAGGCATATAACAAACTTATCCTGTGCGATTTCAGAAAGTATATCCGATTAAAAAAGAATAGCTGCTACGCTATAAGAGTTATGGGCTTCACGTCCAGTGGCAAAGAGCCCCAGAGACTTTATCTGGGAGGGAGCTGGTCTTTGAGAGGTTATGACCGGAGAGCATTTTATGGGAGACATCTAATCCTGGTGAATAACGAATTGCGATATCCTTTAATCGACAATCTCTCCATAGGTTTTCCCTTTGGGAAGATATCCTTCCATGCCATCAGAGGAGCTTTATTTTTCGATGCGGGAAATGCATGGGAGGATGAATTTGATCAGCTTTACGGAAGCTTTGGAGTTGGAGCCAGGATAAGCATAGGGTATGTGATGGTTCTCCGTTTTGATATCTCTCGAACCACCGACTTCAAAAAGATAGGTAAGAAAACCGATTTTGACTTCTTCTTCGGATGGAGCTTTTGATGAGAAAAACTATTTTTCCTCACCTCCTTTTTTTGGTTTTGCTTCTTGCGGTCTCATGTGCCGGTGGGTTTAAATTCAAAAAGTTTCGTTCTAATGATTTGTCCGACTGGAAAAATTTCCGGGGAGACTGCCAGAATACCGCATACATTCTTTCGACCATTGTGGTGCCGAATAAGCTTTTATGGAAATATGATGCCAAAAGACCTTTGAAGTCATCGCCGATTGTTGTTGGCAAGATTGTGGTCATCGGATCGCTGGATAAAAGAGTGCATTTTCTCGACGCACTCTTCGGGAAAGACCTGGGAGTATACAAGGTCTCTTCACCTGTCTCCACATCAGCCTGCGGGGAGGATGTTAGAATTTATTTTGGTCTGGACAAAGGGAGGAAGGAAGCTCTCTTTGCCTTAAATCTCCGAACCGGGGAGATTTTGTGGAAAAAGAAGTTGGGAGATTTGTGCTCATCTCCTGCCCTGTGCGGAGACAAAATCTTTGTGGGATCAAGCTCAGGTATCTTATGGGCTTTAAACAAAAACACGGGTGAGGTGATCTGGGAATTTGAGACTTCTGCTTCCGTCATCTCCACCCCAGCCTGTGATGGCCATTCTTCATCCACCCCAGGTGAAAGAGCAATCTGTTTTGGCTCAACTGATGGCTACTTATATGCCCTGGATATAGAGAGTGGAGAGATAATTTGGAAATTCAAAGCAGAAGGTGCCATCTTTTCCTCTCCGGCTATAAAGAACGGAATGGTGTTCTTTGGATCGGTTGACGGAAATCTTTATGCTTTAAATGTAAAAGATGGGGCTCTCATATGGAAATTTAAGACCCAAGCCGATGTATACTCCTCTCCCGCGGTTGCTGAGACTCTGGTATACATTGGATCAAATGATTATTTCATGTATGCGGTGAATCAGAAGACCGGAGAACTTAGCTGGAAATTTGAAACTGAGGGCTTGGTCCGTTCCTCTCCCGTCGCAGTGGGTAATAAGCTCTTTTTTGGATCGTATGACGGCAATTTTTACGTTTTGAATCGTTTTACGGGGAAGCTTCTGTGGAAATATCAAACCAGGGGAATGATTTCATCTTCACCTGCCCATTATGATGGAAAAATCTATATAGCTTCAGAGGACGGTTTTTTGTATTGTTTTGGATATTAATGGGGAGTTGCCCCATTTTCCGATGGTGGAAAGGTGGATTTTCATATGTCGCCACTTGAAACATTCTGATGGTTCAGATGTTACCATAACAAATCAAAAGACCGTCATTCAGAAATTTTCTTGAGATGTGGAGGAACATCAATCGATTCAAAAGGTGTGAATTTCGCTCATATGGTTGGCTACCACCTCATCCGGTAGCCGCAGGCTTTAGCCTGCGTGTGTTTTACGCACCCTAAAGGGTGCGGCTACCGCTCTCTCGGGATAGCCGCAGGTCATTTGACTCAAATGAGCCTCAGCCTGCATTTCTTGATTACCCGTCTGGGGCGACTACCTCCATCTGAGAGGTGGTATAATTTTTAGGGTGCCTAATTTATCTATTTCTCGTCCTGTCACGTAAATGATTTAATGACGTCATGGGAGTGCCAAAAGACCAATTGACTCACAGGCAAAACAAGGTGACTTTATGATTCTGCTTCTGGTAATGGATGGATATGGGTTGAGTCCTCAAAAAGAGGGAAATGCCATAGCCTTTGCTTCCAAGCCCCATTTAGATGAGATTTTCGTAAAATACGCTTACACCACTCTGGGTGCCTCCGGTCTGGATGTGGGTCTGCCGGAGGGACAGATGGGAAACAGCGAGGTGGGACATCTCAATTTGGGAGCGGGAAGGGTGGTGTATCAGGAGATTACCAGAATTGATAAGGCAATCGAGGAAAAAGCCTTCTTCGAAAATCCGGTGCTGGTGGCAGGGATGGAGACGACAAAACAAAGAGACGCAAGCTTGCATCTTTTAGGCTTGGTCTCGGATGGGTGCGTGCACAGTTCTCCTAATCATCTATATGCTTTGTTGGAGCTGGCTAAAGAGAAGAAAGTAAAAAAGGTCTTTGTGCATGCATTTCTGGATGGAAGAGATACTTCCCCCACGGCAGGAGCAGGATATATTCAAGAGCTTCTGGATAAATTTAAGGAGCTGGGCATAGGGAAATTAGCCACTGTGGCGGGACGATATTATGCCATGGATAGAGACAAAAGATGGGATCGAGTGGAAAAAGCCTACAAAGCTATAGTCAATGGTGAAGGGATTCAGGCCAACGATGCGATCAGCGCCATAAGGAAATCCTATACGGAAAATGTCACCGATGAATTCATGGTCCCCATGGTGGTCAGGGCCAGCGATAATCCGCAAAACGGGAGGATCAAAAAAGGCGATGTGGGAATTTTCTTCAATTTTCGAGCAGACCGCGCCCGCCAGCTTTCTTACGCATTAACTGATCAGGATTTCGGTGAATTTCCCCGAACGAACAATCTGACCATCGATTTGATCAGCCTGACACTGTATGATGAGAAACTGAAATGTAAGGTTGCCTTTCCTCCAATTAAGCTCACCAACATTTTGGGAGAGGTGCTGGAAAGAGAGGGAAAGGCTCAGCTTCGCATCGCCGAAACCGAAAAATACGCCCACGTTACCTTTTTCTTCAATGTAGGAGAGGAGAAGCCATTCGAGGGAGAGGACCGGATTTTGGTCCATTCGCCAAAGGTTGCCACCTATGATTTAAAGCCGGAGATGAGTGCCTTCGAGGTCACCCAAAAGGTGACAAAGGAGATAAAATCTAACAAATATGATTTTATCCTCCTCAATTATGCCAATCCAGATATGGTGGGACACACCGGCGTCCTTTCGGCAGCGATTAAAGCCGTTGAGACCATGGATAAGTGTGTAGGGGAGGTGATAGCCGCAGTAAGGGAGGTGAATGGAATTGCTTTAGTCACCGGGGATCATGGTAATGCAGAAAAGATGATTGATCCGGGAAATGGCGGGGTCTTCACCGCCCATACCACCAATCGGGTGCCCTTTGCCCTGGTGATGGATGATTTTAAGGGGAAATTAAAAGAAGATGGAAAACTTGCCGACATAGCACCAACTATCCTTCATCTGATGAACCTAAAAAAGCCCGAGGAGATGGAAGGAGAAAATCTGATAATTTGAGGTTTGTCTCGATCCGATAAAAACTAAAGCCAGTTCAAAGTAGCTTTTACAATAGATGTGTTGTTTTTCATATAGAATTACCATAGCCGCGTAGGCAAGCCTTTACGGCTTGCCAGCCCCGCCAAAGGCGGGGCTACGCCAGATAATTATACTTTGAAAATCAATGCTTTAGAGGTCTTGCATTTTTATCTTGAGCCAATATGAGGAGTGGTGATAATCATGAAAGAAGAGATCAAGCATATCTTATGGGTGGATGATGAGATCGATCAGTTAAAATCGCACATAATTTTTCTGGAGTCCAAAGGTTATAAGGTGACCGAAGCATCCAATGGAGACGATGCGGTGGCTTTGGTGGGGAGCAGAGACTTCGATTTGGTCCTTTTGGACGAGATGATGCCGGGCAAGGATGGTTTAGCTACTTTAGAGGAGATCAAGGAGAAGAGTCCGCATCTGCCGGTGATCATGGTGACCAAATC
>JAGMBK010000066.1 GCA_023129805.1 Candidatus Zixiibacteriota bacterium | reverse complement strand
GTAGCAGAGCCTTCACGGCTCTGCGTTGCGTGGATTCATCGATCTAAGCTAAACTTCATAATCTTCTTTTTGCCATAACTATGGCACCCACTATTGCCACCAGAAGCAAAACCGACGCCAGCTCAAAGGGAAGAAGATATTTGGTGAATAGAAGCTGGGCTAAAGGTTCGACGCCAGCAGGGATGGTAGCTTCAGAAACGGTTTCGGCTGGCTTGACGCCAAAGACCCCCACTTCAATAACGGTTGTAATCCCGATCAGAAGGAGAAAGACAAACAAGATAGCAAAAAATCTCTGAGCTTTTCTTCTCTCCGGACCGAATTCGTCCCTTCGCAGATTCAAAAGCATAATGACAAATAGGAACAAAACCATGATGGCGCCGGCATAGACTATGATCTGGATTGTGGCTAAAAACGCGGCGTTCAGCATCAGAAAAAGTATGGCTAAACTTACCATGGTGGCTATCAAAAAGAGCGCACTTGCCACCGGGCTTCTCTGGCTGATCACCAAAATAGAACAGACAACCGCAACCAACGCCAGTATGGAAAAAATCAAAAGCTCCATTTTCTCATCTGTTTAATCCGTTAACTGATCCGCTCAATCCGTTACATCTCAGTTGAGTCAAATGACCGTTGACCAATCCGTTGATCCTTTTTGTCCAAAGCTACCAGAAGATCCTCTTTGGCATATATCAACTTCTCCCGCCGGTCATTGGAGAATTCATATTCTTTTCCTAAAAAGATAGCTTCCTTGGGACAGGCTTCCTGACAATATCCACAGAATATGCATCTTAGTTCGTTTATTTCATACACTTTAGCATATCTTTCGCCAAATTCGTTTTCTGCTGGCTCCATGTATATACAGCCGGAGGGACAAGCGGCGGCACACAAACCACAACAAACGCACCTCTCCGACCCATCCTCGTTTCTTTCCAGATAGTGTAGACCCCTATATCGTGGAGGAAGCGTCAGTTTCTGCTCTGGATATCTTACCGTAGTCGGTCGGGAAAGCAGGTATTTGAAAGTGACCGACAATCCCCTGGGAATCGCCCAGAATATGGTTTTCAAAACATCAAACATAATTGAACCTTTGAACTTTTGAACCATTGAACCTTTGAACCATTAAACGTTTGAACTTTTTGACTTTTGAACTTTTGAACCTTTCTTACAATATCATTATCACCGCCGTGACGAAAATATTAAGCAGCGCCAGGGGGAGCAATACCTTCCAGCCGAAATTCATCAACTGGTCATATCGGAATCTGGGCAGTGTAGCTCTTATCCAGACGAAGAAGAAAAGAAACGCAACCATCTTTATCAGAAACCAGACCACCGGTGGCAAAAACGGACCGTGCCACCCGCCCAAAAACAGAGTGGTCGCCAGCGCAGAAACGTTTATCATGTTACCATACTCTCCTAAAAAGAACATGGCAAACTTCATGGACGAATACTCGGTCATGTATCCTGCCACCAGCTCATTTTCTGCCTCAGGGAGATCAAAGGGAGTCCGGTTGATCTCGGCAATAGCACAGATAAGATACAGGATGAATCCCAGCGGTTGGCGGAAGATAAACCAGTTGAAAAACTTATCCTGTGCATTCACTATGTCAACCAAGCTGAAAGATCCGGCGATCATCAAAACACCGATAAGAGAAAAACCCAAGGATACTTCATAGCTGATCATCTGGGCGGAAGATCTCAACCCTCCGATAAGCGAGTATTTGTTGTTGGAGGACCAGCCCGCCAAAACCAGCCCGTATACCCCCAGGGAGCTGACCGCAAGTACGTAAAGTATTCCCATATTAAAGTTGGAGATCACCATGTCGACTTCGTATCCCAGAATTTTTATCCCAGATCCGAAGGGAATGACTGCTACGATTATCAGGGCGGGGATGAAGCTCAAAACAGGAGCTAAATTATAAATGAATTTATGCACATTCGCCGGAACAATATCCTCCTTGAACAGAAGTTTTATGCCATCGGCGATAGGCTGAAGAAGACCATGTGGTCCCACCCGCATGGGGCCCAACCTCACCTGAAAATGCCCCAAAAGCTTCCTTTCCAGCCAGGTCAGGTAAGCGATCAACAGAAGAAAAACAACCAGAACCACTGCTACTTTAACTAAAGTGATGATAACAAATGCCAACATATTTTCCTGAATCACTATGAAATCATAGACTTTCTGTTGCTTCGGGAATTTGTATTCCCGAAGCCCAAGCTTGTGTCGGGATTACAAAATCCCGACACAACTAAACTCACGTCCTATTTGGATCTCGCAGACATTTTTGATTCCACGCTAGCTACCATTCTTTGTCTCGTTGGAACTTTGGCCGCAAAAAATGAATGGCTATTTGTTCGAATATATCAATGTACCCTGAGTTGCTCAGCCTTTCCCCAGAGAAAAAGGTTTTAATCTGTTCAACATCGATCAGTCCCACGTAGATACACTTTCTCATATTCTTAAGTTTTCTGTAAACTTTTGAGTTTCTGGATGCAGACTTTGCTGCGTGCCTAAATAAACGCTTCGCAAAGTACATAGTCTTCCCTGCTGTCTTCCCAACATATAATATCTCCTTAGGGTTCTTGGTGTAAAGAACGTATACCCCTTTCCCCTTGACTGTGTCTGGGAACTCCTTGCTTTTGTGTTTCCACTCTTTATCTAATCCTATCTCTATTGATTGTCTTAGACACTCTCCTTTGGTGGGGAAATGTACCTTAAAATGTGATTTCATCTTCCCTCCTCAATTACCCATTGTTTTCCGCTTTCACCTAAATCTTCCCAGCTTAAATTTGAATGAATCGGCGAAACCCGGGTCAATTCTTCGAAAATTTGTGCAGGCGGGGTGTACTCAAATTCGTATCCCATGGCTTGCGCTAACATACAGATGATATACCAATCAGCCCTGCAATTTGCCAAAGGATCGAATGTTTCGCCCAGCTTCTGAACCCTTCTCTCCACACTAGTGAAGGTCCCGTCTTTTTCAGCGAAGGAGGCTCCGGGTAAAATCACATGTGCTAACTTGGCGGTCTCAGTTAAGAAAATGTCCTGAACCACCAGAAAATCAAGTTTCTTGAGTGCATCCTTCACGTAATCTCTATCTGGATATTCACTCACCGGGTCTGCACCTACGATATACATGGCTTTGATTTTCCCTTGATGAGCCGCTTCCAGCAGGAGATTAAAATCAAATCCCGGATTTCTCGGAATCTTCGCCTTCCATATTTCCTCAACTTTTTTTCGCAAAACTTCATCCGAAATATCGACATATCCGGGAAGCCTATCCGGCAGAACCCCACAATCCATAGCTCCTTGGGAATTGCAGCCTTGCCACAAAAGATTAACTCCACAGTTATCCTTGTCCTGATGTCCGGTCAAACGTAAAAGATCATGCAGAGAGTCGATTATCTCAGTATTTTGTGGATGGGAGCTTATCTCTCTACCACAAAGAATCATGATGCTCTCTGCTTTTGCCAGAGCGTGAGCCAGATTTTTGATTTGGTTTAGCGCAATGCCACTTGCCTGCGAAACTTTTTCGCTGTCAAGCGACTGGACTTTGCCTCTCAGCTTTTCCATCTCATTTTCAGAGAGGACCGTCTTATCAGTATCAAAGAGTTTTTCCTCTATGATCTCTCTTGTTACACCATTTATCAAAGCTGGCTCGGTATCCTTCTTGTAGAGCAACTCATCCTGAGCGAATCTATTTAACCGGGTGCTTTCTGGATTTGCCAGAAACAAGGCGTTGCCTTTCCTGACTGATTTTATCACCCTTAAGGTTATTATGGGGTGCTCCTTTTGTAGATCACAACCCAACACGAAAATCAGCTTCGCTTTCTCAATCTGGCTGATTGAATTGGTCATGGTGTAAGCTTGCTGGTTAGCTTTGAGCGTGGGGCTGGGCAGAAGATGTTTTGAATTGATTCGATGATCTATGTTATTTGTTCCAAGCACCACTCTGAAGAATTTCTGAAAGATGTAGCACTCCTCATTGGTGAGCTTTGTCGATCCTACCCCAGCCAGGGAACCCGAACCAGATTGCTTCTTTGTAGTCCCAAATTTTGAAGTCACCAGCTCGGTTGCCTCATCCCAATCAGCAGGTGAAAGTTCTCCATCTTTTTTTATCAGGGGATGTTTTAACCTGTCAGGATGGTTAACGAATTCGAATCCGAATCTACCTTTGTCGCATAAAAATCCCTCATCTATCAAGTCATTCCTTCTGGAAGTGATGCGGTAGATTTTATCATCCTTTGCCCATAGTTTGATGTTACAACCATCTCCACAAAGAGGACAAAGCGATGGTGTGGTTTCAGTCTGCCAGACCCTTATCTTATATCTGAAAGATTTTGAAGTTAAAGCACCCACCGGACAAATCTCCACCACATTTCCTGAATACGGATTGTCAACTGGAATATCAGGAAGGACACCTATCTCGGTTTTTGACCCCCGCCCAAAGGTTCCCAGATCCACCTCTCCTGCGATCTCAGTTAGAAATCGAACGCATTTGCGGCACAGGATGCAACGATTCATATTTCTTATTATCTGTGGTCCAACAGTAAGATCATCATATCTGGATTTGGGATCAACGGAAAATCTTCTTTTTTCCTCTACATATCTGCTTTTATCTGAGCCGTATTTGAATACCAGGTTTTGAAGCTCACATTCTCCCCCTTTATCACACACAGGACAATCCAACGGGTGATTGATAAGCAAAAACTCCAAAACACCCTTTCTGGCGGCTCTCACCCGGGGGGTATCAGTTTTTACCACCATCCCTTCGGAAACCGGGGTGGCACAGGCAACCTGCAGCTTCCCCATCTTCTCCACCTCTACCAGACACATTCGACACGAACCCACCGGCTCCAGCTTATCATGAAAGCAGAAGGTGGGAATCTCTATCCCCAATTCTTGCGCCGCCTTAAGAATGGTGGCCCCCTCTTCCACCGTTACCTTCTTTCCATCTATGGTCAAAGTCACCATATTATTTGATCCGTTCAATCTGTTTAATCCGTTGACCATTGGCCGCTTCAAACAAATCTTTCTCCCAAATCAACCATGCATTTCTTGTGCTTTATGTGATACTCATACTCATCCCGGAACTTCTCAATGGTGCTGGTAATGGGGACCACGGCGCCATCGGCCAACGGACAGACTGTCTTCCCGGCTATATTGGCACAGATGTCGCGAAGGAGATCTATATCTTCCTCTCTCCCCTTTCCGTTTTCAATCCTCTGCATGATCTGTCTGATCCATCTAGTTCCCTCTCTGCAGGGGACACATTTGCCACAAGACTCATGCTCAAAGAATTTGGATATGCGATAAGCCACCTTCACCATACAGGTGGACTCATCCATCACAATGGTGGCTCCCGACCCCAAAAGTGACCCGGCTTCATAAAGGGATTCAAAATCCATCTTCACATCCAGAAGCTCAGCGGTCAAAACCGGAGTGGAGACTCCACCCGGGATCACCGCTTTAAGCTGGCGATCATCTTTTATGCCTCCGCCATGCTCAAAAATCAACTCTCTTAAAGTCACGCCCATGGGAAGCTCATAATTCCCAGGCCGCTTCACGTGACCAGAAAGGGAGAATATCTTTGTGCCGGTGCTTTTGGGCATCCCGATATTCGCATACCACTCGCCCCCATTCAACACGATGTGGGGAACATTCGACAGAGTCTCCACATTATTGATCACCGTGGGATTTTTGTAGAGTCCTACCGAAGCGGGGAAGGGTGGCTTCAGTCGGGGATTTGCCCTTCCCCCCTCAACCGATTCCATCAAAGAGGTCTCCTCTCCGCAGATGTATGCTCCTCCTCCCCTGTACACATCCAGATCCAGATCAAAGCCTGATTCCAAGATGTTTTTCCCCAGGTATCCTTTTTGATAGGACTCTCTTATTGCCTCCTGCAATCTTTTGGCTCCAAAGGCAAACTCTCCCCGGATATAGATGAAAGCATTATGCGCACCTATGGCATAAGAGGCGATGATGATCCCCTCCAAGAGCTGGTGAGGATCATTTTCGATCAAAGCCCGGTCTTTAAATGTTCCCGGTTCACCCTCATCTGCGTTACAAAGCAAAAACCTGGGCTTGGGCGAATCTTTGGGAACAAAGCTCCATTTAAGCCCAGCAGGAAAACCAGCTCCCCCTCTTCCCCGCAAGCCCGATTTTTTCACCATCTCAATCAACTCATCCGGAGTATATTCCTTCAAAGCTTTGGGCAGAGCCCGATAGCCACCATTTCGAATGTAGGTGTCGATTTTATATTGATCTGGAACGTCTATATATTTAAACAAAATCTTTTCCAATGTTTTATCACCAAACTAGGGTTTTTGGAGTGCAGAAGCTTGCTTCTGCTTTTTTAAAACTTAAAACAACTTCGCACCCCGCCAACGGCGGGGTGCACTCCAGTTTAGCACTTCTAAGAAAGCTTCTCAAATCTCTTCCCCTTTTCCCAAGTCTTCAATTATTTTGTCCACCTTGGCTTTGGTCAGATTTTCGTAATAGGTCTGGTTTATCTGCATCACCGGAGCTGTGCCACAAGAGCCCAGACATTCCACCGCGGACAGGGTGAAAAGACCATCCGGGGTGGTTTCCCCAACTTTTATCTTTAGTTTCTCCTCTAAGTAATCCACCAGTTGTTCTGCCCCTAAAAGCATGCAGGAAACGTTCGTGCACACTTGGATATGATATTTGCCCACTCCCTGTTTGGGGAAATAGGTATAAAAGGAGACGGCCTCAGTTACCTCCATCTCACTTAAATTAAGAAGTTCTGCCACCTGCTTTAGAATATCCCGATTATAAAAACCCACCTCCTCCAACACCACATGCATGGCAGGAAGGATGGCACTTTTTCCTTCTGGAAATTTCTCCTTCAACTCAGCAATTCTCTTTTGAACAGTTTCATTCAGCATTTAACTGAACTTTCAACTTTAAACTTTAAACGCCTTTATCTGTCCACTTCCCCTAACACAATATCAATGCTTCCAATGACCGCCACCACGTCGGCGATCAATCTTCCTTCGATCATTTTTGGTAAGGCACTTAAGTTGACAAAGCAGGGTGGCCTCACCCTCACCCGGTAAGGTTTGTTTGATCCATCGGAGACGATATAGTAGCCTAATTCTCCTTTGGGAGATTCGATGGAATGATACACCTCCCCTATCGGTGGGGTGAATCCTTCCACCACCAATTTGAACTGGAATATCAGAGCTTCTATGTTGGACAAAACCTCCTCCTTGGGAGGAAGCACCACTCCGGGGACCCGGGCTACAAAATCTCCCCCTGGAATTCCATCTAAAGTCTGTTTGACGATCCTTAGGCTCTGCCTCATCTCCTCCAGGCGGACTAAGTAACGGTCGTACACGTCTCCGTTTTTTCCCGTAGGGATGTCAAACTCAAACCTGTCATATCCAGAATAGGGGTTGGATTTTCTGATATCCCACTTCACACCGCAGGCCCGCAAAATGGGACCTGAAACACCACAATCGATGGCATCACCAGCAGAGATCTTTCCCACTCCCACGGTTCGATTGAGCCAGATGCGGTTTTTAGTCAAAAGATTTTCGTAATCATTTATCCTATCTGGAAAGGTATCTAAGACTTCCCTGACCTTGGATTCAAATCCATCCGGGATATCCTGAGCCAGCCCACCGATTCTGAAATAGGAGGTCATCATCCTCTGGCCTGAACACAGTTCAAATATATCCAGAAGCTTTTCTCTCTCCCGGAAAGCATACAAAAGCATGCTCATGGCACCAATATCGTGGGCATGAGAACCGACCCAGACTAAATGACTGGCAATTCGGGTCAACTCGGTCAAAAGCACCCGGACGAACTGTGCCTTCGGGGTAGCCTGAATATCCAAAAGCTTCTCCACTGCCAAAAGGTAAGCCAAGTTGTTGGAAAGCGATGCCACATAGTCCATCCTGTCGGTAAGAGGAATCACCTGAGCATAGGTCTTGCTCTCCATGGTCTTCTCAATGCCGGTATGCAAAAAGCCGATGTCCGGGGTAGCTTTGACCACGGTCTCTCCGTCCAGCTCCAAAATCACCCTCAGCACACCATGAGTGGCGGGATGCTGGGGACCCATGTTCAGGATCATGGTGTGGCTGTCGATTCTTTCAATTCTATTCACAGCCTGCGGATTCACATTTTACCTCTCTTGCTTTCGATGTCTCTAAAAAACTACTTTAATGATCGAATTGGAGTGTTCGCCTTTAGGCGAACCATGGTAAAAACACGTTGTCTTACAAACAGTTTCAGGTCAAGCTAAAGTCGTAGATCCCGCCTCGGCGGGGCTTGACACTCCAGCAATATTTTTTTTCGAATTAGCTCCCTCATCTTATTGACTTATCCTTGGAGGACGGTCTTTATTATGGGTAAACGTCACCTCTTCTCTGGTCAATGGAAAATCCTTTCTTAAGGGGTGCCCCTCCCAGTCTTCAGGTAGCACTATTCTCCTTAAATCCGGATGGCCATCGAATTCTATTCCAAGCAGATCGAACACCTCTCTTTCATGCCAGTTCGCCGTGTTCCAGACAGAGGTGACTGAAGGTGTGCTTTCGCCCTCTTCCACTTTTATTTTCAATCTCAATCGATGATTTTTGTCCAAGGAGTAAAGATGATACACCACATCGAATCTGGGCTTTCTTCCGAGACGGTCAACCCCGCACAAATCAGAAAGAAAATTAAAGGAGAACTCCGGATTATCTCGTAAGAAACCACAAAGAGGAACAATATCTTCTCCCCTGACTACAATAGTCAATTCCTCTCGAAATTCAGCAACCTCCAGAATTGACTCTGGAAATTCTTCTTTTAATCTTGTCAATATTGGATTTTCCAACTCAACGCTCCGCCGATTTTATCCGTTAAATCCGTTTAATCTCAGTTGAGTCAAATGACCGTTGAACCTCTTTTCAATGACTCCTTCTCTATTTTCTTATGTAATTTCATGATCCCTTCGAGCAACTGTTCTGGCCGGGGTGGACATCCAGGGATATAGATGTCCACCGGCACGATCTTGTCCACCCCCTGAACAATGGCGTAATTGTTAAACACTCCTCCGCTGGATGCACAAGCACCCATGGCGATGACCCACTTGGGCTCAGACATCTGTTCGTAAAGCAGTCGGACCACGGGAGCCATCTTGTTGGAAACCCGTCCTGACACGATCATCAGATCCGCCTGACGAGGGGAAGACCTGAAGACCTCCATTCCAAAACGCGCTATATCAAAGCGAGAGGCGGCAGTGCACATCATCTCTATGGCACAGCAGGCTACGCCGAAACCTAACGGCCATAAAGAAGATTTTCTGGCCCAGTTGACTGCTTTTTCCACGGTGGTCAGAAGCAGACCACTTGGTATATGCTCTTCCAATCCCATCTTTTCCGCCTTATTATAGCGAACGAATTAAATAAATTGACATTATCACCCTCCCCCTCGCCCCCTCCCACTTGTAGTAAGCTTGTCGAACCTATCAAGGGAGGGGTAAATTCATGAAGTCCCCTCTCCCCTGCGGGAGAGGGTTAGGTTGAAAATCCC
>JAGMBK010000065.1 GCA_023129805.1 Candidatus Zixiibacteriota bacterium | reverse complement strand
TTCATGAAGACCACTGATCCTCTGGCTGATATGTTGACCAGAATAAGAAACGCCTGTAAGGCAAAACACAAAAAGGTGGATGTTCCTTCCTCGGTGATGAAGAAGAGGATCGCTCAACTGCTTCTGGAACACAACTTCATCAGCAACTTCGTGGAGGTGGAAGATAACAAACAGAATCTTTTGCGCATCTTCTTAAAGTATGATCACCAGAATAGCAGCTTCATCTCCGGACTTCGTCGGATCAGCAAGCCCAGCCTTAGGATCTATGCAGATAAAAAACAGTTGGATCGGATGAGACGAGAGGTTGGATTCACCATCCTCTCCACCTCCAAAGGTGTTTTGACTCATCTTCAGGCCAAGGAAGCTCAAGCAGGAGGAGAGGTCCTTTTTAAGGTGTGGTGATTTTTGAGCAGTAAATTCTGAGTATGGCTGAAAGGAAAAAATGAGCAGAGTAGGGAAGAAGCCCATATCCATCCCCTCCGGGGTGAAGGTTAAAATAGAGGAAAACGAAGTCACGGTCACCGGACCTAAAGGAGAGTTGACCTCAAGAATCCATCCATCCATGGTGGCGGAGGCCGATAAAGATAGGGTGGTGATCAAACGACCATCGGATGATAAGTTTCACAAATCACTCCACGGTCTGACCCGATCTCTGATTGCTAACATGGTGACTGGAGTGACCTCCGATTATCAGAAGACCTTGGAGATTCAGGGGATCGGATACAAAGCCGAGCTTAAGGGAAAGAAGCTGAATCTCTCCTTAGGTTTTTCCCATCCCATACTCTTCTCTCCACCTGAAGGCATAAAGATAGAGCTGGATGGACCCAATAAGATAAAAGTTTCAGGGATAGATAAACAGCTGGTGGGATTGGTGGCGGCGAAAATCAGATCCTTCCGTCCTCCCGAGCCGTACAAGGGCAAAGGGATCAGGTATGAAGGGGAAATTGTGCGCAAGAAAGCTGGCAAAACGGCTACCTAAGAGTTGAGGATATGTGGTTCGGATAACGGTGAGAGCTATGCTTACACAGGAAAGATTGAAAAAAGCGAAGATAGTAAGACGGCGAAGGAGGGTGAGAAAAAAGATATTTGGAACCTCGGAAAGACCTCGGCTATGTGTGTATAAGAGCTTAAGGCAGATATATGCTCAATTGGTGGATGATAGAGCCGGGCGCACCTTGACCGCGGTTTCCAGCCTCACCTCTGAGGTGAGGTCTCAGATCAAACCCCAGGATACCAGGACCGCGGTGAGCAAGAAGGTGGGACTCCTTTTGGCTCAAAAAGCAAAAAAACTGGGCGTAACCTGTGTGGTGTTCGATCGGAACAGGTATCCATATCATGGAAGGGCCAAATCCTTAGCCGAAGGAGCCAGAGAGGGAGGGTTGGGGTTCTAACCCTATGATCAGCAGAGGAGATCTGGTTTTGTTTTATGAGCCAGAAGAAGAGGACGAAAAGAAATGAACTGTTTTTAAAGAAGAGGTGATTTTTGGCGAGATTTGACGAAGAGCAATCTTTAGAGTTTACCGAGAAGGTCATCTACATCAATCGGGTGGCCAAGGTGGTCAAAGGGGGAAGGCGCTTTTCTTTCACTGCCTTAGTTTCAGTCGGAGACAAAAACGGGAAAGTGGGGATCGGGTTGGGAAAAGCTGGAGAGATCTCCGTTGCCATCACCAAGGGGACTGAGGCAGCAAAAAAGAACATGATGGAGGTTCCCATGGTGGATGGCACCATTCCTCATCCGGTGATAGGTAGATTTGGAGCCGCCCGGGTCCTTTTGAAACCAGCTTCACCGGGCACCGGTGTGATCGCCGGTGGTCCTGCCCGGGCAGTGCTGGAAGCAGCCGGAATTCAGGACGTGTTAACTAAGTCCTTAGGCTCCTCCAATCCCCATAATGTGGTCAAAGCCACGGTCAACGGTCTTTTGAATCTGAGGATGCTTAAGGAGAAAGCTCGATTAAGAGAAAGTGAGAGGAAACGATAGGTGACCACAAAAATCTGAAGGAGTTGCACCAAGAAAAGCAACCGTAAACTTGAGCAAAAAAGATTTGGGATTTTTAGTAATTCTTTGGATGAGAAGGTCCTAAGATCCAGATCCAAAAGTAATTTTTTGGAGAGGTTTAAAGTGGCTGGTAAGTTGAAGATTACGCAGATAAAAAGCGCCATCGGGTATACGAAAAAGCAGAAGCAGATCATAAGAGCTTTGGGAATCAGGAAGCTTTACCAGAGCGTGGAACAGAAGGATACCCCTCAAATACGAGGGATGATTGAGAAGGTGAAGCACCTGCTCAAAGTGGAAGTTGAAAATCCCGCCGAAGGCGGGGAGGTGTAATTTGACAAAGGCATCTACAGTAAAACGAAAGATTCGGATTGGAAATCTTTCCCCTGCTTCTGGTTCAAGCAAGAAAAGAAAGAGAGTGGGCAGAGGCCCAGGATCGGGTCATGGAAAGACATCCACCCGGGGACACAAGGGCCAGCTATCCCGATCTGGAGCCAAAAAACGATCCTGGTTCGAAGGTGGACAGATGCCTCTCCAAAGACGAGTCCCCAAGAGAGGGTTTACCAATATCTTCGGTAAAGAATTTCAAATTGTGAATCTGTCTGCCTTATCTAAGGTCACTTCCCAATCCGCAGAATCGGTCAAGGATGTGATCTCTCCAAAGATAATGAAGGAGGCAGGATTGATCGAGAAGATAAAGCTTCCGGTCAAAATACTGGGCGAAGGAGAGATCGCAAGAGCGGTGATGGTTCAGGCCAACGCCTTCAGCAAAAAAGCCAAAGAGAAAATTGAGGCGGTGGGTGGCAAAATTGAGGTTATAAAATGTTAAGCACCATCGGGAGCATTTTCAAAATTCCGGAGCTCCGGAAAAGGATTCTTTTCACGTTAGCCATCCTGGTGGTATTCCGATTGGGAGGGCATGTGCCCACCCCGGGCATTGATGCTCAAGCTTTAGGGGAGTTCTTCCAGGGAATGAAAGGTTCGCTTTTCGGCTTATACGACATGTTCGTGGGAGGTGCCTTTCAAAAAGCAACCATCTTCTCTCTGGGGATAATGCCCTATATATCTGCCTCCATCATCATGCAGCTTCTGGGTGCGGTGATACCATATTTCCAGAAGCTACAGAAGGAGGGAGAGGAGGGAAGGAGAAAGATCACCCAGTATACCCGTTACGGCACGGTTTTGATCGCCGCCATGCAGGCTGCGGGAACCGCGGTATTTCTGGAGAGCCTGCAGCCTTCTGTTGGGAGATACGTGGTTCCCCACCCCGGTCTGGGCTTCAAGCTTCTGACCATGATCACCTTCACCTGCGGCACCATCTTCATCATGTGGCTGGGTGAGCAGATCACCGAAAAGGGAATTGGAAACGGAATCTCCTTGATCATCATGATCGGGATCATCGCTCGTTTACCCAGCGGGGTGGTAGACGAGGTCCGGATGCTTTTTTTGGGACAGAGACACTTCTTCTCCGAGGTCTTTTTAGTCGGACTGATGGTGGGGGTGATTGCAGCTATCATTTTGGTCACCCGGGCTCAAAGAAAAATACCGGTGCAATATGCCAAAAGGGTGGTGGGGAGAAAGATGTACGGTGGGCAGTCGACTCACATACCACTGTCGGTTAACACCGCTGGCATAATTCCCATAATCTTCGCCCAGTCGATCATGTTTGCTCCCGCTACCCTCACCTCCTTTTTCCCGAACAGCGAGTTCATGCAGACCTTCTCCTCCTGGCTTCAGCCGGGGACGGTTCTGTATTCCCTTATATTCGGGCTTATGATTATATTCTTTGCCTATTTTTATACTGCCATCGTGTTCAACCCGGTGGATCTGGCGGATAACATGAGAAAATATGGTGGCTTCATCCCTGGAATCAGACCGGGCAAAAGAACCAGCGAATATATCGATAAGGTTCTTACCCGGATAACCCTGCCAGGAGCGACATTCTTTGCCATGATCGCCGTCCTTCCCTACTTTATGATGAGGGGGATGGGCATCCAGTTTTATTTCGGAGGAACCGGTCTTCTGATTGTAGTGGGGGTAGCTTTAGACACGCTTCAACAGATTGAATCTCATCTTCTGATGAGACATTATGATGGATTCATGAAGAAAGGAAGAATAAGAGGTAGAATGTAAGAAAGAAAAGTATGAATTTGATACTATTGGGAGCTCCTGGCTCAGGAAAGGGGACTTTAGCCAAGCATTTGTCATCCAAGCTGGGGATGCCACACATCTCCCCGGGAGATATCCTGAGGGAGGAGGTAAAGCACGGTAGTCCGTTAGGTAAAATAGCCCAACCCTTTATGAAGACAGGGAAATTAGTTCCAGACGAAGTCATGCTAAATATTATTGAGAAGAGAATGAGCCAACCGGACTGTAAAAAAGGTTTCATACTGGATGGATTTCCTCGCACCATAATTCAGGCAGAGAGGTTAGACCAGATGCTCTCAGATTCAAACAGAAGCATAGATTTTGCGCTGAAATTTAAGGTTTCTGACCAGTGTGCTCTGAAGAGATTAGGAGGGAGACGAATCTGTTCGGTATGTGGCGCCGATTTCAATCTTTATACCAAGCCTCCTCGAAAGAAGAATGTGTGTGATATCTGCGGAGGAAGGCTATTTCAAAGGGCAGACGACAAAGAGGAGGTGATCTCCAAAAGATTGAAAGTATACCGGAAACAGATACTTCCCATCGAAAAATATTACAACCATCAGGGCAAATTGATTCGAATAAATAGTGAGCCCAATCCGGATGTGGTTTTAAAAGAAATCCTGAAGGTGCTTGAGACCCAATAGCATATCACCTTCAGACAAAAAGAAGATTTTGCATATGATAGAGTTGAAAACGGAAAGAGAGATAGAGGTAATAAGGAATAACGGAAAGATACTGGCAAAGACTTTGAAGTTGGTCGGAGAAGGGATTCATTCGGGAATCAAAACCAAAGAGCTAAACCAGTTGGCGGAGAATTTTATCAAAAAACGAGGGGCCTATCCGGCATTCAAAGGATATCGAGGGTTTCCCTCATCCATCTGTGTCTCCATAAATGAGGAGGTGGTGCATGGGATTCCGGGGGAGAGAATTATACAGGAAGGGGAGATCGTCTCCGTGGATGTCGGAGTTTTCAAGGATGGTTATTATGCCGATGGGGCTTTCACATATCCGGTGGGGGAAGTGTCGGCGGAGGCAAAAAGACTAATCTGGGTGACTCGACAGGCTTTGAAAAATGCTCTTCAGTTCGTGAAGGAAGGGGGGTATCTGTCGGATGTATCTCACGCTATCCAATCCTTTGTGGAGAGAAATGGTTTTTCGGTGGTAAGAGACTTGGTGGGACACGGGATCGGAAAAAGGATGCATGAGGAGCCACAGATTCCAAATTTCGGTGCTCCAGGTCAAGGGGTGATGTTAAGAAAGGGAATGGTATTGGCAATAGAGCCTATGGTGAATATGGGATCTTATGCGATAGATACCAAGGATGATCATTGGACCGTCATCACCCGTGATGGTTCTCTTTCCGCTCATTTTGAGCACACCGTGGCGGTGACGGAAAATGGAGCCGAGATTTTAACCGGGGACAGTTGAATTCCAAAGGCAGGTGGCACCAGTGCCAAAAGAGGAGACCATTCAGGTAGAAGGAAAGGTGATTGAGCCGTTGCCCAATGCCCTATTCAGGGTGGAGCTGGAGAACGGTCATCGGGTGCTGGCACATGTCTCCGGAAAGATGAGAATGCATTTCATCCGCATCCTCCCCGGAGATAAGGTGACGGTTGAGCTTTCTCCTTATGATTTAAGCCGAGGACGAATAATATACCGATACAAGTGATCCTGGACTGAGACTGGGACAGAGACTGAGATAAGATGAAGAGGTCGACTGGGCTAAGAACGAATAAGTCAACAATTGGGAAAGGAAAAGAAGATGAAGGTTCGATCGTCTATAAAAGTTCGCTGTGAAAAGTGTCGGATCGTGAAGCGGAAGGGGATATTGCGGGTGATCTGCAAGAATCCTCGTCACAAACAGAGACAGGGATAAAAACCGGAGGTAGAAGTTGGCCAGAATTTCGGGAGTAGATCTGCCCAAAGACAAAAGGATAGAGATAGGTTTAACTTACATTTACGGGATAGGTTTATCGTCCTCCAAAAAGATTCTGCAGGCCACCGGAGTAAACCCCGATATCCGGGTGCATAAGTTGATAGATGAGGATATAACCAAGCTGCGTTCGGTAATCGAGTCGGATTACAAAGTGGAGGGAGCCTTGCGAGGGGAGATCTCCATGAACATCAAGAGATTGATCGACATCGGTTCCTACCGAGGGTTAAGACACAGAAGAGGTTTGCCGGTGCGAGGACAGAGGACCAAAACCAATGCCCGAACCAGAAAGGGTCCTAAAAGGACCATTGGTGGTAAAAGATCAAAATAAAACAGAGAAATCATATACAAAATTCGAACTTTCGGGTTCAAGTCAAATGATCATAGTTCGATAAACTTACTATCTTCGAAGGAGGAGTAAATTGCCAGAGGTCTCAAAGAAGAAGAGCAAAAAGAAACATGGCGTGGCTGGCTCACACGCAATAGCCCATATCAAGGCAACCTTCAATAATACCATTGTGAGCATTACCGACACCAAGGGGAATTTGATCTGCTGGTCCACGGGTGGCAGGCTCGGCTTCAAAGGTTCAAGAAAGAGCACCCCCTTTGCCGCTCAGCTGGCCGCTCAGGCGGCTGCCAGGGAGGCTTTAGAACGGGGAGTGAGAAAGGCGGAGGTGTGGGTGAAAGGTCCTGGATCTGGAAGAGAAGCCGCCATAAGATCCCTGCAGGCGGCCGGGATCGAGATCACTGTCATAAGAGACGTCACCCCCATTCCTCATAATGGCTGTCGTCCTCCTAAAAGAAGAAGGGTATAGAGAAACGGTGTGAGGAATTCAGAGTAGGCCAATTATATGTCCCATTTAGCTCGGAAGGTTTGACCGAAATTGAAGGATCTAAGACGGAGAGGTTAGATGGCAAGATATACAGAAGCAAATTGCAAGCTTTGCAGACGTGAGGGAGAAAAGCTTTTCCTAAAGGGGAGTCGCTGCTCTAGTGAAAAGTGTGCCTTCGAGAGGAGAGCCTATTCTCCGGGTGAGCGCGGGCGAGCGATGAGAAGAAAAGGATCGGAATATGCTCTGAGGCTCAGAGAAAAGCAGAAGGTGCGTCGTATCTATGGAGTCTTAGAAAGACAGTTTGAAAATTATTTTCACCGTGCTGAAAGACAAAGAGGTATAACTGGCGAAAGCCTTTTGAGGATGCTGGAATGTCGGCTGGACAATCTAGTATATCGGTTAGGTTTCGCTCCTTCCAGAAAGGCAGCCCGTCAGCTGGTCCTGCATCGCCATTTTCTGGTTAATGAGGGAGTTGTCAGCATCCCCTCCTATCAGCTTAAGCCTGGTGATATCATCTCTGTCCGAGAAAAAGGCAAGAAGTTAGAGGTGATTCATCAAGCCTTAAGAGAAGGGCGCGCAGGAGATCTCCCTTATCTACGCTTAGATAAAGCCCATCTGAAAGGCGAGCTTTTGGAGTATCCCAAAAGGACCGATATTCCTCTTCTGGTTCAGGAGCAATTGATCGTGGAGCTTTACTCCAAGTAATTTCTTTAAAGAATAGGTAAAAGTGTAAGGAAAGAAGAAATTGATCAAGCCGCAGAAATTTAAAAAGATTTTTCTCCTTGAAAGGAGGAATTGAGGGATGAAATGGAAGAGTCTTCAGATGCCCAAAGATATTGGAGTAGAAGAATCCAACATGACCAATACGTATACCAAGTTTATCGTGGAGCCGCTGGAGCGTGGATTTGGTCTCACCCTGGGGAATGCTCTGCGCCGAGCCCTTCTGTCCTCCATTCAGGGAACCGCACCTGTAGCTTTACGTATCGACGGCGTTTTGCATGAATTCTCAACCATACCCGGCGTATATGAAGACATGACTGAGATCGTGTTGAATGTTAAAAGGCTAAGGCTGAAACTTAATGGAGATGAACCCAAAACTTTAGTTCTGGAGACAAACAAAAAAGGGGACTTTTCTGCTAAGGACATAAAGACTGATGGTGAAATCGAGATTTTAAATCTGGATCTGCATCTGGTGAAGATAACGGAAGATGTAAAATTCAAGATGGAGATAGACGTCGGGGTGGGCAGAAGCTATGTTTCAGCAGAACGGAATAGAAGACCAAATGCGCCGGTGGGAACCATTTTTCTTGATTCCATGTTTTCTCCGGTTCGGAAGATGGTTTTCACTTCGGAGAATACCCGGGTGGGACAGCGCACAGATTACGACCGGCTAATCCTGGAGATCTGGACCGATGGAAGTTTAACCCCGGAAGATGCTCTATGCTTCGCCTCCAAGATCCTAAAGGATCACCTCCAGCTTTTCATCAAACTGGAGGAGGAGTTGGTGATGGCGGAAGAGGAGGAGGTGGATGAGGAGACTTTGAGGATCCGAAATCTTTTAAACACCAAGGTGGATGAGTTGGAGCTTTCCGTTAGATCTTCAAACTGCCTGAGAGCCGCCGACATTCAAACGCTGGAGGATTTGGCCCAGAAGACAGAGGTGGAGATGTTGAAATACCGTAACTTCGGAAGGAAGTCTTTAACAGAGTTGAATACTATCTTACACGATCTGGGACTTGACTTCGGTATGGATGTATCCAAATACAAAGAGCCCCAGAAGGACGAATAAGAGCAGAAAGTTAAAATGCCAGGAATTCACAAACGAAAGCTCGATTGTCAAAGAAAAAGGAGTTCGACTTCAGAAGATCTGCGCGCAGGAGGTTAAGGTTTCGTTTTTGAATTCTTATATATTCAGGACCTTTTCATCAGGCTGAATGAGCGAGTAACTGATTTTGAGTCCGGGTTCTAAAACTTGGGTGAAAGGCTGAATTTGTTCCGATGAGACATGGTAGAAAAGTAAAGAAGTTGGGAAGAACCAAAAGCCACAGAAAGGCAATGCTGGCCAACATGGCGGCTTCTTTGTTTATGTATCACATAATCAAAACCACAGAAGCCAAAGCCAAAGAGGTTAGAAAATTAGCGGAGAAGTTGATAACTTTAGCCAAAAGAGGCGATCTTCACGCTCACCGTCAGGTCTATGATGTGATCAGGGATAGAAAGTTGGTGAAAAAGATATTTGACGAGATAGCTCCTAAATTCAATGATAGACAGGGTGGTTACACCAGGGTGGTGAAACTGGGCATCAGAAAGGGAGACGGCGCTTCACTTTCAGTGGTCGAGCTTTTGATAGAAAAGCCACCCAAGGAGGAGAAAAAAGGGAAAAAGGAAAAAGGGGCAAAGAAGACCAAGCCAGAAAAGACAGGCGAAGCAAAGCCAAAAGAGAAGAAGAAAGAAAAGGTGGAGGCGAAAGCTGGTCAGGTTGAAGAAGAAGAAAAGACTGAAGAGAAGGCAGAAGAAGTCAGAGAGGGGGAAGAAACCGACTCGAAAAAAACTGACCCGGAAGAAACAAAGTAGATTTAGAAATTAATTTTAGCTCGGTTTATCTCAATTCTTTGCAACAAAGGTCCGCAGGTTCTTTAAGAACCTGCGGTTTTCTTTTGGTTAGTAATAGACGCCATCGTCCGTGACACTTCATGGTAAGCGATGGGCGTCTGTTACCAACCTGAGAAACCATATGTGTAGTTGCTCGATTTATGGTTCGACAAGCTCACCAT
>JAGMBK010000064.1 GCA_023129805.1 Candidatus Zixiibacteriota bacterium | reverse complement strand
ATGATGACTCTTACGGGGTGAAGCATCGGGTCACCACCTATCCCTATTTAGATATTGAGGTGTGGATGGATAAGGGGGAAGGAGTCACTTACTACCCGGGTGAGGATATAAAGGTCTATTTCCGAACTTCGCGTGACTGTTACGTGGTGATCTATAACATAGACACCAGAGGGTATGTCCATCTGCTTTACCCTTTAGATCGACGAGATGATCTTTACGTGGAGGGTGGAAGGGTTTACAGAATTCCGGATAGATTTGATGATTACGATTTGACCGTAAATGGACCGGAAGGAGTGGAATACATTCAAGCAGTGGCAAGTCTTAAGCCTTTGGATCTTCCAAACTTCCCAGGTGAATATTCATACGAGGGTGAAATATACGCATACCAACTGGATGGAGAAGATCCATTTGAATTCATGGCGGAGGTAAACGCTGAGATTGCTCCATACGATTATGCATCGGATGTATGCATGTTCACCGTGGAATATCAACACCCCAGGTGGTATTACTGGCCCCGGGTAGTATATGTTGATCGTCCGGTCGACATAATTTGGGGAGGTGTTTATTTCGATTATCCCTGGGGGGTGGAGGTATGGATTGACGGAGTGTTTTACGGGATCACCCCCATAACCATTCCCGCATTGGTGGTGGGAAGACATTACGTGAGTTTCTGGTTTCATGGATGCTGGATATGGAGAGACTGGTTTCGCGTGAGAAGAGATTACGTCATCCACGTGTGGGCTGACTGTCATGACAGGTACAGATACGTGGAGGAAAGGTTTGTAGAAAAAAGCTACCGGGCGGAAAAAGCCAAAAGAAGGCGTGGAATTGGCAAAATCGGCGGATTGGTGAAACCGGTTCGGCATGTGGAAAAGGAGAGAATAGTTAAAGCTGAGGTTTCACGTATCAAGAAAGAAAAGGAATTCAGAAAGGAGTTGTCGGTAAAGCGAAGGGGACTTAAGGATCGTCCTGCTCCTTCACGTATTACCGCTAAACCAAAGCCGAATAAGATAGATAAAGTCACCAGAGCTAAAAGCATCCGGAGGTCTTCGCCTTCCGAAAAAGCTACTTCCCTGGATAAAAGAAAGGCAAGAGCAAAGAAAATAATATCCAAGGATAAAACGTCGAGAAAGATAGTGAGGGATAATAAGTTTAACCGCCTGAAGCAGCCATCAAAGGTAACGCAGAAGATGCGGAAAAGCGAAAGCTCAAAACCAAAGATTAGTAAGGCAAAAATAAGCACCAGAGAAACAAGAGTGTCAAAATCAGCCGGCGTCAGGTCCACAGGATCCTCCGGAAAAGCACATGTCAAGGAGACAAAGGATAGCAAGCCGGGGAAGAGAAAAAGATAAAAGTTCCTCGGTTTTTCGGTAAGACAAAGAGGAAGGAAATGAAAGAGTTCTCCAAGATAAATATGTTGACAAGTGGCGAAGTTAGGATATATTAAGATAAGTCCTTCTAAATTTTGCTTTTTATGACTTAGGTTTTACATAAATCACTGGAGTGCTAAAAGAGTTTCACTAAAGAGAGGTGAGAGAGATGAAGAAGATATTTGTCGTTTTTGTGTGCATCCTGACCACAGTGGCTTTCCTTTCTTCGGCCTCGGCCATCGACCGAGCTCCCAAAAACAAGAGTTCAGACAGAAAAGAAGAGCCTACTGAATTCAAAGAGATCAAAGAAAAGAAAAGCACAAAGGTAAAGCATAAAACTGGCACCTTCTCTGAGAAAATTATCCGGAGGACCGAAACCACGGAAAAGATCGCACCTAAAAAATCAGAGAAAACAAAAGGATGGTCTGAGACAAAAAAGAGCAAGGAGAGATATGACTACTTCATAGACAGGAATAATAATGGTATCGATGATCGATTGGAAAAGGACGTAAAAACGAAAAAGGCAAGGGAACAGAAAGTTATTAAGAAGAAGGCCACTGTCCCTTCAGAAAAAGCGCCGGCAAAAGTGCGCCCTTCGCCCAAGGCGCCGAAAGAAGTAGATGGGACAAAAGTAAAGGAACAGAAGAAAGAGACAAAACTAAAAAAGGCCGAGAAGAAGAGGGGAAGAGACAAAAGATAATTTCTGGTTTATAAAACCTTAGCCAATATATCATCTGAGTTAGTTAATAGAAGTAAAAGCCAGAACCTAACTTAAGTTAGGTTCTGGCTTTTTTGATGTGCTCTTCTGAAAAAAACATGTTTTTAATCACTGCGTGGTGAGATATTATCATCCCCAGCCTTTCGGAGCCCAAAAACAGACGAAATCTTTTGCCAGGGAAGGTTAAGAGTCATAAATTTTCTCCCGATTAGTATTTTATGAATGAAAGTATCGGCATTTGTTGATAGGTCTGTGGTTAAGAGATTTAATCCTCAAGTTCATTTCTGAGCATGAATGTTGAAACCAAAGAAGTGGGGCTTACCGGAAATCTGCGGACGGTTCCTTTATCCGACCTGCTTCAGTTAATCAGCGCGGCAGGAAAGACGGGGATGCTTCTGATCTCCCGGCATGACCAGAAAAGAGAGATATATTTCAGGAAGGGAAACATCGTCTATGCTACCTCTTTGGGGAGCGAAGATGAGCTTTTAGGAAATCTTGCACTAAGAAGAAGGAAGATTCTCAAGCCAGACCTTAAGAGAGCTTTAAACCTTCAGAAGCTAACCCCAAAAAGATTGGGCACCATCCTCCTTGAGATGGGGGTTTTAACCAAAGAGGAGCTGATAGAATGCTTACAATATCAGATAGAGGAGATAATTTATAACCTGTTCGGCTGGAATTCCGGCGAGTTCATCTTTTACGAAGGGAGGTTGCCACCTGCAGACCAAATCACCACCCAGTTCAACACCATGAACGTGATCATGGAGGGATCAAGGAGGATTGATGAATGGATACAAATCCAAAAAACCCTTCCCCCTGAGGATGTGAGACTTCAGATGGTGAAAAATCCCAAGATAAAGTCGGGCACAGTAAGCATGACCTTAGATGAGATACAGCTACTTCCTTTTATGGATGGGGAAAAGACTGTTTACGAACTTTTGAAGACAAGCCCCATGAGCGAATTTTACACCCGTAAGGCGTTGTATAACCTGATCAACTCCGGGTTGGTTGAGGGAGGGGAGAAGAAAAAAATAAAGAAACAAGAGATAAACGAACAGAAGCTCCTTTTGTTTGTGATAATTAAACTATACTCTCAGGCTTATCAGATCATTGAGAGGATGGCCTCCCGAAAACTGGGAGAGGGAGCCAAGAAGATTTTAAAAAGATGTTTTGATGTCCAAAAATCTTTAAACCCTCTCTTAAGTAAACTGGAGAGTTCTGAGAATTTCTTAGATTTTCGCCATCTGAAAAGCTCGGTAAATAAAATCCCTCAGCCCATCCGATTTCACAAGCTGATGGATGGATTAAATGATCTGCTTTTAGAATTCTTGAGGGCCATCTCCAGAAGTTTGGGAAGAAACTTAACTCGTCAGGTTATCTCTCAGATCAAGAAGGAGACAGCCCAGGTGGTAGCCGAAAAGAGATGGATCGCAAAAGAGTATGAGTTAGAAGAAGAGCTTTTAAAAACTCTAAAGAAAAGCCAGCGATGTTTATAGAAAAACTTCATAAGTTCTTGAAAGGAAATATAAGTAAAAAATTAACTTGTGTTATCAGTTTCGGGTTAATATTTTTTTCTGCGCAGGTCTCCTTCACCTGTGAAAGTGCCGATACATTCCGGGCGGCAGTTCACGGCTCTGGTTCTTCGTCGGTGGTTCCGGCACTTTTGGATATCCTACTTTTGGTGGGGACGTTTGCCTGCTTTCTTATCTCAGTGAGAGTCAAATCGTTCTTAAGGGATGGGGAGCTGGCTTCCGGATGGAATCTTTTTTCGCTCTCCTTTGTCCTTCTGTTTGTGGCTCAGCTTCTTAGCTTTTCTTTAAGCGTTGGTCTTCTAAATGTCTCCCCCAACATAATCTCCTCACTTCGTCTTTTGTTTATCCTTTTTTTAGCTTCCGGTATTTACTTCATGAAGAAAGTCTTGAGCTGATCTGACACCTTTAAATTCACCAGTCTTATGAACTTTCGGATTTCTCTCAAACCCAGAAAGTAAGGGGACTTAGCCCCATTTTTTCAACCACCAAAGTTAAGTAACCGAATTTGACTGTCGATAAACCTATTAGTTAAATCTTAAGGCTCTTCGGACTTGTCTTAAAACATCCATCCCGGGGAGTTGTATCTTTGTCGGAGGTGAATTTTTGTAGCATCTGTGATTTAGGGGGGAAGTGTAACTTAAGCTGAGAGGATTTATGCAGCCAACTGCACAGTTGGATGAAAGAATCTCCAAATGTGAGGAGATTTTATCCCACAATCCCGAATCCATGATTTTTGCGGCCCTATCGGATGCCTATCGTAAGAAGGGAGATTTGGCTAAAGCGTTTCATGCCTGCACTCGAGGTTTAAAGCTTCATCTCCATTACGGACCCGGGCATCTGGTGATGGCAAAGATTAACATGGAAAGGGGGATGTATTCCGAGGCGGAAAAGGAGCTTGCCTTGGCGGTTCAGGCAGATGGGAGAACCAGAGCCACCGAGCTTCTTCTGGCTCAAATTCTCATAAAGAAAGATCAAATAAAAGATGCCAAAAAGATCTTAGAAAAGCTCAAAGCCACCGATCCAGAAAATGAGGTGGTGGGCGAGCTTTTGAAGACTATAAAGCAAAAAGCAGATTTTCGCAAGATCCATGGGACCGACAAGCCGGGCTACGATGTGATGACGGTGCAGGAACGCTGGCGTATAGAGAAGGTGGTAGATCTTAAAGACGGGGTGCATTATTTGAAATCCCTGCCAGGTGTATTGGGAGCGCTGGTTGTAGGAGGGGATGGATTGGTGCTGGAGAGCAGGCTAAACCCCAATTTCAAAAAAGAGCAAATCGGGGCAATCGCCACTGGCATCACCCAATGTGTGAAGGATGGGATATGCGGGATAGGGTTCGGAGAATATGAACAGGTCTTGATAGAGACGGAAAACCTTGAGTTCTGGATAATGAAATTCAACAATCAAGCTTTTGTATTATGTTGTGCCCCAGAAGCCAATCTGGGAGCTTTAAAGATGAGAGTGGGTGAGCTTCTGGAACACCTTTCCAGAAACCTTGAGTTAAAGGGGGTAAAGTGAGTTCAGATTACAGAGGGAAGATAAGAGGAATTCTTCTGGTCTCCTTTTTTATCATGGTGGTTCCACTGATATTCTTCCCCAAGGATTTCGGGCTGAAATTGGATTGGTCACCCTTTTCGCTTTTCGCTTTTGAGCTGTGCTGGTATATGCTAATCCTGTTTGTCATGTTCTCCAGAGCACCAGCTCCAAAGGTGTTTCTATTTGCATTGTTAACTCTAAGTTATCGAATCGGGTTGGGGATTGGATTTGGTATCCTCCTTCTGGTCATGTTCTCTCTGCCTTTATTCTCCTCTCTCCAGCGGGGGATCTACCAGTATGTGCCGGCTTTTCTTCTTCAAGCTTTAATGTCTCCATTTGTGCTCAAATCACTTTTTGAATCCTCTATGGGAAAAACAAAAAAAGCCAAAGAGACGCCAATGAAGTTTGAACGAGGGACTGCAGAACTCCTTTCCTCTTCTTTCACTCCTGAAACCTCAAAAGAGAAGTCAGATGGCAAAAGATCAATTCCCTCACAAAGGGAGATTAAGATGGCAGGAAAAGGTAGCTTAGAAAGCGTTCTACATTACCTCAGAGAGTATGCCGGGGTGAAGGCGGCTATTTTGGTAGATCAGGAGGGGCTGGTGGTGGCGAATGATTCTTTGCCCGATTTCGATACCGAAAAGGTTGCCTCTTTGGTCCGAAGCTTGAAGGAGACAAATGATCAAATACTTCACCAGATGGGGGAGAAGGCTTCAGAGCGAATTGGCATTCATACCTCAGATCTGTGGGTTTGCTTAAACCAGATAGAAAACTTCACCTTGGTGGTGGTGTCTGATCGCCGCACGGATGAGTTGCTCTCGGTTCGAATATTACAAGCCACTGGAATGATAGAAAAAATTCTTGTGGAGAAGTACCAGCAAAATATCCTAAAAGTTGGGGAGGCATGATATGTACAAAATATTGGAGGAGTTGAACAAAACTACCGGGATCAACGGCAGCATGATAGTAGGAGAGGACGGCATCGTGATCGCCGCTGATTTAAATGCCCAGCTTCAAGACGAGGCAGTGGGGGCTTTGGCAGCTTCCATCGTCGGCACGGTCAAGAAGTCGATGGAACGCCTTTCCAATGAGGATTTAAAACAGATAACCGTGGAAGCCAGCAAAGGCAAGTTGTTTTTTACCGAAGTGGGGATAGGCATCTTGGCGGTCACCACGGATCCTCAGGTAAATGTGGGGCTGGTTCGGCTGGAGATAAAAAATGCGGCGGAGAAGATAAGGCTTGCCCAAAAGTCCGTTTAAGACAGACTGAAGTTGCCAAATGGAGACAGAAGATGGCATCTATAAATTATGCCTTCAAGGAGATCTGGTGTAAGATAGTCTTTTATGGTCCTGGACTTTCCGGAAAAACCACCAATCTCCAATATGTTTATCAAAAAATCCCATCTCAGAGCAGGGGGAGTCTGATCTCTTTAGCTACCGATCAGGATAGAACTCTTTATTTTGATTTCCTTCCGGTGGACATCGGCAAAATACACGGATTTTCCACCAAGTTTCAGCTTTACACCGTCCCGGGGCAGGTTTATTACAATGCCACCCGAAAGCTGGTCTTAAGAGGGGTGGATGGTTTGGTCTTTGTGGCCGATTCCCAGAAATGTAAAATGGATGAGAACATAGAAAGCTTCCAGAATCTGGTGGAAAATTTGTCAGAATACGGATATAACATAGACAAGATTCCTTTAGTGTTTCAATATAACAAAAGGGACCTTACTGACATCAGTTCGGTGCAGGAGCTTGAGGAGGCATTAAACCCCAAGGGACTTCCCCACTTCGAAACTGTTGCTATCAAGGGGGCAGGTGTGTTTGATACCTTGAAGTGTATCAGCAAATTGGTTCTGGATCAAGCCAGACGTAAACAGCTCTTCCCGGAAAGGGAGATTAAAGTGGAGGAGGTCAAGAAAGTACAGGCTAAGCTTAACCTCTCTCATATGCCACAACCTAAACAAGTAGAAGCAGCTGCAGGTTCCTCAACTGCGGTCGAGAGTTCAACCCCACAGGCAGTGACCACCACATCTCAAAAAAAACCTGAGCCTTTGTCAGAAAAGATGACTTTAGGACTACAAGAGACTCAACAGAAAACAAGATCTGAAATCGAGTTGGATGTGGGAGAAATCACAGAGGAAGAAAAGACGAAGATGGAGCAGACTCCCTCCAGGGAAAGCCCCACCATAATAAGCTGGTCTGCTGGAAAATCGGGCAAAAAGGTCAAGTCGAAAGGGTTTTTCCTATTGCGTTTTCTGAATAAACTTTTCAATAGATAGAGCGGAGGTGTGAAATTGAGACAGGAGGATCTGGTAATCTATGAGGAGCAAGTTGAGAAGATAGAGAAAGCTCTGAGCAGATTAATCAAAGATGCACAAGCCAAGTGTGTGCTTTTGGTGGACAAGGATGGCCATTTGATCACTCGTCAGGGTTTCACTCAATCTTTGGATACCACGGCTCTGGCGGCGCTTTTAGCCGGAAGCTTTGCCTCCACCCGAGAGATCGCCCGTCTGGTGGGAGAGCCGGAGTTTTCCGTTCTTTTCCATCAGGGCAAGAAGGATCATATTCATATCACTCTGGTGGGAGAAAGGACCATTCTGGCGGTCATCTTTGATGATCGAACCACCATCGGCATGGTTCGGCTTTATGCTAAAGAGGTTACTGGAAATCTGGAAAGGGTTTTCTCTTCTGCCAAGTGTCAGAACCGCCAAACTGAAGGCGAGAAGAAAACCGACCTGGATTCAGATTTTTCGGATTCGCTGAAAAGCAGACTGGATGATATCTTTTCTGAGCAATCCTGAAAGATGATGTTTTAAAAGCAGCAAGAAAAGCAAGACTCGAAAAAGTATATCACTCAGTTAGGTAGAAAAGGTATGGATATATCTTAAGAAATGGCAAAAGAGACAGTCTCTTTGGATAGATATGATATTCAGTAAGTTTTTAGGTGAAAGCTATGTCACGCGAATTTGCAGATATGCTGGTTAAGGCGGGCAAGATATCGGAGGAACAGCTTGCCCAGGCCTTGGACTTACAAAGAGAGAGTAAAGAGAAATTAGGGGATATTCTGGTTGAGACGGGAGCACTCTCCAGCGAGGAGGAGCTTTCAGAGTTTATCGGAAAGCAGTTGAATATCGGCGCTTTGAGGTTATCAGATATCGAGTTGGACCCAGAGGTGGTGAAGATGATTCCCCCGGATATTGCCAGAAAGTTCAACGTCATCCCGATCAGCAAGATAGGGAAGACTCTGATAGTGGCTATTTCCGATCCTAATAATATCTATGTTTTAGATGCCATCAAGTTTATCACCAGATGTTCGGTTCAGTCGGTTATCAGCCCGGAGAAAGCCATCCAGAAGGCAATAGATACCTACTACCAGGATACCGGAGGAATCGACCAGATACTTAAGGGACTGAAAGAGGAGGGCCTGGAGGTGATTGAGCAGAGTGAAGAGGCCCCCACCGAGCAGGACTTAAGATCCCAGGTGCAGGATAAACCTTTAGTCAAACTGGTGGATTCTATCATCGGCGATGCCATTCGAAGAGGTTGTTCGGACATTCACATAGAAACCTATGAAAAAAGAATAAGGGTCAGATCCAGATTGGATGGAAATTTGCAAGAGATGTCTCCCTTACCTTTCAAATATCGTGCTGCTATCGTTTCCAGGCTAAAGATAATGGCGGATTTAGACATCTCTGAGAGAAGATTGCCTCAGGATGGCAGGATAAAGGTGAAGTTCGGTGATCGGGCGGTGGATCTGAGAGTATCCGTTCTTCCCACTATATTTGGCGAGAAGGTGGTGATGCGAATTCTGGATCCGGGGAGCGTTAACGTCGATTTAACAAAATTAGGTTTCCCGCAACACTCTCTTAAGGAGTTCGAAAAAACCATCCGCCTTCCCTACGGCATGATCCTGGTGACCGGCCCCACCGGAAGTGGGAAAACCACCACCCTCTATTCTGCCTTAAAACAGATCAACACCACGGACATCAATATCACCACCGCCGAGGATCCAGTGGAGTTCAATTTCGACGGAATAAATCAGGTGGCGGTGAAAAGCGATATCGGATTGACCTTTGCTGCAAGTCTAAGGTCGTTTTTGAGGCAGGACCCGGACGTGATCATGGTGGGAGAGATCAGAGACAGCGAGACCGCAGAGATCGCGGTGAGAGCCGCCTTAACCGGACATTTGGTCTTCTCCACACTACATACCAACGATGCCCCCAGTACTATCGACCGGTTGATCGATATGGGCATTCCCAACTATCTGGTGGTTTCCTGTGTCAGGTTGATCATGGCTCAAAGGATGGTGCGTAAAATCTGCCCTAATTGCAAGCATCAGGTCCAAATTTCCTCAGAGACTTTACAAATGCTGGGATTGGCTGACAATGAGATCAAAGATCTCAAAGTCTATGAAGGGAGGGGTTGCTCGGAATGCAATAATACCGGCTATTCAGGGAGGATCGGTATTTTTGAGGTAATGCCCCTAACTCCTGCAATTGAAAAGATGATTATTTCCGGAGCCTCCAGCGCGGATATAAGAGAACAGGCTGTAACTGCAGGTATGCTCACTTTAAGAGCCGCCGCCCTGGAAAAGTTAAAGCAAGGCATCACCAC
>JAGMBK010000063.1 GCA_023129805.1 Candidatus Zixiibacteriota bacterium | reverse complement strand
CCTTTCACTTCCTCTTTCATCCACCTGTCTAAAATAACTTAAATTATATGTAAGATTGGTGAAGAATTTTCTAAACACCCTAAGATTTGCCAGTTTACCTAAACTGAAGCCCAAATCAGGAAAACGGGTGCTGGCACTCTTGGTGGCTTCGGTGGCGGTTATGGTTCGGCTGACGCTTCTTGAGTAGTTCATCCCGATATGGGTGGACAAAAGCTTGAACCCGCTTTTGGCAGAGTAATTCTCTGAAGTGGAGATCCGGTCGGTTGATTGAGCCGAACCTCTCCTTCCCACCTTGGGATCATCCCTAAAGCCGAGCCGATAGTTCAAGCCGGGACGTGCCAGAAGGCCGCTTTTGTTGAAGGTTTGGCTTTTGCGATAAGTCAGGTTCACCGGATCGATTCTCTGGGTCAGTTTTCTCAACAGATTAAGCGGATTCAGAAAGGAGGGTTTCTTCTCCTCTTTTTTCTGACCTCCACCTCCCAACAGTCTTTGCCAGTTGAGGGTAAAACGGGCTGATCTGTTGTTGCTGTTGCTGATTGTTCTGGTACCTCCGAAGTTATAGGAATTCAGCTTGTCAGCGTTCTCGTTATATCTGGAGTCGAAGGCGAAGCTGGCATCCAGGAAGGTTAACCAAGAGGGGGTATATTTAGCTGAAAAACTTTCGGAGTATCTGGTTTCTATGCCCAGCTGGGCTTTCTTGGGATTGAGGGAATATTTTATGGTCTTTGGGTCCCTTATGTCTCTGGAGGTTGTCATGACATAGGTGAGGGGAATGCCTTTTATCGGGCTGGCTTGCGCATTCAGGTTTCCATTGAAGGTTTTGCTAAGGGTGTTAAAAATGTCTCCTATATTGTTCTCCGTATGAGATCGGCTTTCATTAATGCTTCCGTTAACCGACACACTGGTAGGCAGAAGGGATAAGCTCATCTGAGTGAAACTTTTGGGAACAAGGGCGCTTTTAAGCCAGCCGAAAGGCTTCAAAGATAGTCCCCGTCCCAGTGGGAAAGTGTAACCCCCGCTTATGCCGGTGGTGCTGTTTCTTTGAACCGGAGTTTGCAAGCTGGTGCTCCGGGAGGTGCTGTAGTTGAAGCTATGGCTCATCCTTTTCAGAGTGAGCCCCACCAACCAGTTCGTGGTGGGATGACTGAAAGTGGGAGAAAAAGTTATGCCCAAAGATGTGCTTTCTCGCTTCTCCTTCTCCCTGAGATCCTTGGGCAATACTATGTCAGAGCCTCTCTTCCATTTGGGTAGATCCAGCGTTCGCGAATAGTTTAGGGAAACAGGAAGCATATAACCCAAAGATACAGGCAGAAATCTATGAACCTGAATCCCGTTGAGGTTAAGGCGGTAATTCATAGTAGAGTTGGTACTCTCCTTTTTCTGCGTAAGACTGCGAAACTGGCTATCCTGTTTCCTAAACGAAAAGCTTAAATTTGCCAGATCCGCTAACTTGGCGGTCAAGTTCATGCTTCCAGCTATTCCTTTTTCTTTTCTGATGTCGGTTACCCGGAGTTCATCCACCCATATTTCCCCGGAGACAGGCTGGAAGTTGATGGTATCGGCATTGATCACCCCCAGCGAAAACCATCTTATCTTGTTAAGGGTGGGTTTCCCTCTCACCCGATATGATCCAGCCGTGGTATCTATGGGCTCACGAGAGTTTGGGGGGCGCGTGTTCAAAGCGTAGGCCTTCAGAGCAGTGATCTGGTCGAAATCTATGACCACCTCGTTTCGTTCGTCCCAGTCTGGATGAATCTGGGTGTGAAACTCATAGAAATTGGAGGAGTCTGAACCTAACCTCAGGAAAAACAAAATTTCGCCGGGATCATCCGGGCCATGAAGGAACATTTTTAAATACCGATAGCTGGTATAGTCTTCAGGTCTATATAATATCCGATAAGCTGTGCCCTGATGATTAGATTTCAGGTTCTCATAGCGGAGCGCCAGAGACTGCTCCTTTTCCCTCACGCCGGTTCGTCGGTTGAGCGTTCCTGCCACCTTGGGAGGGGGAATATACCCTGGATTTTCATGAGTATTCACCACAAAGATCTCAAATTCCTCATCCGGGGGAGTCCCGACTGGCAGGGGAGTCTGCCGGTTGGTTAAACTGGATATGCCCATGTTTTCCCACCTGTTTCCCACCAGTTGAATGGAAGCAATTCTTATGGTACAGTTCTCTTTGGCGCTAACCCATAATCTGGCAAATCTGATCTCGCTCCAGTCCGGATCACCCACCTTAACATAGTTCTGTGGATCCTTCAGAGGAATTCGGTAAAGTCTCCATCCTAAGGAGTCGCTTAAGTCCCCTAGAAATTCACTTTTGCTTATATCTATGGTAAATTCGAAATAGTCATTGGTCAGGTCTAACACGCTGTTTGAGTTTATGTCCTCGGTATCCGGACGTCTCCCTCTGTCTGGGTCGTTACGATTGCCCTGGGTGCCGTTTATGTGAGAGTAATCATATCTTTCGTCATAGTTCCAATTATCACCAGAAGGGTCAGACAAGGAGGAATTATAGATCTGTTGCTCCTCTGAATCGCTCAGGCCATCAAGTCCCACATCTTCATCATCGTCTAAAATTCCATCCCTCTGACCATTTCGGGGCTTATCTTCGGTGTCCAGCACTCTATCTCCGTCCAGATCCTCCGAGATCTCTCCTAAATCTACGTGTAAGATGCCTTTGTTTCCATGAACCCATATCTCCAGAAACTTAGTTCGGGTCTGGTCATATGCGCCGGGATAAAGAGGTCTCATTATTGCATTCCAGCTTCTTTCCACCCAACTGGAATCAAAATCCTGATTGGAGGGGCGATGAGGTTCCTTTGGGAAAAACTTAAGCTCCAGCACGTTGGTTCTCTCCTCATTTCTTTCCACCTCCTTGTTGGGCCAGATATCTGTTATTGACACCTGATCATACGGGTTAAACCGCCACATCTTGCATCTTGCAGAAATATCTTTACCTTCCGGAGGACTGGAGAGGGTCCACATTCCCCGGCGAACGCTTAAATCGGTATACTGTAGGGAACCCTCAAAATCGTCAATGAAAGCCTGATTCTTGGTGTTGGGGTTAGGCACACTCTGAGCAATATCACCCTTAAAGGTAACTGTGGAAGGGGCATCTGTTTTCACCCAGGGTATGCTACCCAACATTCTGGTGATGAAAAAAGGAGAGGAGGTAAAGGTAAGATTGCTTCCCCAGATGAAGTTTCGTATTGGCTCCTGCCCCACCCGGGGTCTTTCATCTGCGGTCTTCTCACTTTTGTATATTCCTACCGTGCCGAACCTGAAATTTCTGCCCAGATTATATTCTGCCACCATCCCGAACATGCTTTTCTTTTCAGGCATAAGAAGGGGAGCATATTCATAGTCCACGCTCAGTTCGGCAGTGGGGCTGGAAGCCTCAGGATTCATGAAGGTAATCTCCCCGGTCTCATAGAATATGGTGTAATCCTCCCCTCTGGTCAGGGTTCTGCCGTTTAAGGTCACCACGTCTGATCCTTCGATTATGGGAGCATGACCCAACCGGAATTGAGACGCACGCGAGGAAGATTGAACATAGATATAATATCTACTATCCTCACTTGGCTGGTTCGGTTCATCCCAGGAATAGATGCTTTCCACCTTGTTCTCGTCCTTAAGGGTGTCTCCTGGATTTTCGGTGAAGCTGATATTGGGATAGGGAGCAAAGGGATGTCGATTGGGGAAAATGAGATACCCTAAGCCAAAATCTATTTGCCTGTAGTCCACGATTCCGTCCGGGTTCTCTTCGGCATTTAAATCCAACCGATCCAGACCGAATATTCGCAGATACCGGGTGCTGTCCTGATAGTTTGGATCTTCCTCGATGTTTTCGGCGTAGGGAAGACCTTTATATATGTCCAGGCGGAATCCTTCCCGCTCTATGTTTCTATCGTTAAGAAAATATACATTCTTCCATTCGTATTCCCAGGTGTAATCGGTAGGCTTGGGGGTATCCGGTTTGATCAACTTGAGCGTCATACAGGTTTCTGCTTCTGCACTGGTGCAGGAGTCTTTTAGAAACCCCACGGTATCAACTCTGCCATCGGATCGCAGAACCTCATAATAGGCCGCCAGTATGTCCTCTGTTCCCAATTGGCTAAAGAATTGAATCCAGTGTTGATCCCTTTGTATGAAGTAGTCGTTTGCATCGATCTCCTGAAACCTCCTCCTAAAAGATCCTTCGGAATACGAGGCAGAAGTATCTTCAGGGTCAACATAGGTGTTACCGAAAGGAGCAGGATTCTCCGCGGTATTGCTGTTTATGGTCTTATTGCTTTTAAACAGCTTGATTTCCACGATGGAGTCGCCTTCTGCAAAGTCATGGGCATATCCCAGATCATAAAACGTTCGCTTCAGATAGTTGTAGTCTCGGATCTTATACGCATGGGTCTCCGCACCAGCCTTAAACTCCGCCCTCTGGGTGGAGCCCTTATCCTGGCTGGTGATCATGGTCAAATTCCACCCTCCTATCCTGGCGGTAGTCTTTATTCCAAAGAGTCCCTGCTTTCTCTCCCCGTATCCCACCACCCCACTTCTCACAGAAAGGTTGGTGTTGCCAGCTTCAATGGTCTGGATAATCTCATCCTCCTCCCCTTTGTATCTTAGCTGGAGGGTATTTTCTAAATCAGTGTGTCTTCTGCTATCCTGGTCCACTTTAACTGAGATTTTGCTTCCAATTGTGCCGTTTATGGTAAACGAGGAATGTTGTTCCATATGGAGGGAAGGAAACTTGGACTGCCTGGAGGTGGCGGTGTTTTTCAAATCATCCTCCCACATACTCCTTCCGGAAAAGCTGATCTTTCTGTACCCGGATACCTTCAACCCCGGTCCTCCCTCGCCGATGATTCTGGAGACCACCTTGGGGAACTTGACCGGGATCTCCCATTCAAACAGTCCTTTAGATTTGCCTCTACCTCGTAGAAAATGAGTATTTAGATTTTTTCTCCATTCCTGGTCGATGTGGAGCCGGTTGGAAGCGGAACTATATGCGGAAAGGGTTAAAAATATGGGTTTGTATAATTGATAATTCCCCTGCTTTTCGCTTATGCTCACAAACCCATGTTCGTATTTCACCAGGACTTTCTGGGAGGTTCTCAGATTAGTTTTCAAAAGGGGGATGGAGTCGGAAGATATGGAAAGCCCCGCCTGGCGGGGTAGATGGCCGAAGCGAACCAGACTTCGGTCTTTCTCATCAAGCTGGATTTCAAGTCCTACCGCTTCAGCCGAAGGACCAATCAAAAATCCGGCCAAAGTCAGAGCGAACAAAAACAAAACCGCCAAACCCAATGAAGATAACACACCCTTGGCGGTCTTCTGATGTTGTTCTAAAAGATAAAGCATCAGCAAAAAGCTCCTTCAGATCGATCCTTCAGGATAAATCCTTTTGCACCTTATCTATTAAAAATCTTTAGCTACTTTTCGATAACTCCTCCTTTCTTTATATTCGGCTGAAACCTCAATTTATATATACGACTTCTTCCTCTAACTCTATGTCAAATTTTTCCCTCACCCTCTTTTTTAACTCTCGGGCTAACCTTCTCACGTCTGCCGCCTTGGCATTCCTGGCATTAATCAATATGTTGGCATGTTGGGCAGATACTTTGGCATCACCCTCATGCCTACCTTTGGCGCCTATCTGGTCTAACAAAAACCCAGCCGAAATCTTTCTATCGCTGGCGATAACATTCTTAAAAAAACAACCTGCCGATTTTTCCTTAAGAGGCAGACTCTTTCCCCTTTCTTTTAGGTTGCTTCTTATCTTCTTCTTTATCTCCTCCTTATCTTGCTTTCTTAATTTGAACGTAGCAGAAAGCAGAACATCTCCGGTCTGTTTGAGTCTGCTTTCTCTGTATGCGAAACGAAAATGGCCTGTCTCAACTTCCTTTATTTCTCCTTTCTCCGTAAGGATAACAGCATTGGTCAACACCTCACTCACTGATTTACCGAAGGCTCCTGCATTTCCTCTTATCGCTCCCCCCACCGTTCCCGGAATTCCTGTGGCAAATTCCAATCCGGAAAGAGAGAGTTTGCAAGCTTGGTTAACCACATCACTTAAAAAAGCTCCGGACTGACAGATGATGCTATCCCGATTGGTCAATATGTCTTGGCACTCATTTTTTACTGCCAAGCCTTTAAAGCCTGAATCACTCACCAATATGTTGCTTCCACCACCTAAAATGAAAAAGCGCAATCTCAACTTTTGAGCAGTTCTTATGGCACCAACCAGTTCCTCCGGTTTTCTAGCCGGATAAAAAAGATCAGCCTTTCCACCGATGCCAAAGGTGGTGTATGAAGCCAAAGCCACGTCTTGCTTCAATCGGTCGCCGAGTGATTCAAATAGCTTTTTATAAACCTCCTTCTTACAGGTTAAGAAAGTTGATTTTATTATGGTTGTTGCCATTATTGCCCACACTTTACCTTTTACAAATTATACGACATTTCCCGAAAAAAGCAAGCAAAATTGTTGGTTTTCGACTTATGGAGGACGATCAGTTTCGTCATTGACTTTAGCTATTTGCTTAGCAATACCATAAGTTTTTGTGGGAGAATCTCTTAATTGCTCCTATATCCCCACATTCCACACGATCCTGAAAGATTTAGCATCGCAACTTTTGTGTGAGACGTTCTCCGTTCGAGATAAGCTCGATTTTGTGTCCGGCGAGATATTATACTTTCCCTCTGTTATATCAGATATTGCTGTCACTCCATATCGACGATGTTTATGTTTTTCTTCTTCTCATTAGGCATGTTTCTTTTGGTAAAAACCAGAACCTAACTTGAGTTAAGGCTGGTGCTATATTTTGGGGCGGGATATGCATATGCATTCATACGAAAATTCCCACCCCTATGCAGAAAAATGTTCACCTTACTATGGGGCAGGGTTCACCCTGAAGGGCATTCAGTCCTGCCAAGAAATCCCTTCAAAAGCCCTATCTCTTGACCGTTCAAATACTTTCAGAATTCCACATCCAGAGAGACGCAGTGCACGTCACCTAAATCTGACTTATAGGGAAGAAAGGCGTAGTCAATGGAATACTTTTTGAATTTCATTCCCATTCCGAATGAAAGCTCTTTCTCGTCATAACCGAACTGGTAGCCCAATCGCAACTTGAAGCTTTCGTATAAGCCATATTCTCCACCCAGATGGACTTTCATATCATCATCTCTGGGTTTGACCACATCCAGAGTCAAAGTGAAATCGCTTTGCAATTGCTGTCTTTCGACAAAATAGCTCACTCCTGTTTTGTACTGGGTTGGAAGAGGATAGCTTTCTTTTTCGAATTTCATTTTGGAGCCTAAATTCAACACCGCCGCACCGAAGGTGAGGTCCTGCAGAACAGGTTTTCCTGTCCCGGTGAAGGGAGAAAAGATTCCTCCCAGATCGAATCCCAGTCCGCTGGCAGAAGTGATGTCGATCTTCTCATAGATCCATTTTACTGAAAGTCCTATGGCATATTTGTTTCTCAAATCTCGAGCGTAGGAAAGCGACAAGACCAAATCGTGAGCATCAAAAAGCGCAAGCGGCTCGGTGGTGGCAACATCCCCTCTCCTTTGAATATCAGGAACCTTCCCCAGAGACAGGCTCAAACCAAAGACGTTCTCGCCCACTTTGAAGGCAGAGGAGAAATGTTCGGCAGTTACATCCTGGAACCACTGAGTGTGGGTTAAACTGATCTGTGTTCCTTGTATACCGGAAAGTGCTGCCGGGTTCCAGAAGGGCGAAGCTACCCCATTGGATTGGGCACAAAAAGCCTCCCCCATCCCCACAGCCCTTGCACCAGCTCCAAGTTTCAAAAAGCTCAAACTCGAGGTGCCACTCTTATCATTTTGGGAACTTGCTTCAGAGACCAAAAAAGCACAAAGAAAAGGCAGGATAAGGACAGATAGAACAACTTTATTCTTCAATTTTTTCTCCTTCAGGATAAATCCTTCAGGATGAATCCTTGTGTCAGTTCAGCATAAACTTTTTTGATATTCTCCTGGTGTCTGTTCACATTGCGGCGGGCAAGTTTGAAAAATTCCTTTCTTTTTACAATTTCGGCCAAGGGAAGGTTTTCTTGGATGAATCTTTCGCAGTTTTCCAAAAGGTTCTCAAAATATTCAATCAGATGCTTCACATCCTCTTTATCACACAAAAACCCATGTCCGGGAACCAGAGTCTTGAAATCCATATCCTGTATGGTCTTCAAAGCCGAAAGCCACGTCTGAATATCACCATCCTTTGTATACGGATATCGTCCCTGGAAAATGAGATCGCCAGCAAACAAAACCTTTGAGGAGGGGATGTAAGCTATGGAGGAGTCTTTGGTATGACCACCCAGATGTCTTAAACTTACTTTCAGGTTGCCTAAATCTATCTCATGTTTCTCATCAAAGATCACATCGGGGAGAGTTATCTTCAGATTGGCTAATTTTTCCTTCCACTCTGGATTTTCGTCTGTCCATTTCTGGATAGATTCTTTGCTCCACTCCGTCTCAAGCAGAGCCCTCATAATCTCTCTGCATTCCCGGCAAGCTACCACTTTGGCGGAGAAAACCTGATTACCAAAGGTGTGATCTGAATGATGGTGGGTACAGAACACATATCTGATCAGCTTTTGGGTGACCGACCGTATCTGTTTTAACACCAGGGTAGCATGGTAGGGCGAAAAGGTAGTATCGATAACCAGAATTCCACTCTTGCCTACAACAAATCCGGTATTTGGCTCCTTCTCTCCTCCTAAGATACAATAAACACTTTCGCTGAGTCTTTTTAGAATCATAAGTGAATTTAAGACTGCACATGATTTTGGGTGTCTTTTGTTAACCCAATCCGGAGGTTGTGGCTACCTATCTGGTTCTTATTTTCCTAATGAATGTATGTCTGGTAGCCGCAGGCTTCAGCCTGCGCTTTTGTTTGTTATTCAAATTATGTGCATTGTTCAGGCGATTTATAAGTTTCCGAACAAGTGTTTATTTAGAAGTGTATGTTTGATTCATCAAGCTCCTATTTAGCTCCGCCAAAGGCGGGTCAATTACTCTTAGGTTGCATCGGGACTTTGTAGTCCCGATGCTTTGGTTTAGTAGTCTTTGACCTCGTGTCGGGATAATCCGTATGGAATCCATATGGAACAATATCTCGACGTAACCAGTGGCGTTTCCGAATAAGTTCATTTGGAGGTAGTTGTTTGATTCATCAAGCTCCCATTTAGCTCCGCCAAAGGCGGGTCAACTACACAAATTCACCCTTGTGGTTTTTCAGTCTCAGAATTCAAATTGAAGGGAGATCAGATGATCTGCATCATCCTCCACCCGACTGGTGATGAAGGCGTAGTCAAAACCTAAAACAGCAGACTGAATTTTGTGCTTCAGTCCAAGACCAAAGGTCAATGAGCCTCTGTCGTATCCTATCCTTCCGGCTACGTTTTCCAGCGCCCACCCTTCCACTCCCAGATGAATTTTCCCCTCCTGTTTTTCGTTTTTGTCGAACTCAGAGGAAAGGAGGATTCTATCTTCAAGCAGAAGATAGGATGCACCCACTCTTATATTGAACGGAAAATTTTCTTTGACCGAAGAACCCAAAAGATCATGGCGCTTCCAATAATCTCCGGAGGTCCAGGAGTATTTCATCCCCAGATTTTCCACCGCTACTCCTAAGCGCAGCTCCGGTATGGGCCTTCCCATGGCAGAGAAACCGAAGCCGATTCCGTAAGCATTGATGTTTGCCAGATTATGTTGCATATATCCTATTGTCACGCCTATTGATAACTGATTTATGATCCTGCGTCCCAGAAACAGTTGAATTGCATTCTGATAATTTGAGATCTCTTCGGTTATATCCCCGTCACCATCCCTTCCCATCACATCCGCCACACCGGCATTGATCCAGGCCAAGGCGATGGTTGCCTCATCTCGTACAGGTTGGTTGTAAACAATGTAGCTTAATCTTCGGTCCAGGGTCATCCTTCTGTAGAATGCACCGAAGGTTCTTTTAGTGATCTGAACCAGGCCGGCGGGATTAAAAAATCCTCCGGTGGCATCATCTGCCACCGCCACAAACGCCCCTCCCATCCCTAAAGCCCTGGCTCCAAAGCCCAACTGAAGAAAAGGACCCGCATAACCTCCATCTCCGGTCTTGGCCAAAGCGGCTGAACAAAATAGCGTCAAGATTAAAAGTATTGTTGAAATAGATATTTTAAACATCCTGTGTCTCCTTATAATCCAATTTACTCCTTTAACTCTGCCAAAGCTATTTTAAGATGACCAGTTTTCCCCATTCGGTCTGACCTCCGGCAGCTTCCACCTTGAAGAAGTAAACCCCATTGGCAACCAGATCACCTTTTTCGTTTCTCCCATTCCAGGGCTGGTCATACTCTTCACCTGCAAACCGATGCTGGCCATCTGCCAGGGTGATGACCAAATTCATGGCGAAATCATATATTTTTATGGTGACCGGTC
>JAGMBK010000062.1 GCA_023129805.1 Candidatus Zixiibacteriota bacterium | reverse complement strand
ATTTCCACATTAAATACGAAAGAACACAATTTCCTTTAAACATTAGTTCAGGGTGCACTTACCCCAACCACAGTTGCTGCAGGGTAGAGGGGTAACCTGCAAGAACGAGGGATGTAAAAAGGTTCTTACAGCTCTATTGAAACAAAATACAAAGTGCCATCCCGTTCGATCAACAGAATCAATCTATCTTTGCTTTTTATCCGGTTAATTATCTTATCATAGTCTTCAACGCTTCGGATGGGCTGGTCGTTGATTCTTCGGATTATATCTCCCACCTCCAGACCTGCTTCATAGGCGATGCCTTCTTTATCCACACCGGCGATAACCACTCCTCTTCGATCGTTTGTTCCCAGGCGGTAAGCAATGGACGAACTTATGTTAGTCACGGTTATTCCCAGCTTACTTTGAGAGCTTTTGGTTGCTTGAGTGGGAAGTGCTTCCGGCAACAATCGGGCATCCTTCTTTTTGCCATCCCGCAGAAAACCGATGTTCAGACTTTGTTTTGCTCTTGCCAGATAGACAAAATCCTCCCAGTCACTTAAGTTTTTTATCTTCTGATCATCCACCTCTATTATCACATCTTTTCTTTTGAGTCCAGCCTTTTGTGCCGGGCTTTCCTCCTCCACGTCGGATACGATCACCCCCTCAGCCTTTTTCAAATCAAGGCTCTGCGCCAGAATGGGATTGACTTCCTGCACTCTTAAGCCAATCCAGGCAGGGATGACACTGCCGTGTTGGATCAGATCTGAAAGTATGGCCTTGGCTCGATTAATGGGTATGGCGAAGCCGATCCCCTCAGAGCCCCGGCTGGTGGTGAAGATGAAAGTATTGATTCCAATCACTTCCCCAGAGGCATTAACCAAAGGGCCACCTGAGTTTCCTAAATTTATGGCGGCATCGGTCTGGATCATCTTTCTGTAGATTTGAACCTGTCCCCTTTCTCTTTTGATGTCTCGATTCACCGCGCTGATAACCCCTACGGTCACGGTGGGATTGGGATCGTCCAGCAGATAGCCAAAGGGATTGCCTATGGCAATGGCCCACTCCCCGATTATCAGATCATCGGAATTGCCCAGAACCACCGAGGGCAAATTTTCTGTGTCTATCTTCACCACTGCCAAGTCTGAGACCTCATCTAAGCCCACCACTTTTCCCTCATATTCCTCTCCGGTGGTCAAACTTACCTTCAACTGGTCTGCCCCTCTTACCACATGGGCATTGGTCAATATGTATCCGTCATGGTTTATTATGAACCCGGAGCCTATGCTGTAAACTTTCTCTTTATATTCCCGCGGACGGAAAAACCTTCCCCAGAACTCGTCAAAATACTTATCCCCGAATGGTGAAGAGAAAGGATGTTCTCTAACCACCCTCACCTGAACCACGCTGATGGATACCACGGCGGGACCCACCCTCTGTGCCGCCCAGACTATGGCGTTCTGGCGGGAACTGGTTATCTCATCCTGGAAGGAAGCGGCAGTTTGCACCATCTTGGGTGCTAGTGGCAAAATGTGTTTCTCATCCGATCCTACGGATCCCGTGGAAAACGGGGATTGCAAGAATCCTAAAGCCGAGAGCAAAATTACTATGCCTGCTCCAACTATGATCCCGCATAAAATAGACCCAAATATGATGCGGGTTTTTCTCATGTTGCCCACCGGCATTTTCAAATCCTCTTCTTCTAATGTTAAGAGGTCGGGATGGTTTTCATCCAGCCAAAACCTCATCCCGACCCCAATTGAATGATTCAGATTGGTGAAATCAACTTACCTGGGCGCTTATTTAACTTTCTTCCTTCCTTTCCACGTCTATATATTTTTCTGGATCCTCTTCGAACTTCTGTTTACAACTTTCGTTACAGAAATAAAAAGTTTGACCATTAAATACGCTCTTGGCGGGAGCGCTCTTCTCATCTATCTCCAACAGGCAAATCGGATCGATAACCATCTTTGCCTCCTTGTTTTAAAAGGTTTTTTGTGCCTTTTTTGGGAGAACTTTTAACCTCCATCCTTTAGCACCCATACTCAAGTCTGTCTCCCTATTAGGATATACAAAAAAAGAGGCGAGATGTTCCAGCGGGAAAGAAATTTTCAAATTGATCGGTGGGGACATCTTCTCATTCCCAGCCCATTATGCTCAGCCGTTTTGATTACCACATCCACTCTTCTATCATCCCCCTGGCGGATCACACTTAACAGGATGTGGGACCCCACTCCGGTGGCAGAGATAAGCCTCCTGAGTTGAGCCGGGCTTTCTATCGGTTTTCCGTTAAAGCTGACGATTCTATCACCGGGATCCAGTCCTGCTTTGAAGGCAGGGCTTTCTTCCTCCACCTTTGTTATCAAAACACCTTCTGAAGTTTCCCCTTTTTCACACTTGCCGGATTTTCTCGCACAGAAGATTCCAATACATGCTCTTTTAACCTGGCCCTCCCTCTTGAGCACCTCGCTGACTCGCACACAGGTCCTGGCTGGCAATATAAAGATTACTCCATCTTCACCTTCGGGTATGCCCTCGGTTAAACCTAAAAGTTCTCCGTTGCGGTTGAATATGGGGGTACCCCCGTGGTAGGGGACGACAGGACCGTGCCAGATCATAAGGCTCTCATCATATGCGTCCGCCCCTCCTATCCAGGATTTGGTCACCGTTCCCAGACTGACATCCAAGCCTTTGGAATAATTGGTATTCCCTAAGGCAATGCCCAGACATCCGTTCTCTATCTTCCCCTCTTCCATAATGCGCACGGGCTTAAGCTCTTTATTTTCCACCTGAATCAAACTGACATTGGTTTCAAAGTCACAAAAAATCACAATGATCTCATGGTCGTTTATTACCCGCCCGTCCTGTAGTTTAAAGGTGATGTTATCGACGTTGTCGAAGATACTTTCTGTGGTAAGGATATACCCCCCATCCAAAATCACTCCGGAGCCGAACTTCACCTCCCCGGAGCTTTCATTTTTAGCCATCAAGCAGACGACAGATGGCCCCGCCTTTTCCACAACTTTGGCTAAATCCTCCTCCAGACCTTGAAGCGAACTTTCGCCACATCCCCCTAAAAAGATCATCATCCCGGAAAGCCAGAGAAGAACTGCCGCCTTTCCACAGGATCCTCGAATTTGAGTCCTGGGGACAAATTCGGACTTTCGTCTTGACCGCATACTCCCCTAAACGTTATCAAATTTCAAATGATCTTCGTCTCTTTCTTTTCAACCAGACCGTTTTTCGAAGATCCTCTTTTTTAGCCTTTTGCTATCTGCCCCCTAAGGTGTAGATGGTCACTCCTCCATCATCTACTGCAGAAAGCAACTCCCCTTCATACACCACCAGATTGTTTTTGAAGCCCTCTACATTTTTGGAGGAAAAAAAGCCCGGATAAAGGCTCAAGGTCAAAAGCGCTATTACAGCAAAGGAGAACACGTAAGCGGGAACCGGACCTAAAACAGGTGTTCTGAAGAGACTGGTTAACCTTTCCACTTTTGTCCAGACTCTGCTCCAGCCAGGAGGGGAAACGATCTTCCTTTTTAGATTCACCTGATAGCCCTCCCAGAAATCTTTGGATCCCTCGAAGCTAATAACATCCTTTAGCAGATTGATGGATTTTTTGTGGAGGGAGAATTCATAAGAGCAGTGAGGGCAGGATAGAAGATGCTCATCCAGTCTCTTCTTCAGGGGCGAATCCAACTCGGCGTAACTGAGGATCAGCTTTTTAGCCTTTCTACACTTCATGTCTTATCCCCATCTTTTTTAAGATTTGAGGATGATGTTTTGTCAACTCATTTCGCAGTTTGGATCGTGCTCTATGTAGATACCACCGCACCGTAGCTTGTGGCATTCCAGTTATCTGGGCAACTTCCTTAATATCTAATCCCTCCAGATCCCGCAACACAAAAACCGCCTTTTGTCTCGGGTTAAGCGCCCCCATAGAATCATTGATCGCCCATTTTATTAAATTGCGCTGATAAATCTTCTCTACATCTTGCTTCTTCTCCCTCAGCTCACCGAAGATATTGTCTAAAAGTTCATGCCTGTGCTTTTTGTGCTTCCGGATGAAATCAATGGAAGCATTAATGGTTATTCGATAAAGCCAGGTGGAAAGCTTTTTGGTGGTGTCGAAGTTTACCAGGTTTTGATAGGTCTTGACAAATACTATCTGCGAGATGTCCTTGGCGTCTTCATAATCACCTACCATCTTGTAAGCGATACTGGCCACCTGGGTTTTATACTTTTCTACGATCTGTTGAAAAGCTAACTGGTCTCCTTTCTTCGCCCTCTCTATGATGTCTAAAAGATCCTTGTCTTCTGCGCTGGACTCTGTTCTATTGGATCTCTTCTGCGTAATCTTGGAGTCGGCATCCTTTTTTTCTTCTTTAACGAACTTTCGCTCCCCAAATTTGCCAGAGATCATTTATCCTTCTCGTTTTTTGATACGTTTTCGGCTGAAAGACCGTTTGTTAAGGTAATTTTAAGCTACCTTCGGTCTTCCAAATAAGCCAACATTCCATTCTTTATGTCGTACAGCAACCACACTCAAGTTGTATGGTGTGTATCCCATCCTAAATTTCTCCTTAAGCTGTGATTGATCTGGTTTAATATATTCTGAGCAGAATGTGTGCTTTGATTTTTTATCATAACATGGCAGGAGAGTGCTAAATCTTCAGAAGACGTGTTCCATACGCGTAATTCATGCAGGTCTTCCACTCCCTCCACCTTTTTTAAAACGGATTTAACCTCACTGGGTTTCAAATTTCTGGGCACCAACTTCAGAAGAAAAATTCCCAGGGTCAAAAACACAACGAATTTTATCTTTTTTAATACAAGCTAATAAGAGTGCGCAGAATCAATTATTCTGTGATACATGAATTTGAGACCTTAAGAATACCACCAGCATTCGCTTGGTACCCCACCGGTAATTTAATAGATTTTTCTTAAAATACAATATTTTTAAAGGGAATTTGAGATTTTTAAAATATAGGGATTGAAATCGACGGAGTTCTTTTCTCTGTTGGACAAATAAGAAATGTCAACCAAGCTTCGCCATGGTTGATCTACGTGCTATTAACTTCTTGATGCTTCGGGAATAGCGGTAGGTCGGGCTTCCGTAGGATGCCCGACAAGCAAGGGTGTCGGGTAGCTCTCCCCCGCCTGTGGCGGGGGTGGAGTTATATGGTTCAAATACGAAAGTGCTCCAGAATCAACTTCTTGGAAAAGTACATACCCAAGGGGGAACAGTTCCTTTAACTGCTCCACTTTCCGGACGTCTGGTCCAAGCAAATCCCAAATTAGCCGATCGCCCAGAGTTGCTGCAACAAGATCCTTACGGCGAAGGCTGGCTGGCAGAAGTAGATTGGTTTCAGAATCATTCTGAGCTGGAAAATTTTTATTCCGGGCTAGCTGGTAGAAGATTCCTGGAAGAAGAGGCTCAGCATTTAAATCTCCTACTTAAACATAGAGGGATAGAAGTCAATCACTTAGGAGATACCCTCCCTGACGGTGGAGTGCATATCAAATACCTTCATCAAGTCTTGCCCGGCCAAGTTTGTCTGAGATTGGCAGTTGAACTGATGATGACAGGAAAACAGGCTTGGTAAATTTACTTTAGCACTGGAACAAGTAAGGCAATTAGGATTCAGAGAAAGCCACCCTTGTCTCACAGGAAACCAGCCCCACTTCAAGTTTAGTTCTCAAAAAACAAAAAAATACTTTCGTTTAGTCGGAAAATAAGTATATTATTTGAGGTGGAGAAAACTAAGCGAAGAAGAACCTTCCGGTTATAGAAGACACACGGGAAGGATAAAATATGCCTTTAGGACTGAAATTTTTCATTGCACTGTTCTTAGTGATGTTTGTGGGCCTGGCTACCTTTACTTATATAAACGTTAAAAGCGAAGCCAATGACCTTTTGGAGCAGGTTGAATTAGCCGCCCTCCGCACTACTGATCTGATCAAAGAATCCATTCATTACAGCATGCTGATAAACCGTAAGGAAGATATTCATCAAATATTTAAAAACTTCCGCCAGATGCCAGGGTTTGAGGTTATTCGGATTTACGACAAAAAGGGTGAAGTTATTTTCACCACCCGTCCCGAAGAGGCATCCACCAAAGTTACCATTAATTCAGAAGCTTGTCAGGTATGCCACCGCTTTCCCGAGCCGCTTAAGGCTCTGGCTACGAAAGAGCGCCACAGAATCATAACTGCAGATGGTCATCGGATCTTAGCTTTGATCAATCCCATAGAAAACGAGCCTGCCTGTTACGGCTCCGGCTGTCACTTACACCCGGATGAGAAATTCATCCTGGGAGTGTTGGACGTACAGATGTCTTTGGCGACGGTGGATGCAGACATTGCCGGTAGCCGCCGCCAGACCATCTTGGCATCTGTTGTCTTGGTGATCAGCGTTCTTTTTGTGACAGGGTTTTTGATCTGGACTTTGATTCGTGCCCCGGTTCGCAAGTTGACTGAAGGCACAAGAGCTATTGCAATGGGTAACCTTGATTACACCATTCCTCTTCACCGGAAAGACGAAATCGGGGAGCTGGCGAATTCCTTCAATACCATGACCTCCGAATTAAAAAAAGCACAGGAAGAGTTGGAACGCATTCAGGATCACTTGATCCAGATGGAGAAGATGGTTTCTTTAGGAAAGCTTTGTGCAAGCGTGGCGCACGAACTGAATAACCCTCTGGGTGGAATCTTAACCTACGCCCGGCTTTCGCAGAAGAAACTTGCTTCACCCAATTTGACTCCTGAAAGGCTCTCCTCCATCCAGGAGGATCTCTCTATAGTAGCTGACGAAACTAGTCGCTGTGGGAACATAGTGAAAAATCTCCTGCTTTTTTCCAAAAGGCAGATAGGAGAGTTTGCGGTGGTGGATCTGCACCAGATCTTAGACCGTTGTATGCAGTTGGTGGAGCATCACTTGAAATTGAACAATATAGAGTTGGTCAAAGCTTATCAGAGAGAGAAGGCAGAAGTTATCTGCGACAAAGACCAGATCCAACAAGCATTCTTGGCAATTTTAGATAACGCCACAGCGGCCATGCCCAACGGTGGCAGCTTAAGTATAATAACCAATTCCAATCTCCGTAAGAAGAGAGTAAAAATTCAGATTCAAGATACCGGTCCAGGCATCGCTCCCGCGGATCTTCCGCATATTTTCGAACCTTTCTATACCACCAGGAAGGAGGGCAAGGGAGTGGGATTAGGGTTATCGGTGTGCTATGGTATTATAGAGAGACACAATGGAAAAATCGAGGTTACCTCAGTGCTGGGACAAGGCTCCACTTTCATTATTGAGCTCCCCCTGCATTCCATTGATAATGAAACAAACAGGCTCTCCTTTGAAAAATCTCAAATCTTCAGAAAAGATCAAAATAAGGGGTGAGTATGATGAATTTCAACAAGAATGATAAACCCGTAAGTATTTTAGTCGTGGATGATGAGCTTAGCGTGCGTGATTCGCTGACCAAATGGTTTATCGAAGATGGCTACAACGCAGACGCAGCTGTCGATGCCAATGAGGCTTTGAAAAAGATCAAGCCCGGAGTTTGGGACATCATCTTCCTGGATATAAAACTCCCTGGTATGGATGGAATGGAGTTGCAACAGAGAATTAAAAGCATCGATCCGGGTGCCACCATTATCATGATCACAGCTTATGCCTCCGTGGATACCGCAGTTAAATCTCTGAAGGAGGGGGCATATGACTACGTTACCAAGCCGGTGGATCCGGATTACCTTTCTCATCTGGTTGCCAACGCCATAAAGCAAAGACGCCTACTTTCGGAGAACATCCAGCTTAAAGAAAGGATTCAGGAGCTCTATGAAATAGATCAGATCATCGGGGAAAGTCAAGCCATGTTGAAGGTCTTTGATATGATCAAAACCGTGGCTCCAACCGATACCTCAGTGATGATCAGAGGGGAAAGTGGAACCGGGAAGGAGCTCATCGCCCGGGCTATTCATTCCAACAGCGCCAGACGATTTTTCCCCATTATTACCATCAACTGCGGGGGATTGACAGAAGGTTTGACTGAAAGTGAGTTTTTCGGACATGAAAAGGGAGCCTTCACCGGAGCCTTATATCGGCGCAAGGGAAAATTTGAGATGGCAAATGGAGGAACCATCTTTTTGGATGAAGTGGGAAACATCGACGCTAAAGCTCAGACAGACCTTCTGCGAGTAAGTGAAACCAAACAATTCACCCGGGTGGGTGGAGATGAAATCATCAAGGTGGATTTCCGCCTTATATGTGCCACCAATCGCGATCTGGAACTGGCTGTCAAAGAGGGAAAATTCAGGGGGGATCTGTATTACAGACTGAATGTCTTTTCCATCTCCATCCCCCCTTTGAGGGAAAGACGCCCAGATATTCCGCTTTTGTGCAATTATTATCTTAAGAAGCTGGCAGAGAGCACAAACAAACCCGTAACGGGCATTTCTCCGGACGCCATGGAACGATTAAAGGAATACGGTTGGCCGGGAAATGTACGAGAGTTGAGGAATGCCATAGAAAGAGCCATAGTTGTGGCTAAAGGTTCTGCCATTACTGCAGACGATCTTCCTATTCCCCCCACTCCAAAGGCAGTTGCTGAAGATCACAGCCTGGAGGCGGTTGAAAGTGCTCATATAAGAAATGTGCTGGAGCAGATGGGATGGAACATAACTCGCTCAGCCGAAATTTTGGGAATTGATAGAGCCACTCTTTATAATAAAATCAAAAAATATGGTTTGCGAAAATAGACGTGAAGCTTTATATACTGCCCCTCCGTTTTACAGATAACAGCCTCTTGGAGGATCTATCTTATACTCTCTCCAATGTTTTTAAACTACCAGTCTCTCTCTTGCGAGAGCCTTTCTCCTTAAAGCAAGGGTATGATCCGGTTCGAAATCAATTCAACTCCACCTGGATTTTATCTCGGCTTTTGGAACAGGCTCCAAAAGAAAGTTGCAAAATCTTAGGGGTTACCAGTGTGGATTTGTACGTCCCGGTGTTAACCTTCGTCTTCGGTGAGGCTCAGTTAGAAGGAAAAGCGGCGGTGGTCTCTTCCTATCGTCTGAGAGACGAGCTGTATGGATTGCCCAAAAATCCAAAGCGGCTGAAAGAGCGGTTGGAAAAGGAAGCCATTCACGAATTGGCACATACTTTTGGTTTAATTCACTGTCGTGAACCGGCGTGTGTGATGCATTCTTATACTTACGCTGAAGAGATTGATTTCAAGTCCAAAGATTTCTGCAAGTCCTGCTCTATCCTGCTGGAAGAGAAGAAAAGACAAGCTCTTTCATAGGATCTAAGGCATTTTTTAACCGATTATATCCCTGCTCCAGGCGGGTGTTCTTTCCACAGGATCCTGGGGACACCCACCGTTCATTTCCCGTTGGTGAAGCCTGCCAGCCATGCACGGACGCCCAGACGGGGGCGTCTGCCTGCCCGTCTGGGGAACACCAACGGGAAGCAAGGAAACGTTGTGCAGGGGTTTCAACCCACTGTTTCAATTCTGCTTCAATTGGGGTTAGGTTTTTGTGTGTTATCATGGGTTGTGTAAACAAAAGCTATTCTGTTGTCCTGCTTTCTAATACCCAAAACAACAACACGTTGCCGCACGCCACCTATTTGGAGGAATGGTCCAAAGCCTTTTTCGACTTAGAATCCACCATCTTGTGTCCTCTGCTCTCGCCTTGCTTGATCTATCTTCTTCTCTTAGTTAAGAGCATTTTAAATTCAGGTAATGTCATTTCGACTTTTGGAATATTGAAATATCAGTCCAATCGAATTATACATGATATAGCATTCCACTGCAAAAGGGAGAAATCCCAAATACCCGATCACCGGCATCTCAAATATTTTTACGCTTTCCAAAATCGGCACAGTATAAATCCATTTGCTAAGAGCCCAATAGTTCCAGAATTCCCACAAAAGACCACATGTCAATCCGGAAAGGAACAAAGAAAGCAGAATGGTCAACCTCCCTTTTTCTAAATCCCTAAAGAGAGATTTTGTCCCAAAGAAATAATTGATTGGATCCAGAAGAAATATGAAACCCAGCCAAACCAAGACAGCAAGGTATGTGGAAGGGAATGCTACGGGAATAACTAATAAGATAACTCCCAGCCCGATGGATGTTCTCAAAATCTTCGGAGAGATGCTTCTTTCACCAATTTTTATCTTATCAAAGATGTGCAAAACCCTGAAAAGTTCAGCAGTCTCCAATATGGCGGGTCAGATGGTAGCAAAGGACCAAGTGTAGCCGAACAGTCTTATCCATGTCTTCTCTGGAAGATTTGTATAGTGCCAGTTGTCCAGAAAGAGGTTGTAAAACTCAAAGACCAGCCACAAAGCCACCGATATGGGAAGCATCAGAAAGAATTCTTTTCTTCGATTATAGATAAGCGATTCCCCTCGAAGCTTCAATATCAGATTGTCCACAAAAAGAATATAACCTGTCCACACCAGGGGAGTGAAGAAGATCATAACGGGCTTCACCTTGAGCAAAAGCAGAATCTCAGCAGTGATGATTATGATAAGACCAATCAACCCATAGGGCTTAAAAGAGCCTTTGCTTTCTGGAGAAATAGTTTTCTTAATTTGA
>JAGMBK010000061.1 GCA_023129805.1 Candidatus Zixiibacteriota bacterium | reverse complement strand
TGATAAGATGGAAGAAGATGCAGGGATATGAGGCGGAGTGGCTTCCCGGGACGGATCATGCTGGAATCGCTACCCAGGTAATCATAGAAAAAAAATTGGCTAAAGAGGGTAGCTCAAAAGAGAAACTGGGAAGAGAGAAATTTGTTGAACTTGCCTGGGAGTGGAAGAGAAAAACCGGAGATGCGATCCTTGATCAGCTCAAGAAGATTGGCTGCTCCTGCGACTGGGCTAGAACCAGATTTACTTTAGATGAAGGGCTCTCCGAGGCAGTGCTGGAGGTCTTCGTGCATCTATATAACAAAGGGTTAATTTATCGGGGAAAGCGGATCATCAACTGGTGTCCTCGTTGCCAGACCTCCATTTCGGATGACGAAACGGAGAGAGAGGAAAAGGACGGCTCTCTGTGGTATATAAAATATAAGATCAAAGGTTCGGATGAATACATCTCCGTAGCCACCACCCGCCCCGAGACCATGCTGGGCGATACCGCGGTGGCGGTCAATCCCCAGGATAAAAGGTTTAAGAAGCTGGTGGGCAAGTCTGCCATCTTACCCATTCTGGATCGGGAGATTAAAATCGTGGCAGACGATTTTGTGGATCCGGAATTTGGCACGGGGATGGTGAAGGTCACCCCGGCTCACGATCCCAATGATTTCGAGATAGGACAGAGGCATAACTTAGAACAGATCAACGTGATGAATCCCAACGGGACTATGAATGAAAATGCGGGAAAATTCGCCGGCATGGATAGATACGCTTGCAGGGAGGCTTTAGTAGCTGAGCTTAAGAAGAAAAAGTTTTTGGAAAAGATTGAACCTTACCGGGTGCCGGTGGCTTTGTGCTACCGTTGCCGGACTGAGATCGAGCCATATCTTTCCGAGCAGTGGTTTGTGAAGATGAAACCCCTGGCAAAGCCAGCCATTGAGGCAGTGAAGACCGGCAAGGTGAGATTCTATCCGGAACACTGGACCAAGACTTATATGCACTGGATGGAGAATATAAGAGACTGGTGTATTTCCCGCCAGTTGTGGTGGGGACATCGCATTCCAGTGTGGTATTGTCAGGATTGTAATGAGATTTTGGTTTCCAAAACCACTCCATCTGAGTGTGCCAAATGCAAAAGCAGAAATCTGAAGCAGGATGAAGATGTGCTGGACACCTGGTTCTCCTCTTGGCTCTGGCCCTTCTCCACCTTTGGTTGGCCCGACAAAACGCCGGAGCTTGAAAGGTTTTATCCCACCAAGGCGCTTTTCACTGCCTCAGAGATCATCTTCTTGTGGGTGGCGCGCATGGTGATGGCAGGTTATGAGTTTATGGGAAAAGAGCCCTTCTCGGATGTATATATTCACGGGACGGTGCGGGACGAACATGGGGTGAAGATGAGCAAATCTTTGGGCAATGGGATCGACCCTCTGGAGATAATAGATGAATACGGAGCGGATGCTTTAAGAACCACCATGATGCTGGTAACTCCGGAAGGACAGGATACCCTTATAGCTCGCCGGACCTTCCAGGTAGGTCAGCACTTTGCCAATAAACTGTGGAATGTGTCCAAATTTGTGATGGGACACCTTCCAGATGGAACTACATCTGAAGATTTTGTAGGGGCGATTCATGAATCGCCCCTACCCGGTAAGCGAGATTTCAAGCTGGAGGACAGGTGGATTCTAAGCCGGCTGTATCGCACGGTAAGCGAAGTCACCGATTTCATGGAGAAGTATAGATTCAACAGTGCGGTGAAATCATTATATGAGTTTATCTGGCACGATTTCTGCGACTGGTATGTGGAGATGATAAAGCAAAGATTCAGCTTGCCAGGGGAAGAAAAAGACAAACTCATCGCTCAAAAGGTGGCTCATCTGGTGCTTAATCATATACTCCGACTGCTTCATCCCTTTGCTCCATTCGTAACTGAAGATATCTGGCATCATCTATATAAGGGGAGAATGGACGGCGATCATTCTTCAGTTTTGATGGCAGGATGGCCCAGCTGCCTGAAGGAACTGATCGATGAGAATCTGGAGGAGACACAAAAGAGGGTGCAGGATGTGGTTATCTCCATCAGGAATATCAGATCGGAGATGAACGTACCGCCGGCTAGGTGGGCGGACGTTTTGATCAAGGTGGACAACAAAAGCTTACAGAGGATACTGGAAGACAACCAGGATCATATCAAAAATCTGGGCAAGGTGGGAAATCTCAAGATCGGAATCAGGATGGCCAAGCCCGATCATGCTGCCAGCGCAGTGATAAAGGATGCTGAGATATTCGTCCCCTTAGAAGGTCTGATCGATTTGGAACAGGAGCGGATGAGGTTAGAAAAAGAGATCGCCAGGGTCACTAAGCTTTTGGAGAAAACAATCAAAAAGCTCTCCAACGAGGATTTCCTTAAAAGGGCGCCCAAGCAGATAATTGAAAAGGAGAAAGCCAGAAGAGAAGAATATCGCAAGATGGTGGAGAAGCTAAATAAAAACTTGGAGGGAATCGTGGGCTGGTAACAACCTAATGGCGTTTCTTTCATATAAGAAGCTCCGACCAGAGTTCCGTATGGGGGATTAAAAAAAGAAGAACCATAAAAATTTATTCTGAAAAATTCCAACCCACATAAATCGTGACCCAGTACAATAAGCCCGATAAATCGGGCAACTACACTCGAAGGAATAAAACCTAGTCCGATTTGTATAATATTTCAAAGGCACAAAAAACATCTAATTCTTAAGGTGGTGAGTGAAATGAAAAAGTCTACGATGTTTGAGTTGGTCGTTTTGAGCTTTGTCTTAGGCAGTTGGTTTATGGGAAAGCCTTCGCCAGCTTATGCGAAGGTTTCAGTTACCATTTACAACCAGGATTTAGGGCTTATCAAAGATGTGCGGGAGCTGGAATTTAAGAAGGGGAAAAGCTTAATCAAATTCACTGATGTGGCGGCACGGATAGATCCGACGTCCGTCCATTTCAAACCGGTGAATCCCTCTGATCGGGTAAGCATACTGGAGCAGAACTATCAGTATGATCTGGTCAGCTCCACCAAGATATTGCAAAAATATGTGGACAAAGAGATTGAGCTTTTCACCAAGTCCGCAGAACCCAGGGGAGAGGGTAAATCATATAAGGGTCGGCTCCTGTCTTATTCTAATGAAAATGTGACCCTTCAGGAGCCGGATGGAGCTATCCGTATAGTAAGGCTGGATGAGGTTAGGGATCTTTATTTTCCCACCCTGCCGGAGGGTTTGATCACCAAACCCACTTTAGTATGGCTTTTGGATAGCCAGGTGAGCGGAAAAAGAAAGGCAGAGGTAAGCTATCTGACCTCCGGGATAAACTGGCATGCCGAATATGTGGCGGTGGTGGACCAGCGAGATCAAAACCTGGAGTTGGCTGGCTGGGTATCCATTGATAATCGTTCCGGCGCTACTTATGAGGATGCAAAGGTAAAGTTGATAGCAGGAGAGGTACATCGGGTGAGAGAAGAGAGAATACCGCCCCGACTGGCAAAAGGATACATGGTAGAGGCGGCGGCTGCGCCCCAGTTCGAGGAGAAGGCATTTTTCGAATATCATCTCTACACCCTTCTGCGTCCTGCCACCATCAAGGACAATGAGATAAAACAGGTCTCCTTTTTCCCTTCCACCGAGGTGAGAGTTAAAAAGATCTTCACCTATGACGGAGCAAGATACGAAAGTAAGGTCAGGGTGGAGTTGGAATTCAAGAATTCCGAAAGCGAGGGACTGGGAATGCCCCTGCCGAAGGGGAAAATCCGGGTATATAAAGAGGATGTGGATAAAGCCTTGGAATTCGTGGGAGAGGATCGCATCGATCATACCCCCAAAAACGAGAAGGTAAGGATCTTCTTGGGAAACGCGTTTGATATAGTGGGAGAAAGACAGAAGACCGATTTCAAAAAGATCAGGGACGATATCACCGAAGAATCATATCAGATCAAACTGCGAAATCATAAGGAGGAGGCAGTGGTAGTGGTGGTGGTGGAGCATCTTTATGCTTACACCGAGTGGGAGATAAGAGAGTCCACCCACGATTATGAGAAAAAGGATGCCAACACCATCGAGTTTAAGATTCACTTAGACAAAGACCAAGAGGTGGTGCTAGATTATACTGTCAGATATTTCAGATAAAGTTGGTATATCCGAAATACCTCGGATATCCTGCCAGAATGGAAGTATATCCGAAACTGTTCGGATGTGAACGGGTTAGCCAAAATATGGTGTCATTCAATGAGGAGTAAGATTTTTGTGATTTACCCAACTGCCCTGGACGAATCCATCTTAGAACTCACTCATAAATTGAAAGATCGCGATTTGACATGGGAAGTGCTGACTGATGGGATGCAACACGTCCCGAAGCCTTTGCAGGACAAACTTACGCGCTTAGTTGAGCAACATAAGTGCTCTCTCACCAATAAGGACCGAGAGCAATACAAGGGCTACTTGCCAGTACTTAAGCCTCCACCTGCTGAAACTGACGAGGGCATTGCACGAGTTAAACTCGCTCATGATATTTCCGATGCACTCCAGCGGCTGGGATTCGAGGAATACCTCCGCATGAGAAAAACCCAAGTAAAGAGTCCTGCGAAATTGAGAGGCTTACCCGTCTCATTTGATCGCGAAGGCCTACTGGATATCTCAGCATTTGACAGGTTAGCTGATGCTCTAGTTTACAAGGCAACTGTCTTCTTTCTCGACCCTCATATCCCATTCGATCTTCAGACAATTCTGCTTAAACTGGATCATGAACAACAACCTGTGAGAATTAGGGTCGCCCTCTCAGGGTATTTTACCTCCCGAGATTCCTATGCCCAACAACTTTTTGAGGCACGAGAATGGGGCCGTCCTTTCAAAGACACCGAGTTGAGCCAGTTTATCAAGGATCGCTCAGCACTCAGCGTATACGCAAGATATCCAAAGACTGAAAGAGAGGCACTACTTTTGAAATTAAGACGCCCTATATGCCGCCTTGAGGCACTTCGTACAGAGAAGCCAGACTGTCTTTCCTTCATGTTCGAGGAACTCGTACCAATTCCATCAAATGTCGATCGGCTGGGATTCATCAATACCTTCTTGTTTCATGCAGAGTATGATAGAAAAGAGAAGGTATTTCGGCATTCAGATGGCACGTTATTGATCTATTCGTCGAATTCATATCAAAAGCGTATCGAAGTAAACCTTGCGGACAAATTGAAAGCAGAGGAGCATTTCAAACTATTCAGGATAGACGGCCGGTTAGGCTTTGGGGAATGGTCTTTGATTCTACAGAGGTTCTTCTATCAGAATGAACTGATTCTGGAGTTTCTCAGTGGAAAATGACCATGCCATACTGCGGCTAACACAGCATAAAAGGCTCGTCCCGATTTCATTGGGACTTCGGTCAAATTTTTGCTCCGCAAAAAACTTCTTTTATGCTGGGAATGTTAGACGAAATTGATTGATACACTCAGGAAGAAGTAAGATGTCAGAAGTAAAAGTTGCGCCCAAATGGGCGGCTACCAAATATCGACTAATTGCAAAGGTGACCCCATATAGATGATGAAAAAAACAGACTTTGGAAAATAATTTTCACCTTCTATTGGAGGCAAGATGAAAATCTTGAAATTTAAAAAATACTTTTTCAGGTGGTTTCTCTTCGTTGTCTTTTTCTCGATGGCTATTTTTCTGTCAAGCTGTGGCACCAAAAATCCCGGGCTGACCTCAGCCAAAATCTATTTGAAGCTTGTCCCTCCGGATTACGAAAAAGCCATGCAACAGCTTCAGATCGCCTTGAAGCAGGAGCCTGAAAATGCAGAGGCACATTTTCTTTTAGGTAAGATCTATGCTCAAAAGAAGATGTATGAGGAAATGTTGGAGGAGTTCCAAAAGGCAGAAGCAGGTAAGCTGAAGCCAAAGCAGTTAGAAGACCTACAACAGACAAGAAAGCAGAAATGGACTGAAGTTTTGAATTCAGGAATACGCCTGGGGAAAAAACGAAAGCAGGTTGATCAATTAAGGCTTGAACTGCTCACCGATTTCTCCAAATACCCCGAGTATAAAGATAGCCTCAAAGCCATCTGCGTTGACCTAAAAGGCGCTGACAGGTTCACCTGGGACACCTATCAGATGTTCAGCCAGACTAAACCAGCGTTGGAGGAGTTGGAAAGGGTACTGGATAAGGAAGCTGTCCAGCGCTATCAGCTCGCCATCCTGCTCGATTCCACTCGATATGAAGCTTTTCTGAACTTAGCCGCAGAATATGTGCACAAAAATGAACCAAAGAATGCATTGGGATATTACCAGAAGGCTTATCAACTGAAGCCGGACGATTCCAACGTGATGAACGATTATGCCATGACCTTGTTGAGTGCCAAGAAATTCGAGCAAGCTCTAAGCCTCTATGAACGGATTTTGGAAAAAGATCCCACAAATGTGAACGCTTTAGTGAATGTGGCTATGATCTACGCTCGTAAAGGGGAGACTGAAAAGGCGCTGGATAAGTATTCTTTGATCATCTCCATAGATCCAGAGTACAAGGACGCCCACTTCAATCGGGGGCTTTTGTTTTTAACCAAAACCCAGGATAAGATGTTGGTTTTCAAATCTTACAAAGATTCTGTGGAAAAGAAGCCAAAGGACAAAAAACTTTTGTCTCGGTATCAATCTGCACAAGAAGGGTATAATCAGGTCTTCGCTAAAGCTGAAGGCGACTTTCGCAAGACTATAAAGATAGACCCGGATGATAAAGATGCATTCTTCCATCTGGGGCTTCTGTATGTGAGCAGAGCCCAGACTCTCGATACAGGTGAAAATCAGAATGACGATTTCAGCCAAGCAGAAGGTTCATTTAAAAGAAGCCTCCAGCTTGATCCGCAGGATACGGAGATCATGAAGTATCTGGGCTTCTCGCTTCTAAGTCAAAGTAAATGGGAGGAAGCAAGCCTTCTTCTGGCCAGGTTGGTGGAATTGGATCCAACCGACAGGGAAGCCTGGGGTTATCTTGCCATCGCTTATGCCAGATTGGGAAAAAGAGATAAGGCGGAGGAGGCTTTAAAAAAGTCCGCCCGGTAGATTATACATCTCCCTTTCCCGGATGACTTTTTCTGCAATGAGCTCACGCGTTTGTGAGGAGAACCTTACCCCAAATTGAAGGGCGCGTAGCCCCGCCTTTGGCGGGGCAAGCAAACCATGAAGGCTTGCCTACGCGGAACTTGTGGTAACTACCTCAATTCCTGAATATTTAAAGGCTTACCTCTACTTCAAAGACCGGTGAAATGAAGTGAATAAACGACCTGATCTTAAAAATGTCCGGGCTGCTCATCAACGAATCCGTCCATACATTGTTAAGACTCCTGTTCTGACCTGCACTGCACTGGATCAAATAATTGGAGCAAGGCTTTTTTTCAAATGCGAGAACTTTCAAAAAACGGGTTCTTTCAAGTTTCGCGGTGCTTGTAATGCAATATTCTCTCTATCTGATGACGAAGCTTCGCGTGGAGTGGTAACCCACTCATCAGGTAATTTCGCTGCGGCGCTGGCGCTGGCAGCTTCCAAGCGCGGAATCGTTGCCAGAATCGTGATACCCTCCAACGCACCTGCGGTAAAAGTTGCGGCTGTGAGAGGTTATGAAGGGATTATCACCTTTTGTGAGCCGACTCTAACTTCGCGGGAAAGTGCAGCAGCACAGGTTATGGAAGAAACAGGAGCCACATTCATCCACCCTTCCAACGATTATCGGATCATCGCTGGGCAGGGAACTGCCGCATTAGAATTAATGGAGGAGATTTCCGACCTTGACTTCCTTCTTGCTCCTGTGGGTGGAGGTGGTTTGCTAAGCGGAACCGCGATTGCTGCCAAGGGACTAAGGTCCAAAATCAAGGTCATCGGCTGCGAACCCAAGAATGCCGATGATGCTTTTCGTTCCATAAAAGCCGGACGCATTATTCCGTCTGAGAATCCGAACACCATTGCTGACGGGCTGAAAACGTCTCTGGGTGATAAAACATTTCCCATTATCCGGGATCTGGTAGACGAAATCCTCTTAGCCACGGAAGAGGAAATCATAACCGCCGTGCGGCATATCTTCGAACGGATGAAAATCGTGGCAGAGCCATCCGGCGCTGTGCCTCTTGCTGTGCTGCTCTCCAGCCAACTCGACGTAGCAGGCAAAAAGGTCGGAGTCATCCTCTCCGGCGGTAACGTGGATTTCAGCAGGTTCTTCGAAGGCATGTAGGTCAAGCATGGCGCCCTTCGACAAGCTCAGGGTGGTGAGCAAAGTCGAACCAAAGCCTGCTTGACAAAAGGAGAATTGTCAACCACCCCCGATGAATCGGGGGATGGATGACCTACAAGGCTTATCTTGGTGTCAGGTGCTCAGGGCACCTGACCTACCTGCTGCGAAACTGGCGTTTCTGGGCTTTCTGGAGTTCATTTTCATTTTTTCTTTCACCCTTCCTGCCTGCTAGGATTCTGTGCGTCAGCAGGTTACAAACTACGATACTGGCGTTTCTGGGCTTTCTGGAGCTCATTTTTGTTTTTTTTCATCCTTGCTGCCTGCTGGGATTCTGTGTGTCAGCAGATTGTCGGGGAGCTCCCCCGCTCCAGCGGGATCGCCCAGACAGGCCCGTCCGGGCAACCCGACCTACAGACTACCCTTCGACGCGACACAGGGTCTTCGACTTTTTTGTCGTCGGCATCAATTGGATGGCTCATATCGAATCTCTTTTTCACATATTCAGGAGAGCATTCAATTGTCTGCATCGCCCGTTAGAAGAAGGAAGCGGATTCGGAAGTTGACGAATCCCCCTTTTCTAAAGGGGGATGCGTATGCATTCATACGAATTTCAAGACGAGCGCAAAAGAGGATATGCTCTTCCGTAAACAGCGGAGCTATCCTTTTCACCATTAAAGTTAAGGTATATTTGCTCTTTGTGGAAAGAGAGAGTACGGGTCAGGTATTAGAATGCTTCGAAACTCACCATAAATGGTTCGACGCTCACCATAAATGGCGTGCCAAGCGGTGGGGCACCCAGGCTGAGAGCGCCGCCAGGTCGGGGGACCTGGCGGGCAGAAAAAAGGTTTTTGCGAGAAGTAAACTGCTAACGCAACCTTCAACAGTGTCAGGTGCTCAGGGCACCTGACCTATGGACTGCTTTTGAGCTAGGATATACTCGACCTGGCAAGCAGACCGGGCCACCCGCGACTTACACTTTTTCTATTATAACTTTATGCGTATACACCAGACCCTTAGGATGCCACCCGCCATGTTTGCGGGGATAACAAATCACATTTGGAATTGGGAGAAAGTCTTGGCTTAACTTGAGACGGCAGAGAGGGAAGCGTTCTATAGGATTGACGAATTCTAACAAAGAAAGGGGGCACAGCCATTAGGTAGGAAGACTATCATTTTTTTATCTATAGCCAATATCACCTGCAACATCTGCGTCAAGCGGTAAAACGATCTTTTCCTTTTTCATCAGGCTATAAACGATTCTCAGGTCGGACATTTTCCATCGATAGCTGTCTGGGGGATAATCATCTTGCGGGGCGAGTTTTTTTATTCTCTTTGGATGTTTTGGTTGGTAGAAGGGATTTTCCGTCACATCTTCTTGAAACACTGGAATATATTTTGTCTTTTCACGATGAGTCTTGAAGAACTTCAAAAATTGTTTCTTTGGTTCAGCCAATTCCCATTTTGTTTTTCCGACAATCATCTTTTCCAACTCAAGCAATTCCAATTTGCTTTTTAAATCTTTGCCAATTTCGGCTTACTTTTTTATCCGTGTTATACTGTTTATAAGCTTTACCAATTCTTTTCTTAGCTCCAGGAATATTATCAATTTCTGCCGAAGCTTCCCATATTTCAAGAGTCTCTTCGAATTGTTGAGTATTTTTCTCTTCCAATAAGAAAATCAGCGATTCCACTAAAGCATCTAAGAAAGCCTCTTTGTTATCAACACGCAAAAGTATTGAGCATATCTTACTTTTGTCTCTTGGGGTAATAGCGATTAGTTTTGTCCTATTTCTTTTCGAATTTCTTTTCATACTTATTGTAATTATCGGTAAGAGCTTGAATCAATGAAGGAATAACTTTTGCAGGGAGGACTATTTTGGTCTTTACATATGCTCTTATCTTTTTGGTTTTTTTGATTTTTTTATCTTGTTCTACAGTAGGAGGAGGAATTTCGCAAAATTCCAACGAAAAGTCATAGGGACTATGTCTTATAACAACGAAATTGCTGTAAATCCTTTCTTTTGGCTCTTTTTCATAAGGAACGACAGTAACAGTTAACTCTTTTGTCTGTTTGCCTTTTTTTGACTCTTGCATAATTACTCCTGAAATTTATATATTTTGACGACAGGATTTAAGATTTTTAGTGATCTTTTTAGATTTTAGCTTTTTCGACCCAGCACTTACCTTCATTAGAAATTTAAACATATAATGAATTTTGTCAAGCTAAAAATGCGACATTTTTACATTAGCTCAAGAAAAACACAAAAAATCAAATTAGGACACTACCAAATTCTTTCGAAATTTCGTGCAGGTGTCCGTGTTCCACCGGCTCCGAGGCGTGACACATCTGTCAGGAGTAGCTCCTGACAGAACAAGAAACGATCGTAGTGACAGCCCTTCAGGGTGAATCCCTT
>JAGMBK010000060.1 GCA_023129805.1 Candidatus Zixiibacteriota bacterium | reverse complement strand
ACCAACCGGAGTGGGCAAAACCGAGTTAGCTCGGGCTTTAGCCGCATCGCTGTTCGAAGATGAGAACTCTTTGGTAAGAATCGATATGTCCGAGTATATGGAGAAGTTCTCCGTCTCTCGTTTGATTGGCGCTCCACCCGGATATGTGGGTTATGAGGAGGGAGGACAGCTTACCGAGAAGGTGAGGCGAAAACCTTATTCGGTGGTCCTCTTAGATGAGATAGAGAAAGCTCACCCGGATGTCTTTAACATACTTCTTCAGATGTTCGACGATGGCGCCTTAACCGATAGCTTTGGCAGAAGGGTTGACTTCAGAAATACCGTGGTGATTATGACCTCGAATTTGGGAGCAAGGGAGATCAAGGGAGGAAAGACCTTAGGCTTTCAGAAAGAGGACTCAACCTCCTCCTACGAACAGATGAAACAGAAGCTTTTGGAGGAGACCAGAAAAACCTTCAATCCCGAGTTCTTGAATCGTATTGATGAAACCGTAGTATTCCATGCTCTGGGCATGAAGGAGGTTATGCAGATCATCGACATACTTCTCTTTGATGTATCCAAGAGATTAGAAGAGAAAGGAGTCACCTTTGGGCTAACCTCTCCAGCCAAAGAGTTCCTGGCGGAAAAGGGATACAGTGCGGCTTTCGGAGCCCGACCTTTGAGAAGAGCCATTCAGAAACACGTGGAGGATCCTTTAGCCGAGGAGATATTGAAAGGACAGTTCTCTGGCGAGTGTGAGGTGATCGTGGACAAAAAGGAAGGGGAGAAGAAGCTGTCATTCGATATCAGAGCCAAGGGAAAGGAGAAGCGTAAAGCCGCTTCGGAGAAATCTTTGACTTAGAGAAAAATTTCTGTTGCCAAAAAAGAAGAATGAATTATCTTTTATAGCCCAAGATTGCAGATGCGGAAGTTGCAATTTTTGGGTTTGATGGAAACAGAGAAAGGTAACCTAAGTGAAGTAGAAGGAAGGTAGATTTTTATGGCACACAAAAAGGGAGTCGGAAGTTCACGCAACGGAAGGGATTCGCAAGGACAGAGGCTGGGTGTGAAAAGATTTGCCGGAGAGGCGATTCTGGCTGGCACTATTATCGTGCGACAGAGAGGAACCAAGATACATCCAGGACTCAACGTGGGTAAAGGGAGGGATGATACCCTTTTTGCCCTGGCGGATGGAGTGGTCAAGTTTGAGCCGAAGGGGAAAGGTAAAAAAGTAGTTGGCGTTTATTGATACCCTCTGAGGAACCCCCTTACTCAGATGGTTAATCTCAGACTATATCCTGCCTTCACTCTGCAGAATACCGGACCTGGGAAACACGCTTGCCAGACCAGATGAACAAACATGCCGGATCAACCCAGCTAAATCGGATCTTTTTCTATCATGCTGTATGTCTGCTGATTGTTGTAGAAGCGTAGGGGCTTGATTTATCAAGCCCGTTTGCAGTCTTTGGGTGCACACTGACGATTATGGGGTTCGAACAAGAAATACTGAAGTACTCGGATGTTGACAAGACGACGGAAAGAAGACTCAGGCTTTATTGTCACAAAGCCCCGCAGTATCTGCAGGAGATTGCCAAGCATTATAATGGGAGAATAGAAGTCTTCATTAACTGGGATGTGAATTCCAAGCATGTCCCCAGACGCGGTTTCGTCATCGACCCCAACGAAAATGACAGGACTGATCAAATCTCAATATTCCTCAACCCTTATACGCTGGCATGGACCAAACAAGATATAGAGCAACAGTATGCAAAGGGATATATTGTCGATGTTCGAGAAACGATAATATGGGTATTGCTTCACGAAATTGGCCATGTGGTGACCAAAAGCCTGGCGGATAAAGATGCCAATAGATGGATGATAGATCAGATACGGGAGGTGAAGAAGAATTTTCCAATACCACACCTTGACCGTAAGGGGGTGTCAATTGATGACTTTCAGTTAAAGCCCGATGAATCGGGCAACTACAGGTAGCAAGTCTAATAGGCTCTTTTAAATAAATTTGAGGTCTTCGCATAATGAGGTAGTGTTTTGACAAAATAGCCTGAATAAACCAGATAGTGGATGATAAACGTCATTCACTTGTTCTTTGAAAATTAGATTTTTTCTCTAAAATGACATGAGCGACCTTGCTGTTATCTTAAGCGGATGCGGGAGCTTGGATGGTTCAGATATATGGGAGGTGGTCTTGATCTCGTATTATCTGAGCAGAAGAGGGGGAAATCCGATCTTTTTTGCTCCGGATGCGGAGCAAAAAGAGGTGATGGACCATGTGACGCAATCCACCACTCAGGAGAGCCGAAATGTCTTAAAAGAATCTGCTCGCATCGCCTGGGGAGAGATTAGAGAAATAGAGAGTCTATCTGGAAGGGATGTGGATGGGCTCCTCCTCCCTGGCGGATCCGGATCGGTTAAGAATCTAACTGATTTTCTGGGCGAAGCGGAAAATGCTTACCTGAAGCCCAAACCTGAAGTCCAAAGGATCATAAGGGAGATTTATCGAAGGAAAAAGCCAATAGGAGCTTGCGGGTTTGCCAGCCTTTTGGTTGCTTCTGCCTTAAGAGAAATAGTGGAAACGCCTTTGACTTTGACCATCGGAAAAGACCCGGAGTTGATCAAACAGATAGAGGATATGGGTGCAGTTCATGTTCTCTTTAGGGGAACGGAGGTGGTGATGGACTCAGAACACAGGGTGGTTTCCACCCCGGCGAATCTTTTGAAACTCAAACCGGTGGAGTTGGCTTCAAGCATTGAAAATCTGATTAGCGGAGTTTTGGAGCTTACCACACCAAAAACAAGTTAGGAGGAGTTATGCGTGAGATTTCCAGCAAAGATATAACCAAAACGGTAAAGGAGCTCTGCATAGACGCCAATTATTATTTGGGCGAAGATGTGCAGGATGTGATTCGGAAAGCGTATGAGAAAGAAGAGTCACCTGTGGGAAAAACCACCTTAAAGCAGATCATCGACAACTTCGAGATCTCCAAACAGGGTGAGTTTCCCATGTGCCAGGATACCGGTACTGCCGTTTTCTTCGTGGATATGGGAGACCAGGTTAGAATTAATGGTGACAATCTTTTTGAAGCCATCAACGAGGGTGTCAGGCAAGGTTATAAGGATGGGTATTTGAGAAAGTCAATCTTAGCTGATCCCATTGAGAGGAAAAACACCGGCGATAACACCCCGGCGGTCATCCACTTAGATATTGTAAAGGGCGATAAACTGAAGATCGTCTGTGTCCCCAAGGGCGGTGGAAGTGAGAACATGTCTGAGGTGAAGATGATGAAGCCGGCAGATGGGGTGGAAGGGGTGAAGGAGTTTGTAATCGACAAGGTCAAAAGGTCAGGAAGCAACCCCTGTCCCCCCATTATCGTGGGAGTAGGGATTGGTGGAACCTTTGAGAAATGTGCTGAGATGGCAAAACGAGCGCTTTTGCGAACAATCGGATCAAAGCACCCCAATCCATTCTATGCCAAGCTGGAGGCGGAGCTTTTAGAGGAGGTAAACAAGCTGGGCATTGGCCCCCAAGGCTTTGGAGGAACTCAGACTGCACTGGCAGTTTTTATCAAAACCCATCCCTGTCACATCGCCAGCTTCCCGGCCGCAGTGAACCTCAACTGCCATGTGGCCAGACATAAAGAGGCAGTGTTATAATCGGAATCTCTTGTCACCTATTGGTACCTTTATGGTTCTGCAAAGGGGAAAACCCTTCGCTACACGGTATTGGGCAGTTGAGTTTTTTGTAAGATTTGAAAAAAAATGACTTGCGTAGCCCCGCCTTGGGCGGGGCGCCAAGGGGTGAACCCTTGGCTACGCGAATTACAGACAGAAAAAAAGATTAAATTTGGAGGATTAGGAAATGGCACAGAAAAAGATAAACACTCCCCTCACAGATGAGGTGGTAAAAGATTTAAAGATCGGTGATAATGTTTTGATAACTGGAGATATTTACACGGCAAGGGATGCGGCTCACAAGAGGATGGTTGAGCTCCTAGACAAAGGTGAGAAGCTTCCCTTTGATATAGGCGGACAGTTGATCTACTATGTGGGTCCTTCACCTGCCCGACCTGGAAACGTAATTGGGTCAGCCGGACCTACCACTTCAGGTCGAATGAATAAGTATGCTCCCCGGATATTGGAAGCCGGGTCAAAGGGTATGATCGGAAAAGGAGAGATGGGTTCTGGGGTTCAGGATGCATTGAATAAATACACCGGTGCATATTTTGCTGCAATTGGCGGGGCCGCGGCTTTGATTGCCAAGTCCATAGTGGGAAATGAACTGGTCGCCTGGGAGGAATTGGGAGCTGAGGCAATCAGAAAATATACGGTCAAGGACTTTCCGGCAATAGTGGTTCAGGATTGCCACGGCGGAAATCTTTATCAGGAGGGAGTGAAGAAATACCAGAAAGCCTAAGACTGAGATGGAGACTGAGAGTATAGACTGAGAATTGAGACTGAGACTGAATTAGTTGAGGGTTGTGGTGCGGGGATACTATGAACCACCCACTATGAACCAATAACTAAGCGAAGCAAGTGATGGAGGTAGGGCCGTCGGTATTGAAAATACCTTGGGAAATCCTTTGGTATGCACCTATGATACATACCTTTGTGATAAGCCCGTCTTTGAGGCGCTAATTTAGGGCATTGACCCTGCGATAGGTGCACATGTGGTCACCTTCACCACATTTTTTTAAAGAGATCGTAGGGGAGAACACAAAGGTTTTCCCCTGTATGCATTAAAATGTCGTAGATTCCTTGGCTTTTGGACGAGAAGGAATATATCTTTGTAGGCTGGACACCTTTGCCCGTCCTTGTGTTTTTGTGGAGGCTATGAGTTTCAGTATCCATTAGGGTTTATAAAAATCTAACGGATTCCCCACACCCCACCATTACAAAAAAAGAGAACGTCCCGCCTTTGGCGGGACGCCTCAATTATCCACTCCACCTATTTTGGATACTTCTTAACCCAGGGGATTTTATCTTTTTTTAACCGTCTGCTTGTTCTTTCTCTTTGATATCGCTTTTGTGCTAACTTCAGGTGGCAATTATTCAATCACCTCGGTTTTCAGCTTTTCCTCTACATATTTTTCCACCTCTTCAGAGGAATATATCCTGATACCAAACTCCTTGTACAGCTTATCCTTAGCCTGCTTCCTACCTTTCCTGGCTCTTTTGAGCAAAACGTTAATCTGATGCCTCTTTTTAGTCAACTCAGGTTTCCCACGAATCACAAAATTAACCTTCCCATCCATCGCCATTCACCTCAAAATTCTTTCTATAGCGACCCAACTTATCTACTATTATATTGTCATACAATGCCTTATACAAATACACCTCTATCTTTACCCGATCTTCAATAGAATATACGCAGAAATTTGCAAAATTTTTGTTTTTACAGAAGCAAATGTCCTTCAAAGTAAAAACCTTCCGACTTGTTCGTGTAATTCTTTGGAAAGCACAAGGTTAGCGCCTATCCAAAAAGTTATTAATGCCGAGCTGGCAAAGCAACCTGAAAGCAAGAAAAGGCAGAAGTGAGGAAAAAGGAGGCTCCAGTTTCTTAAAGAATCCGACAATCAAAAAAGAACAGGCAAAGGAGAACAAAATTGCCGAGAAGTGAAGAGGAAATCAGCCGCCGGTAGTGCTGGTAGAACTAATACAAACGTATTAAATAAAATCTCGTTGCCAGCGTAGCGAAGTCCCGCCGTTGGCGGGTCCACGCCCTTCAGGGACGCAATGATAATGTAAAAACATTTAGTGCGTTTGCATTAGTTCGACAATGGCAGTTTCATCTTCGCAGATTCCACCTTTCAGAAAGATATTTTTTCTCCTTTAGGCTCTGCGCTACCTCAAGTTCTTCTTTCAAGACCTTAGAATCTTCCATCCGGCAGGTAAAGACTTTTTCGAAACCTACTTTCAAAGCGGAAATAATTTCATCCGGCTTGACTCTTCTTTTCAGTATTTTCTCTATGTTAGTCGATTTCTCCTCCAGATTTTGCTTCAAAGTCTCCACCGAACTCCCCCCAGGCAGAAGTTCAGCTAAAGAATATTCTCCCTTTCCTGTAAGGATGGAACCATGCTGTATGAAGCTATTCTTTCTGTGCTGATCGGATCGAAAGTAAAATCGTCGTTGCGCACTTCCGATCAGCTTTTTGCCTCCCACCAGTATTTCATATCTGGAATTGCTCATAAAGCAGGGCTTAGAAAAGATCATATGAAAAGGGGAGAATTTTTTGTCTCCGGAAGGCTTGACCCATTCTCCCAAAACACCTAAAACATGCAATGATTCTAATAAAGCCATACTTAATTTCTGATAGGTCTGGAAAGTGTTAGCTCCCAATTGAGGGAAATCGTCTGCGGATGCACACACGCTATAGGTGAACTCGTCTTCATGTAGAACCGCTCTCCCCCCGGTGATTCTTCTCACCACATCAATACCCCTATCTTTGCATCTTTTCAGATCAACTGTCTTTTCTGCGGATTGAAAGTAGCCCATGGAGACAGCCGGCGGTTTCCATAGATAAAGACGAAGAACTGGAGGGGAGTCTCCCTTCTGGCATGAAAGCAAAAGCGCTTCATCCAAAGCCATATTGAAGAAGGCATCATTTGCGCCGGTGAAAATTACTCGCCACCTTTTCATCTCACAGGTTAATCCGGGGGAAGATGTTGATTCTCCTTCTTGAGGTCTCCGAATAGCTGGTCGATGTTTTCTAAAGCCGTCTTAGCCGCCTTTTGTTCTGCCTCTTTTTTATTTTTCCCCATCCCTTCTCCCATTTTTTTTCCTTTAACTAACACGGCGATGACAAATCTTTTCTGGTGATCCGGTCCTCGCTCTTCCAGCACATCATATCTGGGCAGTCCCAATCCCAAAGCCTGCATATATTCCAGAAACTCTCCCTTGTAATTGTGAAGGGCTTGGTCGGTGGTTATCTCAAGATATTTTTTTAGTATCTGATCCCGGATCATCCTCTCTGCCGGGGCTAAGCCGCCATCCAGAAAAATGGCGCCGATGACCGCCTCATAAGCATCAGAGATAATGGAATTCCTCTCCCTCCCTCCAGCTTTTTCCTCCTCTTCGCTTAAATTAAGATAGCGCCCCAAAGAAATAGATTTGGCGATTCGGCTTAAGTTTGCTTCACTCACCAGGGTGGATTTAAGCTTGGTCAGATCCCCTTCGCTTTTTTCCGGAAAGCTTTCAAATAAGAACCGACTGGTTACCATTCCCAAAACCGAGTCGCCCAAAAATTCCAGTCTCTCATTTGCCCGTAGATTTTCGTTCTCCGGGGTATGGATGTAAGATCTATGGGTTAATGCTCGATCCAAAAGCTCCAGATTTCTGAAATGATAGCCCAACCTTTTTTCCAATTCCCGGCATTTTTTAAACTGGTTCCCTTTGGTGAATAATCTTCTAAGAAATGTGAGCAAATGAGGTGACATGAGCTATTGCTGATAACAGGGAAACTGAAATTTAACCAGAAAATACCTGGATTAGATTGCATATAAATGTTTTATTAATCCAATCACGTACTAAGGTGTAGCGGAAACCTTCAGTCTCCATGATTATGAACGGAAGGCTGAAGCCTTCCACTACATTAGAGTAAAAAGCGGGTTTATTCTCATGGAACGAATTTCCTTACAGCGATGGAGATGTTATGCCCGCCAAATCCAAAGGAGTTGCTTAGGGCGACATTCACATCAACTTTTTGCATTTGATTGGGCACATAGTCTAGGTCGCATTCCGGGTCGGGAAATTCATAGTTTATGGTGGGATGGAGTATTTCCTCTTCAATCGACTTGACGGTGGCTATCAGCTCCACAGCTCCACCCGCCCCTAACAGATGACCGATCATTGATTTGGTGGAATTCACCGGAATCTTTTTAGCCTTTTCTCCAAACACCACCTTGATAGCCTGGGTTTCAGTCAAATCATTAAGATCGGTGGAGGTTCCATGAGAGTTAATATAATCCACTGAATCAGGACCCAGACCGGCATCCTTTAAAGCTAACCTCATCGCCTTAATGGCTCCCTCGCCTCCGGGAGCCGGTGCGGTAATATGGTAGGCATCTGCGGTCATTCCCACGCCCACAACCTCAGCAAAGATTTTTGCACCTCGGCTTTGAGAATGCTCCAGGCTTTCCAAGATCAGTATTCCAGCTCCCTCCGACATTACAAATCCGTCCCTCTCTTTATCAAAGGGACGGGAGGCTTTCTGGGGCTCATGGTTACGGGTGGAGAGAGCCCGGGCAGAACAGAATCCGGCCAAAGACATCGGGGTGATGGAGGCTTCGCTTCCTCCGGTAATCATCACATCTGCCTCTCCTCGCCGGATTATTCTAAAGGCATCCGCGACGGCCTGAGCGCCGGAGGCACAGGCAGACACAGTGGCATAGTTGGGTCCCTTGAAATTAAAACGTATGGAGATCAATCCGGCACACATGTCGATGATCATCATGGGAATGAAAAAGGGGCTGACCCGATTGGGACCCTGATTCAAAAAAATAGCATGCTGTTTCTCGAAGGTCTCTATGCCTCCGATTCCGCTTCCCACCACCACTCCTGCCCGTTCCGGCTCCAGAGAATCTGACCCCAGGCCGGACTGGTCAAAAGCCTGTTGAGCACATGCGATCGCATACTGCTGGGCTAAATCCATCCTCCGCGCCTCTTTTCTCTCCATATATTTAGAGATATCAAAGCCCTTGACCTCTCCGGCAATTTGGGTGGTGAACTGGGTGGCATCAAATCGGCTGATCCGATCGATGCCGGAGACACCACCCTTGAGATTGTTCCAGAACTCCTCCACCGAATTGCCAACCGGAGCTATCACCCCCATCCCGGTAACCACCACCCGACTTAAAGAGATAACGGAACTATTCATGATAACCTCTTAGCTCTCTTCTTTGGGTAAGTGCTTTTCTATATAATCAATTGCCTGTCCCAACGTGGTAATCTTTTCCGCCTCATCATCCGGAATCTCCAGCTTGAATTTCTCGGTAGTGAATTCCTCCTCCAGAGCCATGATCAACTCCACAGTGTCCAGAGAGTCCGCTCCCAGATCGTCCACAAATTTAGCTTCCCTGGTCAGCTGACCCTCCTCCACGCCCAACTGATCGATCACGATCTTTTTCACCCTTTCTTCCACCGACATGTTTAGCTCCTCCTTATTTTTTGTTAAAATCTAACTTTGAATATTTTCTCACAACGCCATCCCCTACGATCGGGGATAATTTAATTCATTTGTATAAAATTCAAAATCTTTTCTAATGGCGCCTCTCACATCAATAGTCCCCCATCCACCTGAATCACCTGCCCGGTGATGTAGCTGGCTTGATCGGAAGCCAAAAATGCCACCAGATTAGCCACATCCTCTGGGGTTCCCGCCCTTTTTAAAGGAATCAGGTTAAGAAAAGCATCCTTTGCCGCTTGAGAAAGTTTCTCTGTCATGGCTGTCTGGATGTATCCGGGAGCGACTGCGTTTACGGTTATTCCCCGTCCGGCAAGTTCCTTGGCGGCTGACTTGGTCAACCCGACCAAACCTGCCTTGGAAGCAGCATAGCTTGCCTGTCCTGCATTTCCCATCAATCCAATCACCGAGGATATGTTCACGATCCTTCCGGATTTTTGCTTAATCATCACCTTGGCGGCGCTTTTGGTCAGATTGAAGGCGCCTTTCAAGTTGACCTTTATCACCTGGTCCCAATCCTCCTCCGTGGTTCGGATCAAAAGAGCGTCCCTGGCGATTCCAGCATTGTTGACCAGAATATCCAATGTGGAAAATCTCTTTACTGTTTTCTTGATCAACTCCTCCACCTGGGAGGAATCGGATACATCCGCCTGGAAAGCGACCGCCGCCGTTCCCCGGCTTTTCATCTCCGCAAGGACGGACTGAGCCAAGTCGATATTGACGTCGGCGATGGCCACCTCTGCTCCTTCCTGGGCTAATCTTACCGCAATAGCTTTTCCTATCCCCTGTGCCCCTCCGGTTACCAACGCCACTTTACCTTTTAAGCTCATTTGAACTATTGAACCCTTGAACTATTGAACTTTTTTTCTGCCCTTACCCGTTCTTCAAATGGGCAAAAGGAGCTTAGATAGCTCCCACCTCCACCATCTGGGTAAATTTTTCTAAATCTGCAAGTTTGTCTATCCCTAACCCGCGCGTATCTTTGAACGATCTTTTCAAAAGCCCCTGCAACACTCTTCCCGGACCGATCTCTGCGAAATTTCTCACTCCTTCTTTATACATTCGTTCCATAGATAGATACCACAAAACCGGCATGATGATCTGATCCACCAAAAGCTCCTTTATCTGCGAAGGCTCGGAGACAGGCTCAGCATTGACGTTCGCCACCACCGGAACAGCAGGTTTTTTTATCTCCAGCTTCTCCATTACCTGTTTGAACTTCTCTTGAGCCGGACGCATCAACTCGGAGTGAAAAGCTCCTGCCACCTCCAGAAGGATTGCTCTTTTGGCACCCCTTTCTTTTGCCAGCTCCACCCCCTTTTCCACTGCTCTTCTTTCGCCGGTGAGGGCTATTTGATCTTGGGAGTTGAAATTGGCTGGTTGAATCATGCCGTAATTTGCAGCTTCCCGACAGATGGACAAGATATCCTTCTCCGTAAGCCCGATGATAGCCGCCATGGTTCCATCGCTTTTCTCACAAGCCTCCTGCATCAGAAGACTTCGGACCTTCACCGCTTCCAGACCATCTTCAAACGATAAAGCTCCCGCCGCCACCAGAGCAGAA
>JAGMBK010000006.1 GCA_023129805.1 Candidatus Zixiibacteriota bacterium | reverse complement strand
CTGCGGTTGTCCCCGACAAGATCAATTATCAGGGTAAACTGACCACTGCTTCAGGTGGTTGTCTTAACGACACGATCTCTATGACCTTTGCCATTTATTCGGACGATCAGGGTGCGGTTGTAGATTGGACTGAGACACAAAACAGTGTGATAGTAAAGGAGGGAATTTTCAATGTCCTTTTGGGAAGTGTGGTTCTTTTACCAGCTTCGATCTTTGATGGAAGCGCCAAATACTTGGGTGTTCAGGTGGAATCCGATCCGGAGATGAGCCCTTTGAAGCCGATGGTGAGCGTGGGCTATGCTTACACCACAGAGAATGCTGATAAGGTGGATGGATATCATGCCGGCAACTCTTCTGGCCAGGTCTCAGTTAGCAACGGAACCAAATGCACGAATTTGAATGCGGACAGGGTGGATGGATATCACGCCGGCAACTCATCCGGCCAGGTGTCGGTGAACAATGGAACTAAATGCACCAACTTGAATGCGGATAGGGTGGATGGATACCATGCCGGCAACTCTTCAGGACAAGTGGCCCTCAGCAATGGGAGTGTGTGCAGCAACCTGAATGCAGACAAGCTGGACGGACAGCACGCCAGCGCCTTCGCGGGCAGCGGCCACAATCATTGCGGTCAAACCTGGAATTGTGGAACGTCTGGTGGAATAACCATAACCGGGAGCGGGGCAAACAGTTGCTTCGAGGCTACCGGCTCGTGGCCATTCGTTGGTTACTCCAATTCCTCCAGTACCGTTGCGGTCCTGGCCCGGAATACCACCACAAACGGCACTGGTCTGGCCGCTGCGGGCAACAACCAGAATTGGACGCTGTATGCCTCAGGCTGCGGGGTATCGGCTACCGGCTACAAATACGGCGTGTACTCGGTTGCGCGCGCCAGCGGCAACGTGGGTCAGGCAGGTGGGTATTTTTCCAACGATGCGGGCGGCTATGCCCGGGTGGCATACAGGAGTACGACAGGCACCAATTACAAGATCATCGGCGTAGGCTCAGTTTCCACCATCGTATCCACGTCTCAAGGTAGGCGCTCGATGATCTGCCCGGAGAGCCCGGAGGCCTGGTTCGAAGACTTCGGCACAGGCGAGGTGGTGGATGGCCACTGCCGCGTGGAGCTCGATCCATTGTTCCTCGAAAGTGTCACCATTGAGGACCAGAATCCTTTGATGGTGTTCGTGCAGATGACAAGTTCACTGCCAAATGGCTACTACGTCGTCAAGGACGCTGTCGGATTTGAGGTCATTGAGGAAAAAGGCGGAACCAGCAAGGCCACCTTCGACTACCGCGTGGTGGCCAAGAGAGCAGGTTGGGAAAATGTTCGCTTTGACCCTGTGGACGCTGGGCCCGAGGTGAGCCAAGTCATCGTTACTCCCTGATCTGGCTGCTTGAGCTTGGTGCCGAGGGGTGAACCCTCGGTATGAACCAGACGGTTCATACCTCGGCTACGCGGACATGAAGGAAACAAGTTGACAAAGGAGAAAGAAAAATGAAAAAGATCAAATTGGGAATGATACTCCTTGCGGTTGTGGCTTTATTTGCAGTAGTTGTGGTGCACGCGCAATCGAATAAGCAAGCTCAGCCCAAGAAAGCCAAACAAAAGGCGATCTCCGTTCAATTAAAGGACAAAGTTGAGCCGAAGCAGATCACGCCGGCTGTCTCAGAACCGAAAATAGCGCCGGTGAACATTCCGGAGAGAGCACCAGTTGCGGGCTCCAAGCAAGGATACCTGATGGTGACCGACGTTCTGGATGGTTTTGGAGGAGAGTCGGAATCGGATAATTACAGGATTCCGGTCAACTCCGGAGGGCAGCCCTCGGCCATCGGGATCTCACAAAGCGACAGCTTTGTGGTGGAAGCAGGCTTTGTTCATGCATCACACGTTAATCGTGGAGATGCCAATGCGGATGGGGTGATCAATCTGGGTGATATCGTCTATTTGATAAATTACCTCTACAGAGCGGGATTGGAGCCCTGTCCGGTAGAGGCCGGAGATGTCAATTGCGATGGGATTGTGCAGTTGGGTGACATTGTCTATTTGATTAATTATGTCTTCAAAGACGGACCACCACCGGCTTGCTGATACCAACTAATACAAACGCATGGAAATGCGTATGCATCTTCGATCTGTGAGGTTCGACCTGATTCCCCCTCACCCTTCCCTCTCCCCTCGCGGGAGATTCGTATGAATGTGCGTATGCACTCATACGAGCTTCGCAGGGTTAGGTTGAAAATCCCGCCAGAGGGGTGAACCGTATGGTTCTCCCCAGAGGCGGGGGAGAGGGGGGCAGCTTCGGAAAGTTCCCTGGTTCAGACAGGGATTGAATCCCCGCAAAAGAATAGGGATAGGGGTACAACCCCTATCCCAGCAAGGGAAGATGATTCTTACGTGTCATTCTGGGCGTAGCGAAGAATCTCATCTTCAGTACTCTGTGCAAAGCTGATCCAAAACATACAGGGAGATGTTTCGCTTCGCTTAACATGACATGCAATTCCCCTCTCCTCTCATGGGAGATTCGTATGAATGTGCGTATGCACTCATACGAGCTTCGCAGGGTTAGGTTGAAAATCCCGCCAGAGGAGTGAACCGTATGGTTCTCCCCAGAGGCGGGGGAGGGGGGACAGCTTCGGAAAACTGTCAGGATGCTCAGGTCAAGCTAAAGTCGTAGATTCCGCCTTGGCGGAGCGGGACACTCCAGCCCTTCGACTCCGCTCAGGATGGTGAGCGAAGCCGAACCACAAAACCTTTCCCGTCAGGGTGAACCCCGCCTGTCTTTTTCAGACCTTTCCTATAATTGACTTGACAGTCCCTCAAGCCAATTGTATATTCCTTCGAGCTTTTAGAAAGTTTCAGAATGGGGTGTGAATTTTACAAAATTAAGGTAAGGTGGAAGGTGCCAAGCAGAATACCAATAGATCGGTTGGAGAAAATAGTCGGAAAGGACAATGTGCAAATCCGTTCCGAAAAAATCTTCGTTTCACCGGAGAATAGCTCCGCTGTGTCCGAGATTGTAAAATTAGCCAATCAGGAGAAGTTTAAGATACTGCCTTTAGGCTCAGGTTCGATTCTTGATTGGTCAAAACTCCCCTCCCTTCGACAAGCTCCCTTCGGGTCTGAGCCCCAGGGTCGAAGACAGGGCGGTGACAGTTCGGCTTCGCTCACTGTCCCTGAGGAAGGTCGAAGGGAGCAAAGTCGAACCGCTGAAGATATGATCATTTTGAAGTCCGATAGACTGAGCAGGGTCAAAAAGGTGCTTCCCGAAGATCTGTATGTGATTTTACAATCCGGTTTTCCTCTGAAGGATTTGAATCATCATCTGGAACCATTTAATCTGTTTTATCCGCTGGCTCCGCAAAGGGCGGGACAGGCAGAGACTATTTCTGCAGGGACTATGGGAGGAGCAGTGGCGACCAACCTTAAAGCATTCATCCTGAAGATTCATCCTGAAGGAAAATCCGGAGAAAGAAGTATTCAGACCAGGGAATATGTTCTGGCATTGGAGGTGATTGATCCCGAAGGCCAGATCCTGAACTTGGGGGCAAGAACATTTAAATCAGTGACCGGATACGATCTTCCCCGTCTTTTTGTGGGATCCTGGGGAACCTTGGGCTTTATCTGTGAGATAAGCTTAAGATTGATGCCTGCAAGAAAAAGAAAAGACTACGCGGATATAATACTTGATCCACCCAGAAGAGGTGAGATTAAAGGACAAAACAACTTCAAAACCATCTTGAGTTCCCGCATTAAGAAATCGCTGGACCCCAACCAGGTTTTCTTCAGTTTGGATTCCCTTGTTTGACACAGCTCAATATCCGCTGACCGGAGTTTGTAAGAATAAGTTTTACAGAGAAAACCTTCCACATAGAGTGTGGGGTAGCTCTCCCGCCAAAGGTGTAAACCGTATGGTTCACACCAAAGGCGGGATCGCAACCCAACCTACTGAGCTAAAAACTTCATCTTCTTTTGGTGAAGAACACCAACGGGAAACAAAGCAGAGAGATTTTCCCTCTTCTTGTTAAGGAGAGGGCTAGGGTGAGGTTAACCCTGCTCCAGCCGGTTCCAAAAACTCCTTGACTTTATTAGTTTTTCGGTTAAGTTAAAAATGGACAAAATGGTTTAGTAGTAAGTGAATTCTGTTCTTTTCAAAGGAGGATAAGGTGAGTTTGAACTGGACTTTTTCTGTTAGGGCGCACGAGATGAAAAGTTCTGCCATCCGTGAGATATTGAAAATAACTCAAAAACCTGATGTCATCTCCTTTGCCGGAGGTCTGCCTGCACCAGAGCTTTTCCCCATCGAACCGTTGAAAAAAGCATGTGAGAAGGTTCTGGATAATTATGGATCGAAAGCTTTACAGTATAGCCTTACCAAGGGGGTTCTCCCTTTGCGCCAGATTCTGGCTGAGAGACTGTTCCAAAAAGGGACGGCTATCACTGAGGAAAATATTTTCATTACCGGAGGCTCCCAGCAAGGTTTGGACCTGACAGGAAGGGTTTTTCTGGATAAGGGAAGTGTGTTGATCTGCGAGAGTCCAACCTACCTTGGGGCAATCCAGGCGTTTAATGCTTATAATCCCCAGTATATTACCGTGGATATGGACAAGGAGGGAATGATCGTAGAGCAACTGGAAGAGAATATAAAGAAATACAAACCTCGATTCATCTACGTGGTCTCTAATTTCCAGAATCCATCCGGCATAACCTTAAGCTATGAGAGAAGAAAACATCTGGTCAAGCTGGCGCAAGAATATTATATCCCTATCATAGATGATAATCCTTATGGGGATTTGAGATATGTGGGAGAGGATGTCCCCTCACTCAAAAGCCTGGGTGGAGATCTGGTGATTGAATTGGGAACCTGTTCCAAAATTGTGTCACCGGGCTTGAGGATCGGATGGGTGGTAGCCTCCACCGAGGTGATGACCATGTTCGAACGGATGAAGCAGGGAGTTGATCTGCACACTAACACCTTCGCTCAGTACGTGTTCTATGAGTATATAAAAGATGGAAACTTGGACCGACATATCCATGAGATCAAAACCGCTTACAGCGAAAGAAGAGATGTAATGATTGAGGCATTGAAGGAGCATTTCCCTGAAAGTGTGAAATGGATTGAGCCGAAGGGTGGGCTCTTCCTCTGGGTAGAATTGCCTCAGGGGGTCTCCGCCACCGCCCTTTTGGATGAAGCAGTTAAGCAGAAGGTGGCTTATGTTCCGGGAAAGCCTTTTTATCCCTATGAGGATAAGGATAACACTTTGCGACTGAACTTCTCCAACGCCAATCCGGAGATGATAAAAGAAGGGATTAAAAGATTGGGCAAGGTTTTCCAGGAGAAGGTCAAAATCCTTAATCTGAAGAAGGAAAAGACCAAGCAAAAAGTAGGTTAAAGATACATTCCCCTCCTAACAGGAGCTACCCCTCTAACGGAGTAGCTCCTGTCTGATCGAATTTTCAACCCCACTCCCCCTCGAATTGGGCAAAAAAATAAGTTCTTCCCACATCTTTTTTATTCTCCAAAGCTAACTCATTCCTGATTAAAGGATTAAGCTGAACCATCTAGGACAAGTTTTGTCTTGACTTTTTAATATTTTTTTTAAGTATTCTAATTATATTAAGACTGAAAAAATAAAGAGTTCAGGGGTTGATTGAGAAAAGAATATTTAGGGTTAGAGTTGAGCAAAATTTTGGTGTTTTACTCCGGGTATTCCTAATTAAGGGTATAGCTGGGCAAGATGCTCAGATTACGCGGGGCGTGAACTACCTGGTTTATACAGGGCAAGACAGTTCCAGAACCTAACTTAAGTTAGGTTCTGGAACTGCAATGTGATGTTTCGTATCGGTTGAAGCGAATCTGTTGGTTGGGACATTAAAGATCTTATCCCGCACTGGGGATATGATCTCGAACGCCTCTCCAATTCCCCAGCCGATAGCAGGAGCATTCGGTTTCGGGCTACAGGAACAAAAGAATGGCTCCTTACAAAACGTGGATTTGGATTTGTTGTTACAGAGAACTCTTTGATTTTAAGAGAGTACAGGTAGACTGCTCCCTGACTGAAGTCCTGAAGGAAAAAGAGCTTGATTTTCCGAACAGATGCATTTATAATAAGCGAGTTGATTTTTCGAGAGAGAAAACAAGTTAAACAAATCGTGATAGTTTTTTATGGAGGATGAATGCTGAGTCTGGAGGAACAGTTAAAGGTTATCAAAAGAGGAACGGTGGAGATTCTGCCGGAAGAGGAGTTGATCTTTAAGCTGAAAAGATCCATCCAGGAAAATGTGCCTTTGAGAATAAAACAGGGATTTGATCCCACTGCTCCGGATATTCATCTGGGACACACGGTCTGCTTAAGAAAGCTGAGGCAATTTCAGGAACTGGGGCATCAGGTGATCTTGATCATAGGTGATTATACCGGCATGGTGGGAGACCCATCTGGGCGCTCAGAAACCCGTCCCCAGCTTACCTTAGACGAGATAAAGGCAAATGCCCAGACCTATCAGGAACAGTTTTTCAGGGTGGTGGATGAGAACAAAACCGAGGTGCATTTTAATGGGGAATGGTTCAGCCGGATGAGCTTTTTGGAGCTCATGCGTCTGGGGGCAAATTTCACCGTGGCTCGGATGCTGGAGAGGGACGATTTTTCCAAAAGATACAAAGAGCAAATCCCCATAAGCATCCACGAGCTTTTCTATCCCCTGATGCAGGCTTATGATTCAGTTATGATTAAAGCGGACGTGGAGATCGGGGCAACAGAACAGAAATTCAATCTTCTGGCGGGCAGACAGATCCAAGAGGTATATGGACAAAAACCTCAGGTGATATTGACCATGCCGGTTCTGGTGGGAACCGATGGAGAGCAGAGGATGTCCAAATCGCTGGGTAATTATATCGGAGTGGCAGAGCCCCCAAAAGAGATATTTGGTAAGATCATGTCCATTTCGGATGAGCAGATTTACAACTATTTTGAGCTGGTGACCGATGTGAGCACAGATGAGTTGATTCAGATTAAAAAAGAGTTAGAGGAGAGACGGACCAACCCCATGGTTTTAAAAAAGAGATTGGGTAAAGAGATTGTGAGAATGTATTATAGTCAAAAGAAGGCAGAAGATGCCTGCAAAGAATTTGAGAGGGTTTTCTCGAAAAAGGAGTTTCCGGAAGATATACCTGTAAAATACTTGGAATACGATCAGGCTGAGATATGGATAGGGCACTATCTGGTTAAAGCCGGATGCGTCAACTCCACCAGTGAGATAAGAAGGCTGATAAAACAGGGTGGGCTGTATATCGATAATAAAAGGATCGATGATGAGAATCTGGAGATCTCCGTAGCGGGGGAGAAGCTGGTGAGGTTGGGAAAGAGGAGGTTCTTCAGGATTGTGGGGAGAGTGGAAAGGCAGTAGGCAGTAAGCAGTAAGCAGTAGGCAGTATTCAGTAGGCAGACCTCGGATGGCTTGCTTCTAAGAATGGCGAATCTCGTTGACCATTGCCGAAGCTGATATCGAGATTCGAAATCCGAAATTCGAGCCTCGATACGAGCACGGACGTGCCCGTCTGGGCTTCGTTGCCATTAAATTAGCTTCGAGATTCAATGGGTTAAAGGGATGTTGATGTAAAAGCAAGAGAAATTCCTCCTCTCCGATGCAAACATAAGCCCGTCCGTTAGAAATTGTTTCCAAGAGGACAGATGAAAATAAACAGGGAAGATTCGTATGAATCTCCCCTGTTCGTTTTGGGGCAGGCAGGTCAAAAAGGGGAATTTCTTCAATTGCTAACTATTCTCTGGAGCCAGCTCACTTTCAGAACCGCGTTTATATGGGGCACTCCGGGCGGTAAGTTGTTGGGATCCAGGAAGGCAAGATCGAATGCCCAATCTCGGTCGGGAGCGGTATATTGAGGGCTGCCATAAATCCACGCCCCGGTTGCCTGTTCGCTAAACCACAGATCCACCATAGAGCCTAAGTAGGTAAAAGTCTCATCAGTCCAATTCTCTAAGAAACGAGGCAGATTCTCCAGACCTCCATTGTAATGCCCCAGCGTGGTCTCGGTATTTCCAGTAAGGAATGCGGCGTTGACTGTGGTATTGGATGCCACCCTATTGTTTAAGCTTTGGTCACTGTTGGCATCGTTCCAGCTATTAGATAGTACGGTTAAAGCGTCGGTGAAAAGGGCGGCTGCTTTTTTGTCGTCTTTGTTGTAATCCCCAAGAGTGTATAAAGGATTGTCAGTCACCACGGTAAGGGGTCCGGCTAACTCCTCTCCGTTGGTCAGCCGGATGGCTTGTTGGGTGCCCACTACCTCGTCTCGGGAGGCGTAAAGGATTCCGTTCAGGGGATAGTAGCCGCTGATATTTAGCTTCTCGATGTTTATGTCATAAGAGGTAACCCACTTATACTCCTTATACTCCCTGTAATTGTAAAAGTTGCCGACGGTGACGATGGAGTCAGCAAAGAAGGTGGCTGTAACATCCACCCAATTGTCGCTGGCGTTTTTATATAACACCTGCCCGTCCACCATCTTCAGTCCGGCCTTATGTTCGTAACTGTCCATGTTGCCGCCGTCTGCCCTCTTTATCATGTCGATGGGATCGCCGGAGACGACCACCGGCAGGTTAAGCTCGGTCATTCCATGAGACTGATCCTCCACCATCCCTCCCCACCGATTCAAGGATTCAGAGACCCAGTTGGGATCATTGGCATCCAGCCAGGTGCCATCACCGTTCTTCATATTCTGATAAGCCCCGAATTTATCCTTGATGAGCACGTCTGCGGGCATACTATTTGAGGGGTCATCCTTTCTTCCATGGTAGATGTCGCCTGCGGCGGTGGTCCAGGAGTCGACCTTAAGGCCGGAACGAGCTCCTAAGTATAGATCACGATTGCTGTGAACCCTCCCCCCCAGAGTCATAGTAGGACCGGGCAGTATCTCCAGATCCTGCTCGTAAAAGACGGCAAACTGAAATATGGGAACCAGCGCATCTTTTATCTCCGCTTCGATCTTGGTCTTGGTCTGGCTGCCTTTTTCTGTTGCTTCAGCGGTGATGGTGAAACTTTTCACCAATGCATAAAGTCCCCTGTATGCTCCCACGGTAAGGGTCTCCTGAGTGGCAGGACCGTTGTCCACAGTGTTATAAGTAATCGCTATGTTGCCCAGAACAAAGGAGTCGCTGGGAAGAGGACTGGGTGGTCCCACGCCGCCTGAGGCATAATGGTTCCTGATTTCAGCTATGACCTTCTCCAATCCGGCTTCTGCCGCATAGAATGTGTTGATGGTCCTCAGATCATTTCCGGCTATGTTGACATCGGTGGTTGAGGTCATCACCGCGGCGATCCCAATCATAGTCAACATCAAAAGCAAGGAAAGAAAGATAAGCAAGATAAAGCCATCCTCATTTTTCAGCTTTTTCAACATGGTATCTCCTTTTTTCGAATGCAACTCGATAAAATAATCTATCATAACCCCAGATTTCTTACCTTCACACCCGAGGTTAGAGTTCTTCGCCGATACTCTCCTGCAAATTGAAGATCTTTTCTTTCAGTGCGAGCAGTGAGGGTGATCAGTATCTCCCTGACCACTGAAGCAGCTGGCGGAACGTCAACGAAAACGCCGTTAGCCAGACCATATTGGAACTGCAGGTCCTCAATATCTTCAGCGTAAACGGCGGGAGATGCTCCTACCTTTTGAACCATCATATGGGGGTGATTGCTATCCGTGGTGTCGATATAGAACTTGAACAAATCCACCATCATCACTGTGCTCCCCTTGGGGTAGCGTCTGGATAGTGGAGCGGTGTTATGCTGGATGTGACTGGCCGAGACCTGGACATGGGTTATGTAAAAGAACTCTCCGGTGTCGGCAACAGGATCATAGATATAGGCCCAGGTGTCTTCTACAAAACAACTGACATCAAAAGTATCACACCTCAGCTCTGAGCTGGGCTGAGGCATGCTGTGCGTGATGGGAGCTTCACAGCCGAACTCATTCTGAAACACAATGGTGATGGTGTCCGGATTGGTGTTGGCGGCGTAGATCGGCTGAATTCCGCCAGGCAAACCGTATCCCGCCATCCTGATTCTGGTCTCCAACTCATGCATGGCGGCACGAACATTCTGTTGCATATTGGTGATCTGCTCCTGAATGATCCAGCCCTCGTGCTGTGTCAGGTAAAGGCTAAACCCGGCCGAAACCACTATCCCGGTGATCACGAGCGCAATCAGAAGCTCCATCAAGGTGAACCCTTCAGGGTGACCCTTTCCTTCGACATCCCGCCTTTGGCGGGAGACGAAGTGCAGGGCGGACCCTTTTTCATTCTTCTTCCCAGAGGGGGACGGAGCCCCCCGAAGTTTCATATAAAGGCTCTTCATGTTTAAATCCCTTTTAATTGTATGATTCATACGTTATTACTACATTATTATGTTCCAAGCTATCTTTATCCAGCCAGGTCATCTGCACCGTTATCTTTTTCAGACGGGTTCCGTAGTCTTCAACCGTCCAGGTTCTAATCATCCCTTCAGGATTATCATATCCGGAGGTGAAATTATGAGTATTTTTGATCTCCTCCATTTTTGCCTGGATATGATGAGCCGCCTTGGTAGTCATATCCGCAAACACATTTCCTTTTATGGAGGTGACGATCATCGGCATCATCAACAAAAGCCCGGTGGCAAAGATGACCATACTTACCATAACTTCCAACAGGGTGAAACCTTTTTGCCCGGCCGGAAAGAGTCTTTCGATAAATCTTCTGATTTTTGTCAGCATTATTTTTTCCTTCTTCTGAGTTCCGCTTGTTTTTCGCTCATCAAAAAAAGCAAAAAGAATGCCGTTGACGAGGTGAAAGTTTACCTGGTGGAGGGGGTGGATAATCGATTGTGTCAGCGACACTTGGGGTTGTGCTCGCCAGAGTCAAGACCTCAAGGATAGCTTGAAGCGGAAATGGCTCATGAAAAATATGGGGATAATCCCATACTTTATTGTAGCTCTGCGATTACAGGAGACGGTCAGATTCATTCCTAATCGGGGTTTTGGGGAAACTCTTTGAAGCGATATAGGGTGTGGTCGGGCAAGGTGCCCGACCTACGAGAAATGAGCAACTTCTCTTGCCGTAGGTGGGGCTTCCAGCCCCACCGTCAGTTAACAAAGACGAACTTGGAGGACAGATTCATCCCCCCGAAGAAACCTCTTTATTTTGAACTATTGACAATTCTCTGAGTATATATAAATTTGGATTTGTTATTAAAACATTTTCGCGGGAGAATAAAATGCAGACTTTAAAATTACAGGAAGGGATAATCTACGGACCAGTCAACTCCAGAAGACTGGGACCCTCCTTGGGGATAAATCTTCTGCCCACAAGCTACAAATTGTGCACCTTCAATTGTCTTTATTGTCATTATGGCTTCACAAAGATACATACTAATGATGTCTCTTCTTGCCTTAGTGATCTCCCCTCAGTCGAAGAAGTGAAAGAGTCGCTTACCGATTGGCTGGAAAGAAATCCACAGCACATAGATTATATCACCTTCTCCGGCAACGGCGAACCGTGTCTGCACCCTGAGTTTGATAAAATGATTGAAGTGGCCCTGCAGATAAGAGATAAACTTATTCCACAAGCAAAGGTTGCTATTCTGTCCAATTCGACCTGTCTGGACAGGGATAGAGTGCTGACCGGTTTGAAAAAATTAGACTTAAGGATCATGAAGCTGGACTGCGGGACTGAGAAGACTTTCCAAAAGATAAATCGTCCATCTACAGGTATACAGTTTGAAAAAGTGGTGGAAAATCTAGGGGAGTTGGATGATATAATACTCCAGAGCGTTTTTGTAGAGGGACGGGTAAACAATACCGAAAAGGATGAAGTAGAAAAATGGATGGAAAGGCTTAGCTACATAAAACCTGAGGAGGTGCAGATCTACTCCATTGACCGACCTTCGGCAGATGGGGGTTTGACTTTGGTAACAAAAGATGAGTTGAACCAGATAGCAAGAAAAGCTCAAGGAACCTGTGGGATTTTGGTGAAGGTCTTTTAAATGGAGAAGAACATCCGCAGATTCTACTGGTATCGTCTCACCAAGTTCGGCCTCTTCCATATAGCCATACTGGTTCTCTTTTACCAGGAGAGGGGTCTCTCCTTCTCCCAGATAATGATTCTTCAAAGCGTCTACTACTTTGCCAAGGTTTTATCTGAGGTCCCCACCGGTGCCTGGGCAGATCGGGTGGGGAGGAAAAAATTGCTTGTCTTAGGCTCTTTTTTTCATTCTCTGGCTTACCTGTTGATCTTTTTTTCGCACTCCTTGATTCTGTTTATCCTGGGGGAGATCATAGCTGGCATCTCTATGTCCTTCGCCTATGGGGCTGATTCTGCTTTAGCCTATGACACCTTGAAGAGTCTGGGAAGGGGAGATGAATATCAGAGAGTGGAGGGGAATGCCAACAGCATGAGATATCTTGGCTTTGCGCTATTTGCTCCGGTGGGGGGACTCCTTGCCACCATAGATTTAGCCCTTCCCTATCTGGCAAGCTCCATAGTTATATTCTTGTCCGGGTTGATCGCTTTAACCCTGGTTGAACCGCCGCGGGAGAAAGGAAATACAGAAGATTCAAGATTGTCTGCAGGTATGCTACGCATGATACATACCTTGGGTGTGAACCATATGGTTCATACCGTAGGGCAGGCTCGCAGAAAATCTTATTGTGAGATTCAAAAAAGCCTTAAACTTTTGTTTGCTGACAAAAGGATTTTATGGTTCGTCCTTTTCTTCTCTCTGATATTCTTAGCCACCCGCCTGGGCTTCTGGACCTATCAGCCCTATATGAAGCAGGTGGGGTTGCCTCTTTCCCTTTTTGGCGTAGTCTTGGCCTTTTTTCATCTTTTTTCCGCTCTGGTGAGTAAGTATGCGGACAAACTGGAGGGAGTTTTAAAGGAGAAGCTGATGCTTTTTATCATGCCAACTCTGGTGGTGACATCTTTCGTCCTCTTGAGCAGATTTTTGTTCTTGTGGAGCATTTCCTTTATTCTTATCCAGCAGGTGACCACCGCCATGCATGAACCGATTTTGAAAAGTTATCTCAATCGCTATACTCCATCTGAGGTGCGGGCAACCATGCTTTCGGTTCAGCATATGGCGGGAAATGCCGCCTTTGCAGTCTTTGCTCCATTCTTGGGAAGCTTGGTGGACCAATTTCGCCTGGAAAATGCCTTGCTAATTTTCGCCCTGGTGATTATACTCTTCTCAAGTTTGTTATGGCGGTACCGGATCAGATGGTTCAAACCAACCAGGATTTTGCTTGAATCCGCTAAGGAGGAGACATGAAAAAAAGAGATTGTGACGTGGAAAAGAATTTGATCAGATGCAACTGCACCTATGAGCCATGTAGCCGTAAAGGTATCTGTTGTGAATGTATCCAATATCACTGGCGGATGAAGGAACTTCCCGCTTGCTTGTTTCCAGATGAGGTGGAAAAAACTTTTGATAGGTCCATAGAAAGGTTCATCCAGTGCTATGGAAAGTAAATTTAATTAAGTCGATTTTTGCTCCCCGTAAGATTGTTCAATTGGATCCACAGGATTATCATCCCACAGAAGTAGGGTGGATGATAACATTCACCCAGGAGCAAGGTACCATTTGGATGAAGAATTAAGGAGGACTTATGGATTTTAAAGGATATTTTAACACAATAAACAAAAACGGCTGCCCAAGCGACTGTGTTTTAAAAAAGAATGGGAAAATTGCTTTGATTCCGCCTCCAGATGAAATTTTAGGAATTATGATTTCAAGAGACCCTACTGTTCGATGGTTACCCCAATATGAAAAATATGAAGGAAATCGTGAAAAGCTTTTTGAAACAGAAGCAATCCCCAAACTCTTGATAAGGCGAATAGCAGGATTTATGAAAAATTACCTTACAGAAAATGACAAGGAGGGTTTGTATGCCACAATATCTCAAAAGACATATTGGACACACCTGCATAAATGTTTTACAGGTGCGCCTAAAAAGGGATTTACCGAATTTAAACATGCGAATGCTATCAAATGTGCAGACCAGTGGCTAAGTGGAGAACTTGATCATATAATAAATGATAAACCTAAATTCATTCTTGCACTTGGGAAAGATGTTGAAGATTGGGTTAAGGGTTGGCGGGAGAAGAGAAAAACTGAAATAGAAATTATTAACTTACTGCACCCATCTCCGCAAAATAATCTGATCTGGACACGTAAAGCAAAAGAAATAATAAAAAAGACAGAAGAAAGTATCTGGGAACTTATGAAATATGCTAGGTGATTAATCAACTTTCTGCTACCAGTGGGATGTAATCGTCCCATGGCAATGTGGTGGTTGATAACATCCACCTAGGGGTAGGGAGAGGAGACCAGAAACCTAACTTAAGTTAGGTTCTGGTTGCAAAAACATTTCTGCCGCCAGCTTTAACAGGCTACCCGAAAACTTGGATTTTGGTGGCTGCTTGTTTGGGCGAAAATCTTATATTGATTTTCCCCCCTAATACGCAACCTGAAGGTTGCGGCTACCAATCTACCCCTCTTTTTTGAGATAGCCTTCTTTGATTTGCATTAGGCTTCAGAAGTCAGAGACCTAACTGGAACAGAGTTGTTTTAGGTCCTCTGCTGGAGATTAAATATAACCTGCTAAAAAGACCGAACGGAAAAAAACTAAGTTATTTATTGGCGATTTAAGATAAATCTTAAAATATTTTTCTAAAATTCAAAAAAGATGAACAATTTTTCGTAAAACTTCTAAAAAGAGTTGACATAAAACGGATTTAAAGTATATTTATTTAAAGTTGGCCTATAGAAGTCCTAAAATGGAGGAGAGAATGAAGAGCGCAATCCGGCTGGTTTTGATTTTCTTCCTTTGGTATCTTGCGGGAAGCTTCATACATCAGACACAGGCTGATCAGGCTGAGGGACCAAAGCTTTTGATTCCGGAGACCGTGTTTGATTTTGGTTACGCTCCACCCAGAAGTGCCCTCAGTCATCACTATCTGGTCAAGAATGTGGGCACAGACACCTTAAAGATAGAAAAGGTGAGGCCCGGGTGAGGGTGCACAAAGGCTCCACTTACCAAGACGGAGCTTGCTGCCGGTGACAGCACTTGGATCGAATTGATTTATACTTCGGGGAAGGCGGGAAGTAAAGGAAACAAAAGCGCCACAGTTACCACCAATGATACCACCTTGGGACGAGTCCGAATCTCCTTCAAGACAGCGGTGGTGGAACCCACCGATTCGGTGCTCAAGTTAACCGCTAATCCCCCTACTTTGGATTTCGGACCTATTGAGAAGAAGAAGAGACGCAAGCTTGAGACCAAGATCAAAAATACCACTGAGGAGGAGATGGAACTGACAATAGTATCGATTCCTCCCCACTTTTTCAAAAAGGTAAAACTATCCCGTTCCAAATTAAAACCTGGAAAGGAAGCCAAGCTTAAAGTTGAACTAGAAAAAGATAGAGAGGACGAGCAATTCCGAAAATCGATCACCCTGGAAGCGAAATCCAAAGATAAGACCAAATTCAGACTCACCGTGCCGGTGGTAAAAGGGATTAGTACGGATGCTACGGCTAAGAAAGGGAAGAAATAAAATAGGAGATTATTGTTTTTAAGCTGATCAGCCCTTATCCTCTCATGGGAGGAGGGGCTTTTTCATGTATTCGGCTCATCTCTTTTATCATGAAGCTAAAATTTTTCTGTTGATACCTTGAAAACAAAGCCTTATGTTTGTGAAAAGCTGAGGTGATATATAAATAAGGAGAAAGGATTCGTTGCCCAAAAGATCATTGTTGCGAGTTTTGCTTGTAGTGATAGCGCCTTTATTTGTTGTTGGATTGGTGGGTTGTGAGGGGAAAAAGGAATCCAACCCGGACAAGAAAAAAAGTGAAATATCCAGCACACAGGGGGAGAAGGAATCTCCTCAGGAGGGATTTTTAGCTCCCCACTTCTCCTTGCCGGACTTGGGTGGAGAAAAGATCAGCTTAAGCGATTTTAGAGGAAAAGTGGTCCTTTTGAATTTCTGGGCTACCTGGTGTTCTCCCTGCAGAATGGAGATTCCTTCATTAGAGAGGCTGTATCAGTTGCGAAAAGACAGGGGGTTTGAGGTTTTGGCGGTAAGTGTGGACAGAGCTTCTCTCTCCAAAGTAGCCTCCTTTGTGGCAAGTTACCAGATGAGCTTCCCGGTGCTGTTAGACCAGCGAGGAGCGTTAGGACAAAGATACTGGGCGCGAGCCATACCCAGCTCATTTCTCTTGGACAAAAAAGGGGTGATAAGATGGAAGGTGCAGGGAGCGATAAAGTGGGACGATCCTTTCGTATTAAGCAGGGTCGATCAACTTCTATCTGAATAAGGAGACTTGTCCTTGAGGTAAAAAACTACAACAAAAAACTTACCTGCCTCGTTATATAAAACGTAAGGTCGGATTTAAAGATTCTCCTCCGTCCCATTATACTCTACTCTGAGTTCCTGCCCCCCTCTCAGATAGATAAATGGTGACGGAGGACTTTTTTTGGGTCGATAAAGGTTTGTGAGATCTGATGAAGAACTGCTGAGAAAGGAGAATTTGGAGTGTTCACCTTCAGGTGAACCAGATAGAAGTTCGTTCTCTTTCAACAAGTTTAAGGTCCCGCCAAAGGCGGGACACTCCAGCCCTTCGACTCCGCTCAGGGTGGTGAGCCATCGACCCTGAGCTCTCCTTGAGTCTAAGCGATCTTCCTTCGACCCTGAGGTCTCAGGACCGAAGGGCAGGACGAAGTGCGGAGTCGAAGACAGACCGAAGGCCGAAGCCGAACACAAAACCTTTTCTATTTGAGTTTTTCAGAGCTCTTTGGAAAAATGATGAAAAAAAGAAAAACAATCGCACTTCTCTCCGGCGGATTGGATAGCATCCTGGCGGTGAAGATGATGTTAGATTTGGGATTTGAGGTTGTCGCCTTGAATATGAAGACCCCTTTTTGTACCTGCGATAGCAAAGGGAGGTGTTACTCTGACTTGACGGCAGAGAAATTTGGTATACCCATAAGAAGAATATATGGGGGAGAAGATTACTTAGAAATTGTGAAAAATCCCAAGCATGGGTATGGGAAGAATATGAATCCGTGTATAGATTGCCGCATATTCCTTTTCAGCAGAGCCAAAGAGGTTATGGAAGAGGAGGGAGCGGATTTTGTCTTCACCGGGGAAGTGTTAGGAGAAAGGCCCGTGTCTCAAAGAAAAGATGCAATGAATTTAATAGAAAGAGAGTCGGGCTTGAAGGGGAAGGTGTTGCGACCCCTGTCTGCCAGGCTTTTAGAGCCCACCATAATGGAAAAAGAGGGAGTGGTGGATCGGAACAAACTTCTGGACATTAAGGGAAGATCCAGAAAGCCACAATTGGCTTTAGCCCGAAGATATGAGATCGATGATTTCCCCACTCCTGCTGGAGGCTGTCTTTTAACTGATGAGAGTTTTGCCCGAAGGGTGAAAGAGTCCTTTGAACATGGTGAGGATTCCTTAAGACATATCACCCTCCTGAAAGTGGGAAGGCATTTCAGAGTCACCACCGGAGCTAAAATAATCGCCGGAAGAGATCAAAAAGAGAATGAAACCCTGATGGGGCTTTCACTTCACCACGAGCCAAAATTCACGGCGCATGGATTCAAAAGCACCTATGTGCTTCTTTTGGGGGAGCCCAGCCGGGAGAATCAGAATTTAGCGGCAGGAGTGTGTGCCAGGTATTGTGACAGAAAGTGCTCTGGAAGCCTCCCAGTGAGAGTGTGGCTGGATTCGCCTTCTGAATTTGGATTGATTGAGGCAAACCCGATGGATGACTCTCTGCTTTCCTCTTTTCGAATAGGGGTTTGACGTTCTCCGCCTTCTGCTGATGTGATATTTCTTGTCGATACGCCACATCAGGTTTTATCTGTGCACACCCAGTCTTTTGAGCCAGTGGAAGCTTTCATTCCAGCCCTGATTGAACCTCGACTGCAGAAATAGCAAGAAGCACTCACCAACCAGCAGTTGTTGCCGGGTTGGAGCAACCGGCAACACTAAGTGGACGCTTTCATCGTTTCTGGAGATAGATGAATATTTGTGCAATTTCTTTGAAAGTATCTGCATATCACCAGCCAAAGTTCGAACGATTTCTAAGAGCATTCCCAAAGCGATAAGAATTTAGCGGAAATGGATGTTTCCCCGTTTAATAACAATGGGTTACAACCCAGGCAGGGCTTCTGGGTCTATATAATGGTCTTTCCCCGGGTCGTTTCAGAAAGAGATCTTCTCTGCAGCCACTCGGGTTACAGCCACGGGCGGAAGACCTAAGACCTTTATCTTCAGCCGATTGTGGATAATGACTTGTGGTTCCTCAGACAGTAAGCCTGCGTTTTTGACCCAGGGCGCATACGTAAGTCACTGAAGCAGTTAGAGAAGACGCATCTTTGGGCATCTAACTCTGGAGGTGTTTTTTAGCATCGACAGATGGACGGGTAATTGGCATATTTCTTGCCTCATCTCGGCTCTGTGTGAAAGTTTTAGGTGGTGTTCTGAAGTGAGGAGAGGAATTTGGGGACAAAGTTCCTGGAAATGCCGAAATAGCCATGTTCAAATTTTTTTCAAAAAAACTCAATTTTTCTATTGACAAACTTACGGTAGTGATGTATATTAGACATGAAAGAGGAAAGAAGCTAACTCTCTGAATCAGGTCAGACAATTTGAAAACCTAAAAACACTCAACATGGTTTAAGGTTTCAGACGGTAGTTTTGAGGCAAGCGAAGCTTTCTTACTCTCGAGACAAAGATTGTTCTGGCTCTGCGAAATTAGAGTTTTGGGGCTGTAAGTAGAATTAATATAATAAAACACTTGAAAAGACAAAATAGATTTGTTTAGTTGGCTGGTTTTGTTGAGAGGAGGAATGACCAAAGAGGCGGTTGATAAAGGTTTAAAGAGAATGGTTTTTCCAAACCTTTATACAAGGAGAGGGGAATGACAAGCAGAAACTTCAAGAGGATTTTTATCCTCCTGGTTGTGACCTTTATCTTTTCCGGCCTCGCAGTAGACAGAGTTTGTGCCCAGGTGCGGGACACGTTGGCGCACATTGCTATCGCTTATACACCTTCCTATCCGGGTAATTTTACTGAGGTGGAGGTGAAGTTGAAAAATGACGTGCCGATTGCTGGATTTCAATTCTTAATCACCATCGGCAACCCTGATCTTATCAACTTCCATACTGATAGCGTTGGCATAGCAACGGCTATAGATACTTTGTGGAGAGATACCTGCACGGTGGGTCCCGATTCTTTACACGGTGATTCATGCTGGGTGGTAGATAGCGTGCTGGTGCATGAAATGTTGGTGCGATATTGTTATATCGACACCGTAGGTTCTCTGATAAGTAACTTTGAGTTTTTTGAATGCCATGGTGACACCGGTGACACCAGCCTGCCTGACTGCAAGTGGATAAAGATTCTGGGAATAGCCAAATACAATCACCCCATTCCGGAAAATCCCAGTTATCAAACCCTTTTCAAATTTGGAGTGGACGTGTTTTGCCTTCCGGATTCCACAACTGATCGTTTAGAGCCGTTTTACATGTTTCCTGGTGTGCTCAACTTTTTGGCTGATGAGCAGGGTGATCTGGTTCCTTACGAGTATCATCAGGGCGTTCTGGATGTGTATCGGTCTGTGCCGGGAGATGCCAATGCGGATAGCATAGTCAACTTGGGTGATATCACCTACCTGATTAATTATCTTTATAGGCAGGGCAATCCTCCATGCATTCCCGAGGCAGGAGATGCCAACGGCGATTGCGCGGTGAACCTGGGAGATATCGTCACCTTGATAGGATATCTATTCCGGGGAGGCGCACCGCCTGTGCCAGGATGCTGGTATGGCAAGAAGGAATAATGAGAATTGCTTTTTTGGTCTTAAAACCTGAAAACCCTTAAACCTTTGCTTGAAAGGAGGTGAAGAAAGGAAGGGGTAAAACCAATTACTTTTGCTCAACTCTAACTCTTTGCCGTGAGGAGGTGAGAGAAACAAAAAAACAAAAGGCTACTAACTTATTTGTAACCTTTTAAAGAAGGAGGGGGAAATTGAGTCGAGCTTTTTGGTGAATTACCTGGAATGACCATCACCAAAAGGCTTATGTAAAAAACCTTATTAAGATATAAGGAGCAACAAAATGAAACGAAATTTGTTACTTCTCGCAATGATGATCGTGGTAGCGTTCGGCTTCTCTAACCTGAGCGTTGCTCAGTGTCCTGGACAGCCGAACGACTATGGTGAATGCGACACCCTGCATATGGCGGTTTGGGATCTGGATAATGAGCTTTATGAGCCGGGACCATTCTTCGTCCGGGTTAACATTCGCGTCACCCATGATATCGTGGACGATACGAGAGACTCCCTTGCCGGTTTCGCTTTGCCGTTTCGCTATACCGTGGAGGATAATTTCGGCGATGTGGCGTATTGCAGCTTGAGTGGTTATTGGAATAACGATAAAGTGCTCCCCTCCAGCAAGGTTCCGCAGAGCGTCTTCCGTCATATGCCGGATATGGACACTCCCACCGAGTACAACTGGATGATGAAGTTGTCCGAGGAGGAGGATCCGGAATGGGATTACAGGGGTGTGGATATGACTGGAAATACCCACATGGGCGGTCTTTTCTTGATCTCCCTTCTTCCCACTGGCTCGGCCGATCGGAGGTTTCCGGACGGAGACCGGGTGCTTCTGGCAACCTTGACCTTCAAGCTTTCGCTGGATGACAGCTGTGACGTTTATATCGACACCGCTTTCTGGGCACCCACCACGCGATTAGCTTTCGCCAATGATGATGCAACCACCTTTATTCCGCGGATGGATTGGAAAAGCAGTAAGCAAGATGAAGAGTTCCACTTCAGGCCGTTCATTGTGCCGAATCAGCCGCCGACCGTTAGCTGCCCTGGTGCCCAGAGTCACAACCTGAACGGGCCACAGACTGTTACGGGAGTTGTGGCTAGTGATGTAGACGGAGTCATCAATTCTAGGAATGCAGTCTTTAACGGAGCTGGTGTGAGCCTCATTGGGTCTGGGTTTACGAACGAAGTTGGCTTAGGCACAGCTAATTATACCGCAGACATAACCTATAATGTGGACAATCATTGTCTGGCTGGCGGATACTTTGTGGTGACCGTCACCGATGATGGCGGAGCGAGCGATATATGCAGCACCCAGATCACTCTGACCAACACCAATCCGACCATCAATGCTGGCGCGGATAAGAGTGGTGATTATAATGTGACCCTGTCCAGTGATGCGATGGTGACCAACGATGACGATGGTGATGCGATGACTTGGGCCATAACCAACATCAGCCCGGCTACTCCTGTTGGCACGATCGCAAAGAACGGTGATGTTGTAGAGTTCGATGCCGACTGTCTTGATGATGGCATTACCTACACCGTTACCGTTACCGTGACTGACATTTGCAATGCAACAGGGACGGATGACTTCACCATGAAAGTCACCAACGATCCTCCGACCGATGTGCAGTGTCCGCCGTCCAAGAGTGAGAGCCGTGGAGATCTGTATACGACCACGGCCTTCTCCGCCACCGATCCGGAGGGCGAGGCTCTTACCTGGTCATTTGTGAGCATTGTTCCTCCTGGCGCTAATCCCCCGGCTAATAACCCATACTTTGATGCCGGCGTTTTGAAGTGGCTGACAGTTGTTGCTGATGATCTGGGAGACTACGTCATCACGCTGGAGGTTGCGGACGAGTGCGGTCTGACCGCCCAGTGCAACTTCACGCTTACCCTGGTATTCAAGCAGGACTATGTTGAGATCTACGAGCATACGTGCGTGAATCCGGGAGAGTATGTTTCACTGCCAATTCAGCTGATCAACAATACGGTGGACTTCGGTGGATTTGAGATGGAGGTGGAGTTCGATTACACAGCCATGAGCTTTGTGACCGCAGAGCGTGGACCTCTGTTGGAGGTAACCGACATTGATGTGGATGGTATCTACTGGTCATGGGAGATGTTCACTTATAGATTGCTTCCCTGCCCGGTTCCGCCTTGCCTGAAGTATAAGATCCTGCTTTTTGGTATGGCTGAGACCCCGAACGGCTCAATGAACCGCGGTCTGGCAATACCAGCAGGTTCAAGCGGCGATCTGGTGTATCTCAATTTTGTGATTAACAACGACGAGAACCTGAGAGGATTCATGATTCCGGTCTGCTTCGAGTGGGAAGGTCCGTTCTCAATCCCCGACCCGCCATATTGGGCCGACCCGGATTGCGGAGAGAACACCTTCGCCAGCCCGACTGGAGACACTCTCTATGTCGACCTGCAGACGTGTCGCTACAGGTTTGTCGCGTGCGATGATCCTGGTCATGGGAAAATTCGTCGTCTCCTCACATTCCAGAGTCCTGACTGCGGTCAGAACTGCGGTGGCATTCTGGTTTGCGGTACTGGTCCAGATCTGTGCAAGCGTGGTGACGTGAATTACAACTACCAGACCTACGAAGTAGCTGATGCGGTATTGTTTGCCAGATACTTCGTGGAAGGTACCTCGGTGTTCATTCATGACCTGGCTTATCAGAAGTGCGCCACCGACGTGAACGCAGACGGCAGGACCTTGACCCTGTCAGATTTGGTTTACCTGATTCGGGTGATCCTGCACGATGCAGTGGCGATTCCCAAGCTGGCTCCCTCCTCTGAGGTTGCCAACGTGATCGTTTACAACAACACCATCACTACAGAGTGTGCCAGCCCCATTGCTGCCATTCTGTTTGAGTTTGATGGTGCGGTTGTTCCGACCCTGCTTGCCACCAACATGGAGATGGCCAACAAGGACAACAGAGTATTGGTGTGGAGCAAACAGGGCAACACCATTGAGGCTACCACTGCGGTATTGAGCTTTGCTGGCGATGCTGAGCTGACGAGCGTGAGCGCGGTGAATTATGACACCCGTGAGCTTTTGACCTCCATCACTGCCAAGGTAGCACCGACTGCCTTTACCTTGAACCCGGCTTATCCCAATCCGTTCAATCCATTCACCAACCTAAGCTTCACTCTGCCTGAGGCTGTAAGCTACAGCTTAAAGATTTACAACGTGGCTGGACAGCTGGTGAGAAGCTATGAGAGTATGGGTTCGGTTGGCTTGAACGTGGTTACCTGGGATGGTAAAGACCTTGCCGGAGTTGAGGTGGCAAGTGGCGTTTACTTCTACAAGCTGACTGCTGGCGGTTTCAGTGCAACCCAGAAGATGGTTATGATGAAGTAAAGTCTTCATCATAAACTGTTTTGAAGCGAAGTCCCCCCTGCACATTGCAGGGGGACTTCGCTTCCTAAGAGAATGGAGAGATGAGTTCTTCTCAAACCCTTTGAAGAAGGAGGAGAAGAAAAGATTATTGCTAACGCAAGAAGTTGAATCCAGATCTGGTCGCGTTCAGCAGTGAAGGAAAAAATAATAGACCTTACTTTAATCTTGGCTTCCAGCCAGGAGGAAAATCAGATGCTCGGTAAAGCCGATCCACCAAATGAAGGTAGATACGGCTATTTTTTTGTCCACCGTCCGCAGTCCGCGGTCCACCGCTTAAACCCTAAAAAGCGATGGACGGCGGTCGGTGGACGCTTTGATCACTTTTTGAACAAAAAGGCTGGATGGGCATAGTTTTTGCCACTTTTGAGTTTGAAAAAATGGATTATTGGTTATATTAATACCCAAGAGAATTGGGGTTCCGAGAATGAGGAAGGGACTGTTTTCAAAACATATAATGTTCCTCCTATGTCTGGGGTGGACGCTGTCTTTTGGTGCTGAGACTGCCTGGTGCCAGAACCATGCTCCGGTTTTTGACCCAATTGCCACCTGCTTTGTAAGTGAGCCGGACACAGCCGATTTCGATCTTTGCGGAGGAGGTTTAGAGAGTGGCACCTTTACCACCTGTTATGTATCGGAGAGAGAGACCCTGGAGGTGTATGTTCATGCCAGCGATGCGGAGGGAGATTCTATCAGAATCTCGGTTTTGAATGCGCCTCCCCCCGCCTTATTTAGAGACCTGGGGAATGGAGAGGCAAGCTTTCTCTGGGTGCCGGAGTTCGTTGGTCCCTGGTCTTCCGCCCAGAGTCCGTTCGAGCTTTTCTTTATCGCCTCGGATGGCAACTTAAATTCTCAGTTGCGAGTGATGATAAGTGTGATCAATGTAAATAGAATGCCCGAGTTGATTTTGCCGGATTCTTCGCAGGTGGCGGCTGGCACCCAGTTGGTATTTCAGGTGAGTGCAGAGGATCCGGACTTAGAAGAGGTAACAATTGAAGCCTTGAATCTTCCACCCGGAGCCATCTTTGACCAGAGTTCCGGAATGTTTGACTGGACGCCTCAACTGGCAGATACCGGTCTGTGGTCGATCACCTTCCAGGCCACCGACCTTTCGGGGGGAGATTGTTTCAGGGAGGCTCAAATAAGGGTCATTTTACCCTCCAGCTTCAGTTTAAGCCTGGGAGTGGAGGAATCTCTTCTGGGCGGTGTGGTTTCCGTCCCCATCTGTCTGGTGAATTCTGATGCTGTTGCCGGGATGGAGCTTTTAATTCAGTTTGATTCCACGGTCTTCACCTTCATGGGTCTGTCCAGACAGGGCACCCGAACTGCAAACTGGGAATACTTTGTTTGTCACGAAAGGGCCAGGGGTCTTTATCAAGAGATCAAAATAGTAGGAATAGCTAATTTTCCCAACCAGATTAGTATAGTTCCACTTTTGCCCGACTCTGGAACCATTGCCTATCTTAGCTTCAAGGTAACCACCGACCCGTATCTGAACGGGCTGTTGATCCCGCTTGAGTTTTTCTCATTTGATTTCACCGATAACACCCTTTCTACCACCCGTGGACAATTTATCCCTCAAGAGGACGTCGATCTCAACAATGGAGGAGTCCTGCTCGACGCGGGAAACACGCTTGTGGGAGATATAAACTTAAATGGGCTTGCGTTCGAGGTGGGGGATGCAGTTAAACTGGTGGCGTATCTGTCGGGGATAACAATACTTACCCCCCAGCAGATGATCAACTCTGATGTGAATCAAGATGGAAGGATGGCTACGCTCGCCGATCTGATATTTTTGATCAGACATATTGTGGAGGGAGGGACAGTCCCCCAAGGGGATGTGGTCACACCGGGTGAGATGGCAGTGGTCAAAATCACAGAAAAGCCTTTCCAAACCTCAATCCGGCTTGAGTCTCACACGCCGGTAGGTGGGGCATTGGTGATATTCAAGGGGGAGAACACCAGGCTTGAGAATGTTTTGCTGTCGCCGGAGGCGAAAGATGTGGATTTATATACCTCCCGGGTAGGGGACCAGTTCAGAGTGCTGATAATCAGCCAAAAGGCAAAACCGCTTCCCCAAAAAGAGAATTATCTTTTCACCTTTGAGGGGGAGGGTTTTGACACCATTCAAATAACTCTGGCGGATCAGAAAGGGGAACTGCTATCAGTTAAACAAGAACATGAGCGAAGTTTTTTGCCTACAAAGTATGCGCTTCATCAGAACTATCCTAACCCCTTCAATCCATCGACCAGCATACGATACTTTATAGGGGGAGATAGTCCAGCAAAAGTGAGCTTAAAAATCTATAACGTTGCCGGGCAATTGGTGAAAACTTTAGTGGATGAGGAGAAGTCTCCAGGTGAATATCAGGAGATGTGGAACGGGAAAAATGAAAAGAATGAAGATGTAGCCAGTGGGATGTATTTTTATAAACTGAAGGTTTCAGATTATGCGGAAACCAGAAAGATGGTGCTTTTGAAATAGTTTAAAAGGATTAGCTCGTGTTCGGGCAGGGGTTCAACCCCTGCCCGAACCCAGCTCTTTTTGGTTGGATTGAAAGAGATTTCACACAAACGCACCAAAGAGGAAGCTGATGCATAAGGATGCATACTGTGTGAACTGGTTTGCGAAAATGTGTTGTCGTTCTGATAAATAAAGAAAAACATTGTTGAACTCGTCGTGATAGAAAGGCTTGATGTGGTGGAAAATGAGTGAAAGAGGAAAGGTTGAGGGGATTGTTTAAGGCAATCTGGAGCAAGCCAAAGCTCGGCACAGGCTTTGCTCTTTCAACTGAAAAAGAAGAGGTAATTGACTCCCAAAGGGCTACAGGTGTGGTAAGAATGAAAACTTTTACGGTGGAGGATTAAGCGCCATGAAAAAGAAATTTGGTCAGAAAATTCCTAAGATTCTGTTTGTGAGTCTGTCGGGGTTTTTGTTTCTCCTCTGGTTTGGCTTCTTTCTGGGTTGGAACGGCAATTTTGAGAGCATGACCACTAAGTTGAGGCTTGACACACAAGAGGCTTTAGCTTCAATCAGCGACTTTGAGGAAGCTTATTATGAAAGTCTTTATAGTGACACCTTGATTGTGGAGGATGTCTCTGCGGCAGCAGGAGATAGTGTATGGATTACCATTGACCTGGTGAATACCATTCCGTTACTGGCGTTCGATTTTATGCTGGTCTATGACACCTCGATAATTTTCCCGGAGCTTATATTCTCCGTAGACCCTTGTGATACAAACCCCGATTTACCTTGCACCACGTGGGAATTTGTATGTGATACAACTGACCGCGCAAGAGACTTCGACTGGATGTTTTTTAATGCTTTTCCCTTTCGGGGGTATCGTCTTGATAGTCTCAGGTTTAGGGCTGTAATCGATGTGTGGGACCCGGCATGGATTCCCTTCGATTCGGGTTCAGGAGCGGTGATACGATTCAAATTTTGGGTTAGGGAATATGCCGAGCCGGGAGACACCTCTGTCTGGTTTAGTTTCTGGGATCCTGAATCGCAAAATCCGGCGAACAGTTTCAGTGACACTTTAATGGCATTTTTGGTTCCCATAACCAGGAATGGGACCTTTACCGTGATAGATACAGGAGAACCACCACCCAATCACTATCCGGAGTTTATTGCTCCCACCGAATACTATTTTGAGGTAAGTGAGGAGGTGACCCTAGAATTCGATGTGACTGCCACAGACGAAGATGGAGATACAATCTTCCTTTCCTTAGACCCTCTTGATCTTGGCGGCTTGAATTACCATTTTAACGACACATCCGGGGTGGGATTGGTTACCCAGAGGTTTGAGTATACCCCGGGCTTCGGCGAGGCTGGCACCAAATACGTCAAATTCATAGCCAGAGACGAGCATAATTGGGTGAGGGAAAAAACGGTGACAATAGAGGTCATAGAGACAGTTCAGGATATATTGATGGCATCCAGCCTACAGGGAGGGGTGCCCGGGAGCGCGGAGAGAATGGTTCCTTTCATGATTACAAATTCTGTAGACATATATGGTTTTCAATTCACCTTCCGATGGGATCCCACCAAGCTGTTCGTGGATTCCATTGTGCGTACCGACGCCATTGAAGGATTCTCCATGTATACCAACTTGGGAGATAGTGCGGGCAAAGCCACGGTTTTGGTCTTCGGACTTTCAGGGGAAACAATTCCATCCGGGTTGGACACAGTGGTGTACCCCGCCTTCAGAGTGTTTGAGGGCGCAGAACCCGGAGAGGTGGATATACTGATAGAGAATGCCAGGGAGGCAATAAACCCGGGCTATCCTTCACAGCCTCTGGGGATGGTGGATGGCAAGTTCACAATTGACAGGTTTGGAGATGCTAATCTGGACGGGGGGGTGGATGTAGGAGATGTGGTCTCTTTGGTGCATTACATTCTGGGAGAGATCACTTATAACTCCAGGCAGGGATTGGCCGCAGATGTGAACCAGGACACCTCCATCAATGTAGCAGATCTGGTGGCAATGATAGATATCATTCTGGGAAGATGGATTGGTCCATCGCCTCCTATGTATCCCGGACCTATGGCAATAGTTAAGCTGGATTATGAGGACCTACAGCCAGGAAGCTCTGGTGAGGTTAGGGTGATGGCTGATCTGGAGGTGCCGGTTGCCGGGGCTCAACTGCAGATCGGTTATGATCCAGATAAGGTGACCTTCCAGATGCCGGTGCTTTCCGAAAGATCAGATCACTTCCTTATGGAATACCGGGATGATGGAAAGGGAAAACTGACCGTGTTGCTATACAATATGGCCAACGACCCCATCTTAGAGGGTGAGGGGAAGATTCTCTCTCTCCCGGTGATGCTCAGCCCCGAGGCAGAGGATGAGTTCGAAATTGAGCTGAAGGAAGTAGTGCTGGCTGACCAGAAGGCGGCATTGATACCGGTGGGGAGTGAGTCGCCATTGGTGCCGATTGGCTTTGAGCTGGATCAGAATTATCCCAATCCCTTCAATCCTTCTACTACCATAAAGTTTACCCTTCCATCACCAGGGAGTGGTGGACCGACTTTGTCTACCACCCTAAAGATCTATAATGTTTTAGGCGAGGTGGTAAGAACCCTGATAGACGAACCCATAGCCCCGGGTGTCCATCATAAGATCTGGGATGGAAGGGATGAAGAAGGCAATCAGGTAGCATCCGGTATATACTTTTATAGATTGCGTGCCGGTGCCCTACAGGATACCAAGAAGATGGTTCTGTTGAAATAATAGGATGTTGACGCTCAAACAGTTTGCTTTTCTAAGGGAAAGACAATTTGTGTCGATTCAGTAATTTAGAGTGCTTGTATTCATAAGTTTTTGGGGTAGAATTTTAGAATCGAGGGGAATAAGAAAAAAGAGATGAAGAGAGGATTTTTCATTCTGTTTGTTTTTCTTGTTAGCTTTCTGGCAACTGGTATCTCTCCAGCCTGGGGAGAGTGGCAGTATGTGGAAAGTGAAGGGGAATCGACTACCAGTAGCACCTCATATCAGACCAAGGTAAAATTGGTCTCTGATAGCACCGGTTATCATTTAATCATTCTTTCTTGGGAGATAGG
>JAGMBK010000059.1 GCA_023129805.1 Candidatus Zixiibacteriota bacterium | reverse complement strand
TCATCAGAGGAAGCTCAGAAAGAGGCGTTCCTTGACCATCTTTGGGATATGATTCCTCAAAACTATGTCCCATTCGATCGATCACCACCTCGTTGCCGGCGGTAAATCCTAAATTGACATAATCTATACCATACTGCAGATTCTTAGCTCTTATGTCTTCATCCTTAAAGACTTCTTCTAAAGCCATGTTTGCCTGAAGCGGACCCTGGGGCCATAAGCCCATGATGATAAGCTTCAAATCCTTTCTAAAACTATGCCTGAAGAAGGCCTCAGCCATAGGTTGAAGTTCGGGCATGGAGCCGGGATCATAATCAAAGGAGACCAATACCTTGGAACCAGCGGGAAGTTCTTCGATGGCGTCATACACCCCTCGCACAATCGGAGTTACCGGTATACGCATAGATACCTTAAAAAACAAGGGCACAGCAACAGCTACGGCGATGAAAAGGAATATTATCCTTCGATCGATGCTTAAAAGCTTTTCCCAAAAGCTTTTCTCTTCCTGGTTGTTTTCCTGGTTCATCTTTATTTAATCTCCTCCCATGTAAGTCCTCTCCAGTCCCAATATCACGCGCAGCGCTGAGGAAACCAGCCCCAGAGCTATGCCTATCATGATAGCCCTCTGTCCTGCCGTCTGAGGGAAATCCATGATCCAGTCTGCCGCATTTCCCAATCGGTATCCTTCAGGAAGCCAGGCGGTGATCCAGTCTCCGATGGGAACCCGACCCAACATCAGCACAAAGGCTGCTACTAAAAGCATGGTGGCTTCCACATTTCTTGCCCGAAAGGCTCGATAGGAGGCTGAAGCGACAAAGAAAGCCAGAAGAGCGAACATGGTGGCGGAAAGCGGGTAATACACGTGGATGTAAAGATAGTAAAAGGGCGTGCCCGGATCTAAAAATGACCTCCCGCCGGAGAAGAACAGACCAGGCACGGTTATCACCAAAAACCCTAAAATTACCACCACCCCAAAGGGCCAGTCCCTTTGCTTCTTGTAAACCTTATCTGCATTGATTCTGAGCAGATTTAAAACCCCTAAATAGATGGCAAATGCGGCTATTATAAAAAACCAGTCTTCGAACATATCTTTCAATATGTTGAAAGGGGGAATAAAGTGGGCGATTATCATGGTGAGCCCCACGATGGCGGTCAAAACTAAGGGAACCTCTCTTCGCATTTTCCTCTCCTCTAATCCTCCTTAGAAAAGCTTTTCTGCTAAATTGGGAAGGTTCCATCCCAATATTGAATTTAGGGTGAGCAAGACTACCCCTGCAAAAAGGACCAAAAGGAAGATGAACTTGCCCACATCCTGCCCTTTGAGACTTCCTAAAAGTTTGGGATCTTTGGAAAGATAAGCCGAAGCGGCAAAAAGCTCCTCTCCGATCAAAGTGTAATCGCAGGCGGCAACGAAAAATGGGAGCTGAGACGGCATGGCGGTGCCGGCGATCTGAATAGCTCCCACCGAGTTGGCGGTCTCAGCTAAGATCAATGACTCTGCATAAAACTGACCCTGGAGGAAAACAACCGCAGGCCTGTCCCTTAAGAAGAGACCATCCAGTGCAGCGGCGTAACCGAATTGATCATCGGTTAGGTAATAAACCATGTTGTCGTTGTAAGCGTCCGGTCTTCCGGCATTAAGGTATGCTTCCTTTACCGTTTCTCTGCAGGTGACCATAACCAGCGATCTTGAGACTGGCACTTCCAACTTGGCCTCATATTCAGCCGCCAGCTTAGCCACCCTTCCCAGAATGGTGACGCCGGCGATGGTCTGCATACTGTCCATGTCCATGATGCCGGGTATAAAAATTATCTTTCGTCCCATCTCGGTTGCCCGACCCACCGCATCGTCCACCGCCTCTAACCCGGCGATCTTACGGATATAAAGCTCCTTCCCACCCTTAGCCCTGCTTATGAAGTAGAAGATGGAAAAACCAATTATCAAAGCAAGGATAAACAGAGTCAACCTGCTTAAATCGAACCATTGCACTTTAGAAATTGCCGGGTTGCTTGGCAACGATATGGATGTTCCGGCCAGTGAAATCGTCTTGATCTTGTAAAAATATCTCACCTTATTCTTGGTATCACTATCAGAGAATTGAGTAGCACCGGGAGCAGCGTTTCCGATATGTTCGTAACCTTCATCCCTGTTTGTGGACCTGAGGATTTCGTATTCGGTCACATTGTTTGCTCCTGCTCCATCGTCAGTTGATTTCTCCCAACTGATGGTAATAGCACCCCCTTTATCGTTGGGTATATCTTTGGCGGTCACGTTGGCGGGGGAAGCGGGAGGAGCTTCTGTTTCTAAGAGAGTGTCACCCTCAGCTTCAGATGCCTCTTGTGCTGCAACTGAAAATGGTATAGATAGAAAAAATAGAAAAAGAAGAGCGAAAAGAAATATCAAGAAGACAAGCGTCGATTTTGATTCAGACAACATGTGATGTGCTTTGTTCATATCTTCTTTTAACGAAACAAAAAAACCTCCAAAGATGGTTTTCTTAAGAGGGTTCAATTACGATCGATTCGAAGATGATTGGTTGGTGCAACTGGTTTTTCATCTTGGATTTGCTGGGCAAGTCTGAAATGATTTGTAGCATCATAGAGTTCTCGAACCAAACTTCAAAAGCTTCACACCAACTTTACTCGCCCCTTGGATTTTGTCAATTTACCACAATGTCTCAATTAAGTCAAGGAAAAAATTCATTTCTCTTGTAGAGACCCAATATAAATCACTGTAGGCTGAGTAGCTGGCCCAACCACATCTTTTGTGGAGGTGTTCGGGATTGTATCCCGAACAAAAGAAATTCTGGCATGCAAATTCCTTGTATGCACCACACGGCGTGGTGAACCGTATGGGTCACACCTGTGGACATTTGTGCTTGTTTTTCTGGGATTTATCTGCCGGAACTAATAGGATGAAAAAAGCTGAAGCATTTCGTCCGAGACAAGCTCGGATCACAGTCTGCCGGTTTGCAGGGTGATTTGTTCCTCAAATGAATTAAGTTGGAGGAAGGGTTTGTCTTTTCCCCAATATGGCAGGGAACCAACTGCGAAAAATCAGAAAAAGAGGTAATTGGTTACCTTTAGGATTCTGTCCGAAAGCACTGAGATAATCCTGAATCAGTCGGAATAGAAAACCTATGTGCTGGATTTTTTGGTTAAACCAAAATCAGAGAACAAAAATCTCTAGTCTTTCATCGAATCCAGGAATTTGGAATTGCTTTTGGTTTTTCTGATGCGATCAAGCAGAAATTCCATAGCCTCCACAGAATTCATCTCGGTTAAGAACTTTCTCAAAATCCACACCTTATTGAGGTCCTCTGGAACGAACAAAAGCTCCTCCTTTCTGGTGCCGGAGCGATTGATATCCATAGCGGGGAAAATACGGCGATCGGAAAGCCTTCGGTCTAAAACCATTTCCATATTGCCAGTTCCCTTGAACTCCTCAAAGATCACCTCATCCATTCTGCTTCCACTTTCCACGATAGCGGTGGCGACGATGGTCAGGCTTCCACCCTCCTCTATGTTCCTGGCGGCTCCGAAGAACCTTTTCGGTTTCTGCAATGCGTTGGAATCCACCCCTCCGGAGAGTATCTTGCCGCTGTGAGGCATCACCGCATTATTTGCCCTGGCTAAGCGGGTAACGGAATCTAGAAGAATCACCACGTGTTGTCCATGTTCCACCAATCTTTTTGCTTTCTCCAGCACCATATCCGCCACCTGCACATGACGATCCGCTGGCTCATCAAAGGTGGAGCTGATCACCTCCCCTTTAACCGATCTTTTCATGTCGGTAACCTCTTCCGGTCTTTCATCTATGAGGAGCACGATCAGTTTCATCTCCGGATGGTTGATGGCGACGCTGTTGGCGATTTTCTGAAGAAGCATGGTCTTGCCCGCCTTGGGGGGAGAGACTATCAGAGCGCGTTGCCCTCTGCCTATGGGGGTCATCAGGTCCATGATCCGCATGGAAACCTCCTCCGGAACGGTCTCCAATTTAATCCTCTTCTCTGGATAAAGCGGAGTGAGGTTGTCAAAGAGAACCTTGTGCTTAGCTACCTCGGGATTTTCAAAATTCACCGCCTCTATCTTGAGTAAAGCAAAGTACTTCTCATTCTCCTTGGGAGGTCTCACCTGCCCGGAGATAGTATCTCCGGTTCTTAAATCAAAACGTTTTATCTGGGACGGAGACACATAGATATCATCCGGTCCGGGAAGATAGTTGTAGTCTGGAGATCGCAAAAATCCATAACCTTCCTGGAGAATCTGCAGAACCCCTTCGGCGAAGATGAACCCATCTTTCTCGGTCTTCGCCTCCAGAAGTTTGAAGATCAGCTCCTGCTTTCTCAAACCGGAAAGCCCAGGTATTTCCAGCTCGTCTGCCAAATCTAAAAGCTCCGACACAGTTTTGCTTTTAAGCTCTACAATATCCATCTGCTCTCACCTTTCCTTTTGTGTTGAAAGAATTCTTTTCCTAAAACCTATACTTCAAGAAATTGTTTGCCTATTTTGAAAAAGCACATGCGGAGAAAAATGGTGGTGATTTTGCGGCTTTCCCTTTAGATTTCACTCATTTTCTTCCGGGGCTGTCCGCAAAATCCATAGGAAAAACTTCCAACCCCGCATAATAAGTATTTAGCTTGTTAGATTGAATCTATCTTCTGGGCAAGACCTATACGGGCTTCCATCCCTGAACGAGTGCGGTGACCTACCGAGTTCAACTTTTCTGTTTCTTCTCTTTCAGATAATTATATCGACCTTCCCTTTCGGAGTTTAACTTGTTTTTTGTATTTTCTTCTATTAAGTTCCATTACTCCCACCTCATTAAGTATTTCAGATTCTCGTAATTTTCAAAGATCTTCTGAGCCTCTAATGTGGAGAGGAACCGGATTTTTTAGATTTTGAGTTCCTCTGAGCTATCTTCTCCTCGGAAAGTTCTTCTAACTTGGCATCCCCCCATAGTTTCTCCAGAGCGTAAAATTCCCTCACCTCGGGAAGAAATATGTGTATCACCACGTCCACATAATCCAGAAGAATCCATCTGCAAGCTTGATATCCTTCGTTGTGCCAAAAGTTTATTCCCCGTTTCTGAAGGTTTTCCATGATCCAATCCGCTATGGCTTTGGCATGAACCTCCACATTGGCTGAACAGACCACAAAGAAATCGCACACCGAAGAGAGTTTACGCAAATCGAGAATTTTTACATCGAAGGCTTTTTTCTCCAGAGCGAATTCGCCTGCTAGGTGCGCCAATCTCCTGGACGTTATCTCCAAAAGGCTTTTTTCCTCCTTTTTTATTCCGGTTTTTATTTGATTTTAAATCGGGTGAATCATTAGACCTTTTCAGGTTGAGGGCAAGAGAATTTTCCAGTCGTCGCCTATCACTATGGTTAATGAAATCCCCTGGTAATTATTCTCCAGCTTTTTGCATATCACGTTTCGTTGGCGGATGCCCAGAGCCTCAGCGGTGAGAAGTGCCACTTCAGATGGCGCACCCTTCTTTTGACCTCCCAAACGATCCAGAATCAAACTCTCTCTGATTACAGAATCCTCCAGCTTTCCAATCTCCACTATTTGATACATAATGTTATTCACTTTCAATCTCTTCAGCCTTTCTGCCAACCTTTGAGCCACATTCTCTCCTATGGATCCCGAGGTATGAACCGTATGGTTCACACCTGCGGACTTTTGGCATCCATTCAGAATCTGAGTGCGAACGAAGACCAGGTTTTTTTGTTCTTTCGCCTCTGGCTGGTTTAATTTCTTATAAAACGAGAAGGTATACATCAAAATAAGGAGGGTTAAGAAAACTATGGAGATCTCCAGCAATTTGGAGCCCAAGTAAGCCCTCAAGCCGACTTTCTTCCTTCTCTTTCTGCGGTAGTATCTGTAAGTCTTTCTTCTTTTGTCCTTTTTGAACATTCCAACAGTAGGGTGCAATCCTTAATTATGGAGAAGAGGGATCGTTTTTGAATTTTTTTTTGATTTAAAAAAAATTTGATCGGGAAAAGCTATCATCGGGTCTTTTGCTCTTGCGGAAAATCAAAACCTGACCTTCTATGCTCCCACCATAAATGATTTTCATTTCCCAAACAAAACGGAGCAAGAAAGGTCACAACGTTTATCCATAAGGAGAAATTGTTGTTGGGCCTGTAGTGTAGTTGGAAGTTGGGCAAGATGCTGTTCTTCACTCTTAAATTATCCCGTTAGAAAACTGAGAGGGGTTGATGCAGATAGTTCAGACTTAAAGTTAGACTCAAGGGATTTGATAGCTGATATTTCAGGGTGGTGGTATATACGCCAAAGCTTCCGCTGGTCTTTGCATTGGAGAAATAGGAGAAAGTATAGCTGTGGTACATCCTGAGTCTTGCGGGATCAAGAAGGCTTAAGCTTTTAGTGCCAGATTTAACTCCCAGAAGATCCTTAGAGCTAAAGTTGGTATCGGAAGCTTGAACCTGCGCCAAAATCAGGGATAAACAGAACACCGACCCCACAACAGAAAGCCAGAAAATTTTGTTTACCTGTCTCATTAAATCTCCTCCCTCTTACGAATGTGCTAAAATAAATATAGAGCTTTTCTTAGAACCTGTCAATATTTTTCTAAGTGAACTTTGAAAAAATTCAGTTTTTATAGTTGCTCAATTTATTGAGCCAGATGGAAGCTCGATAAAACAAGTCTTAAGATTCAAATGAACAACTACAAACGCACAAATTTTCAGGGATCTTGCTTTAAATCTTAAGAACGCTTTTGATCGAATGAGGATTTCAAATCTCTCTGCAAACCTTAAAACTTCTACGGTTAGCAAAAATTATACGTCTAAGGCAAAACCTTCGTTTGGCTAGCCTGTCGGGCAAGAAGAATCTTCTCCACCTTTATCAACTCCTCCGGTGAATTTATCCCCAGAGTTTCTGAAGGATCGGATGCCACCATTCCCCAGATGGGGAGCTTTAGGTCCTGCAAAAGCTTCAGCGTGTCAGTCAAATAGTATTCCCCTTGTTTATTATCGTTTGTGACTTTTTCTAAGACCGAAAACAAGGAGGCTCTGTCAAAGGCGAAGGTGCCGGTATTAATCTCCTTTATTTTTTTTTGATCGGCAGAAGCATCCTTCTCCTCCACTATTTCTTGCACCATTCCTCTTTGGTCCCTGATTATTCTCCCGTAGCCAGATGGATCTTCCAAGATGGCGGTCAAAACGGTGGCAACAGCCTTCTTTCTTCTATGCTCTTTCAGAAGCTTCTTCAAAGTATCTAACCTAAGCAGGGGAACATCGCCACATAGAATCAAAACATCCCCCTCAAAATCGGACAAAAGCTTTTGGGTTTGCAAAACCGCATGTCCGGTTCCTAACTGCTCCTTTTGAATTACGAACTCGACTTTTAGATGTTTCAAGGAGTTTTGGGCTTGGTCCCATTTATGTCCCACCACCAGGATGATTCTTCCCACTCCTGCCTTCTTAGCTGTGTTGATTACATATTCCACCATTGGCTTTCCCCCCAGCCTGTGAAGCACCTTGGGCAGATCGGACTTCATCCTCTCCCCCTTACCCGCCGCCAAAATAATCGCCACTGGTGGTTTTGAATGCATCACATCTTGCTGGAGTGTCCCGCCTTTGGCGGGACCTAAAACTCTTTGAGGACAACGCGCTTTGACAAGGTTCACCTAAAGGTGAACACTCCAAATTCTCCTTCTCCCGCCTTTGGCGGGATAAAGCTCAAGTTAAATATCGCCCCGCTGGGCGGTTACCTCTTTTCGGTGATCCTGTTTTCTTTGTCGACGAAAATTACTTTAGGCTGGTATTTTTTCGCCTCTTCGAATTCTAAGTCACAATAGGAGACGATGATTAAGAGATCCCCCACCTGTCCCAATCTTGCCGCAGGACCATTTAAGCAGATAGTTCCGGAATTTGCCTCCGCCACCAGAACATAGGTCTCAAATCTTGCACCATTGTTAAGGTTGAGCACCTGTACCTTCTCATTGGGCAAAATATCAGTGGCATCCATAAGATTTTTATCTATAGTGATGCTCCCCTCGTAATTCAGATCAGCTTCTGTGATTGTCGCTCGATGAATCTTGGACTTACAAATTGTTATCAACATGACGTTAATCCGTTACATCCGGTTAATCCGCTGACCGTCTCAGCTCTTTTCTTTTAATTTATAAAAATATTAGCCAGAAGCAAGGCTTTTTCTTCGATCCTGTTTCTTATTGATTTTACGTTAAGTTCCGTTGCCTCTTTGAGCACATTTGCCAGATCATAATGTACTTGAGCGCATAGCCCCGCCTTTGGCGGGGCAGCCAAGGCATCCTTCGACACTGAGTCTCAGGACGAAGTGTGAAGCCTCGGCTACGCGACCTTGTCAAGATACCTTCATCTTAATGTTATCTATCAACCTGGTCTTGCCGAATCGGACGGCTAACGAAACTAATATGTCTCCTTTTAATTCGTTTAAAAGTTCCAGACTATTGGCATCGGTAATGGCAATGTAGTCTATGTCAGCTAAAGGTTGCTTATTTATTAGCGTTCTCATACCAGAGACGATCCTGCTTGCCTTCCTTTCGCCCTTTTTTATCATCTCCTTAGCCAAAAGCAAAGCTTGATACAAAACCTTTGCCTGCTTTCTTTCTTCTTTTGAAAGATAATCATTTCTTGAGCTTAAGGCAAGTCCATCTCTTTCCCGGACTGTGGGAGCGATTATCATCTTTATGCCATAATTAAGATCATCCACCATCTTCCTCAAAACCACCGCCTGCTGGGCATCCTTCTGTCCAAATACAGCCACATCTGGCTGGACGATGTTAAAAAGTTTTGCCACGATGGTGGTCACTCCCTGAAAATGCCTTGGTCTTATTGCCCCTTCCAGTTTATGAGTGATCTTATCTACCTTCACATAAGTTAAGTATCCGTCCGGATACATGTCCTTCATCCGAGGAGTGAAAACGAAATCATCCCGCCGAAGGCGGGATTCTAATAGGAATCTATCTCTTTTGAAATCCCTGGGGTATTTTGCGAAATCCTCTTTGGGCCCGAATTGAGTGGGATTGACAAATACGCTTACCACCAAAACGTCAGACCTCTTTTGGGCAATCCGAATGAGACTGAGGTGTCCTTTATGCAGATAGCCCATGGTGGGGACAAAACCAATGATCTTTCCTTCCCTTTTAAGCTCCCCACAAATCTTTTGCATCTTCTTTGGCGATCTGACTATCTGCATCGTTATATAAATTAAAAGTTCAAAATGAAAAATTCGAAACTACAATTCAAAATTTAAAATTGCTGTCGGAAGTGAGTAACAAAGAGAAATTTGTTCCACCTAAAAAACCACGTGCACGAGACAAACTGGAGTGTTCACCTTTAGATGAACCTTGTAAACGCTTGATGTCATTTGGGAAGTTCAAGGTCAGGCTGAAGTCGTAGATCCCGCCTTGGCGGGGCTTGACACTCCAAAAATGTCTTTCGCACGAATCTGTAGTTGTGTCAGATCGGCTCTGGTCAGAAGTACATTTTGAATTTTGATTTGTCCCACCCTGGGCGGGATTACTTTTGCTTTTTTAATTTTGAATTTTGTTGATAGCTTTCTTCATCCGACGGAAACCTTCCCGATTTTACATCATTTAAATAATTTTTGCAAGCCTTTCTTATCTCTTTTCCTAACTCTGCATATCTTCTGACAAACTTTGGCTTAAAATCCTCAAACAGACCCAAAATGTCATTAACCACTAATACCTGTCCATCACATTTGTCTCCTGCTCCAATTCCGATGGTGGGAACTTTGAGAGATTGGGTAATCTCTTGAGCCAGCTTTTTTGGTACCGACTCAACCAGGACAGAAAAGCACCCGATCTGTTCTAACTTTTTTGCACTTTCCATCAAATACTTTTTTTCCTCCACGGATTTTCCCCGAACCACGTATCCCCCAAATCTGTTGATGGACTGTGGGGTCAAGCCGATGTGCCCCATTACCGGTATGCCCACCTCTATTATTCTTTTTATGGTGTCAGCCATCTCCAGTCCCCCTTCGATTTTCACCGCACCAGCTCCACCCTCCTTCAAGAAACGACCGGCATTTAAAATGGCTTCTTTTGTGCTGGCCTGATAGGAGAGAAATGGCATATCGGCGATCACCAGAGCCCGGCTTACCGCAGAGGTGACCGCTTTGGTGTGATATATCATCTGATCCATGCTGATGGAGAGGGTATTGGGAGAACCATAAAACACCATATTCACCGAATCCCCTACTAGGACAGCACCCATCCCGATCTGATCCAGGATGTGGGCAGTGAAGAAATCATAGGCGGTGAGGATGGCTATCTTCTCCCCTTTCTGCTTGAATTTAGCAAAGCTTCTCACCGTGATCTTTTCTTCAGCCATGTCTCTATTCTTCCTTTAGTCAGGGGTGTAAAAGACGCCTCATTCTGTTCCTATAGGCACATAGTATTTAGTGCCGGAAAACGGCGTCTTAAATAAGGCTAAAAGATCCGCTAAATCTTTTTCATTATGAACAAAATCTATTCGGTCCGTGTTCACCACCAGAAGCGGTGTCTTGGTATAATGGAAGAAGTAATAATTATACGCCTCGTTTATTGCTTTGACGTAATCTAAATCCATGTTCCTTTCATACAAGCGACCACGCTCTTTTATTCTTTTCAGCAACACCTCCGAAGAGGTTTGCAGATATATAACCAGATCCGGTCTGGGGATATCTTTCTCTAGAATAGATATGAGTCTTTCGTATAGATAAAATTCTTTTTGATCCAGAGTGACGGAAGCAAATATCCTGTCCTTATCGAAGAAGTAATCGGAGACTGTCTTTTTGTGAAAAAGATCGGTGGCA
>JAGMBK010000058.1 GCA_023129805.1 Candidatus Zixiibacteriota bacterium | reverse complement strand
GGACAGGGGTACAACCCCTGTCCGAACATGTAGATCTTCTGTAGTCGCCCGATTTATCGGGCAACTACAGTTTATCTATCCACATCCGGCATGATCACGTCTAAGCTCGCAAAGATAACCACCAAATCTGCTATCTTCCAGCCTTTGACCATCTCCGGCAGAACTGCCAAATTCGAAAAGGAGGCGGTACGGAGCTTCACCCGATAAGGCATGGTTTTGTCGCCTTCGGATACGATATAAAAACCCATCTCTCCCCGGGTGGATTCGATCCGCACATAAGCTTCACCCTTGGGGGGCTTAAACACAGGTTTCGTCTTAGTCTTTATCTCTCCCTCCGGTATAGAGTCCAAGGCCTGCTCAACGATTCTGTTGGCTTGCCTCATCTCTTGAATTCTCACCATATACCTATCCCAGGTATCCGAATTGGTGCCGGTGGGTATGTCAAACTCAAACCTGTCGTAGATCGAATAAGGCTCTTCCTTTCGCAGATCCCATTTGAGTCCGGTGGCTCTCAGGTTCGGGCCGGTGACCGAATAATCTATGGCAGTTTTTTTATCCAGTATCCCCACCCCTTTAGTTCTTCCCAAGAAGATGGGATTTTCGGTCAGGATAGCCTCATACTCGTCCACCCGGGGCTTGAAATACTTTACAAATTCTTTGGCTTTGGGAATGAATCCATCCGGCAGATCCTTAGACACTCCTCCTACCCGCATATAGTTAAAGGTTATCCTCTGTCCACAGGTCATTTCTATAAGATCCATAATCATTTCCCTTTCACGAAAGCAGTATAAAAATGGTGTGATAGCTCCCAGATCCAGAGAAAAAGTACCCAGCCAGATTAAGTGGCTGGCTATACGGTTGAGCTCATCCATTATCACCCGGATGTATTCTGCCCGCTCCGGCACCTCGATTTGTGCCAGCTTCTCCACCGCCATACAAAAGCCGTGATTACAGAACATGGCGGAGACATAGTCGATCCTGTCGGTGTAAGGGATATATTGAAGATAGGTTCGATTTTCCGCGATCTTCTCCAGCGCTCGGTGAAGGTACCCGACTATGGGAACCAAATCCACTATCACCTCTCCATCCATCTTAAGAAGCAACCGGCACACTCCATGGGTGCTGGGATGCTGGGGACCCATATTGACTATGAATTCCTCAGTGCCCACCTTCTCGGCGGTCATCGATGGCACATTGAGGCTATTTTTTGGGTAGTCGGACAAAGTCTTTTCCCTCCCAATCCTTTCTCATGGGGAAACCTTGATCCCAGCCCTCGGGAAGAAGTATGGGTCTGGGATCGGGATGATTTTTGAAGGTTATGCCGAAAAGCTCAGCTATCTCCCTTTCATGCCAGTTGGCCGCATTCCACACCGGTGTTGCTGAATCCAGTTCACCATCTCTGGAAAGAGCGGTCTTTATGGCTATCTTATGCCGATGGGTGAAGGAAAACAGATTATACACCACTTCCATATGATCGGAATAATCGATGCAGGTCATGCAAGCCAAAAGGTCGAAGGAAAGCTCTGGTGTTTCCTTGGCAAACTGGCATACCTTCAGGATCAATTCCTTATCCACTTTGAAGGCAACATCGGTGCCCACAAAGGGAATCTCCTCGATCTTTTCCGGAAATTTATTCAGAAAAGTTTGGAGTATTTCTTCTTTAGTCATAGTTTTTGATTATCCTGAAACCAGAACGTGATCTCAGACCAGAACCTAACTTAAGTTAGGTTCTGGTTTGCTCTGGGATTACCGTCTTAACTCCAATCTGCAATCTTCTGTTTTTTTATCTTCTCCTGCAATTTGATACATCCCTCCATCAGCGATTCCGGTCGAGGAGGGCAGCCCGGAATATAAACATCCACTGGAATAATAAGATCCACCCCTTTCAACACGCTATAGGAATCATAGTAAAAAGGTCCTCCTGTTACGGCACATCCTCCCATGGCAATGACATATCTTGGCTCTGCCATCTGCTCATAAAGCCTCCTCACCCGGGGAGCCATTTTATGAGTAACGGTTCCTGCCACAAACATCAGATCCGTCTGTCGGGGCGAGGCACGGAAGATCATGCCGAAGCGGTCAAAATCATAACGGGAGGCTCCGGTGCACATCATCTCCACCGCACAGCAAGCCAGGCCAAACAACATATACCACATGGAGGAAGCCCGGGAATAGTTCAGCACATCGTCCAAAACCGTAGTTACCAGACCACCGCCGGGAAGGTGTTCTAAATAGACTGGAAGTTTTTTAATCAGACCCATTTCAAAGCTCCTTTTTTCCAAACATAGACCAAGCCGAAGATCAAGATGGCCAAGAATATCATCATCTCAATGAAGGCAAAAAACCCTAAGCTTTTGTAAACCACAGCCCAGGGGAAAAGAAACACTACCTCCACGTCGAATATCACGAAAATCAAAGCATAAAGATAGTAGCGAACGTTATACTGCACCCAGGCGTCCCCGATGGGAAGCTCACCACATTCGTAGGTTTCCAGTTTATCCGGGGTGGGGTGATGTGGACGAATCAGGCGTGAGAGAAAAAAGACAAATATGACAAAGATAACGCCTATAAGTAAAAAGAAACCAACGTATGCGTAATCCTGAAGCATAAATGAGCCTGCCTTTAAACCTTTTCAGCAATGGTGGATTTCTGTCATCCTGCTCAAAAAAGTCAAGTGCAAGTGAATTTCTTCACAAACAGTTTAGATAAAAAATAACTTTTTTGAAATTTGTCAAGAAATTTATAAACTTTTCGTGAGAAAAATTTTTGACAGTAGGGAAGATGCTCTGTTTCCGACCGAAAAACTTAGTGGTAAGAAGCCAGAACCTAACTTAAGTTAGGTTCTGGCGCTTCCTCAAACACAAAAAGCTTTGACCTGGTTCACCTAATGGGCGTGTTGAAAAACCTTAAAACGGAGTGCGCCAGCTTGCTGGCGCGGTTTTCATACAATTCGAAATCGTTGGAATGTAAGAGTATTTGACTTCTCAAAAATCGCAGAAGCAAGCTTCTGCACTCCAAATAACACTTTTTCAACAGTTCCTAAAGGTGAACACTCCACATCCTTCCCTCTATGACTTTTTTAGAGATACCTAAATTCTCCTTGACAAAGGGTGGGAGAAATTTATTTTAGGTGGGTGGTTTGCCAGTTATCTTTTCAGGTGAAGGTCAAAAACGAGATTTCATTTTATTAACAGGAGGTCGAAAAAATGAAAAAAACCATAGTCCGGGCAGTGACAACGATTCTCTTAGGGGGATTAGTCTGGGGTACATTGTTTTCGTCAAGTTTAGCCCAACAGCTAAAGATCGGTTATGTGGACGTGATACGCCTGAAAAAGGAATATAAAGAGTTTGTAGAGACAGAGGCAAAATTCGAAAAGGAGATGGCCGTCTGGCAGGCAAAGGCGGATTCCATGCAAAGCGAGATGCAGGAATTGGCAGAGAGATTAGAAAAGCAGAGTCTTATGTTGACCGAGCAGGCAAAAAACGAAATAAGGGAGAAGCTTTTAGTTAAACAAAATGAGTATCAGATTTTCGTCAATGAAGTGATGGGTCCGGATGGTGAGGCGGCAAAAAAGGAGTATGAGCTATCCAAGCCCTTGGTAGAGAAGATCAACACGGTGATAAAGCTTATCGCCCTGAAGGGTAATTACACCTATGTTTTGGACTCCACCGCCGGAAGCGTCTTGTATGCCGACGAAAAGTATGACCTTACAGATAAGGTGTTAGCAGAACTCAACAAATGAATGAGTTGAATCCAGAAATTTCCCGCCAGATCAGGAGGTGCTGGTGGACACACAAAAGTCAGTAGTCAGTAGGCAGTATTCAGTAGGCAGACAACAACAATTTGTTGCTTTGGCTCCGTCTGAATGTTATCATCTCCTATGGTCAGTTGACTTCCTATGGTCATTTGTTCATTTGAATCCATAGGAACTCAACTGAGATCCAAATGGACAAATGAGATCCAGCGGAGAAAAGAAACCGTTGCAGGGGATGATAACATTTCCCTGGAGCAGAATGTCCACAGCAGATGGAGCGGATTACTGATCTTCGTATAAGTAATGGAAAAAATTTTCATCGACCACCATCTCCTCTTTTTTATAATCCCCCTCAATCCCCCTTTTATAAAGGGGGACAAAGGGGGATTAAAGGAGAAAAGAAAGATTTTCCATTGCTTACGCGTAACTCAATAAACGAATGTTTATAATAACTTATCAGCTTAATCTAACTAATCTACTGTGAGGTAATGTCTGTGCCTGTCCGCCGGTGTGCCCGTATGGGCATACCGCAGGTTCCGGGGAAAGGTTTCCGCTACATAAATATTTTTTCAAAAAATTCATTTTTTCCTTGACTTAAATTAAGAAAAGATTTAATTTTGAGTAAAACAGGTTAATCAAATAGTGCGTATTAAAAGTGTGACTATATTTTTGAATAAAGAAAGGAGGAAGGAGACGAATTAAATCAAATTGAGTCAAACATTGATAGTCGTCAGGAGGGGATCCAAATTCTTTAAATCTACGCAGAAAGCAATTTTCTCACAGTTTCGTAATTTCAGTTTGACCTACCAGAATTTGCCACGGAGGCACCAACAACAGTTGTAACTCAAAAGCAGAAAGACCAAGGGGAAAACCAAAAAGATATTTGATAAAGGTTTGTTGCTTATTAGGGCAAAGAAAAAAATTGACCTGAGAGGAACGCCTTTAAATATCTGTGATTGAGCAGGGTTTTGTGGCTAATCATTGCCATCAAAACCAAAGTTTAGTTTGTGATAATCTAACTGCTACAAAAGAGAGTTCGACTCAAGAGTGGAAGAAGCCTTTCCTTATCGCCTTTTGTGGTGGGAAAGGTTGTAAAGATTAAAACATTAACCTGTCTTTACTGAGTGAAAAGGAGGTGGTGCTTAAATGTTTAAGGGGAGAGAAGAAGAGAAGATAAGGGCAAACAAAAACTTCAATTCTTTTATGAAAGGAGGTTTGGTTATGCCTCGAAAGATCTTAGCAGGGCTCGTGGTTCTGGCTTTTGTTTTGGTCGGGTCGACTGCTCTGGCTGATTGTGGGGACCCTTTGAGCTATCAGAATGTTCCCACCAAAAGCGCTAACACGGCGAAGGTAATGCTTTATCTGGAGAACACCAAGGGAATGGCTGGTGTCTCCATACCTTTGAGCTTCGGTTCCTTGGGCTCAGACATCGAGTGCACCGAAATCGATTTTACCGGGAGCCGGGTGGCACATTTTCTGCATTTCCCCGGTATTGACAATCAGAACAAGAGAGTGCTCATTGGAGTGATCCGGGCTTTGGATGAGAATATTGATGACGTTCTTCCAGCGGGTGAAGGCTTGATCGCCACACTGCACTTCAGCTCAAAGAACAGCCGTTGCCGTCCCGAGCTCAAAATCACCGCCTGGCCGCTTTCTGCTGGAAAGGTTTACTTCAACGTGGTAGATGATAAGGGTAATTCCATCTGCCAGAAGAGAATTAAGGAGGCGGACGTTCAGATTCCCATCAAGCACGGTGACGCAGAGGAACTGGAAGAACCAAGGCCCTTGCTTTTCAAGCTGGAGCGGAATTATCCCAACCCATTCAACCCGGAAACCGTGATTAAGTTCACTCTGCCTCAGGCTGCTCCCGTGAATCTTAAGGTTTACAACATCCTGGGTCAGGTGGTCAACAATCTGGTGGATGAGGTGCTTCCGGCTGGAGATCACTCGGTTATCTGGAATGGGAAGAACGGACAAGGTGGGGATGTAGCCAGCGGAGTGTATTTTTATCGCATCAAAGCCGGCGACTTCGAGTCGATTCAGAAGATGACTCTGCTAAGATAAAAGAAAGACAGATCCCCCCATTTGGGGACTGACCATGTAACCAAAAGAGAAGATAAGTCCCTGGCCCATCTGGGCCAGGGATTTTTTTTGCTTGGAATATTTTTTTCTTTTGAATTGGGAATAAAAATGTTATTTTGTTTGTATGCAATACAAAGTAGTGGTAGGTCAAGCATGGCGAAGCCTGCTTGGCAAAACAAAGGATTTGCCAACCACCCCCGATAAATCGGAGGATGGTTGACCTACAAAACTATTTTTCTTAGGAGGTATATCCCATGCTACCAAAAATAAAATATGTGATTGCACTTCTTTTTTGTCTCACAGTCACTTGGGGTTGTGAAAGTCATTTGGAGAAAGCAGAGAAATATGGGAAAGAAGGGAAGATCGCAGAAGCGATTAAAGAATACGAATTAGCCCTAGAAGGGAAAGGAGGCAAAGAAGCAACTGATATATGTTTACGTATAGTGGATTTGTATCTTGGTGAGGATACGGTCAAAGCGATATACTGGTGTCAGGAAACCGTCAGACATGCTCCAAGGGAGTCTACTCCTTACATCAGGTTGGCAGAAATTTTCTCCGGGAAGGACGAGGTAGATTCAGCTCTTTGGTATTATAGTAAGGCTCAAGGGTTCACCAGCGATGAAGCTGAAAAGGAAAAAATCAGCTCACTAATTGAAGGACTTGATTTCCGAAAAGCCAAAAAGATCGGAACATTTCAAGCATGCATCGAGTTTGCAAAAAAGTATCCACACAGTAAATACAAAGAACAAGCGCAAGAATTAGCTTTTCACATTGTAAAATCAAAACCTACTGTTGAAAAGGTGAAGAAATTCTTGGAAGTGTTTTCTGATAGCAAGAATGTGGACGAGGTTAAAAAGATCGGTAAGGATTTAGAAAAAAGGAGAATAGCCGAAAAGGTAAATCGTATCCACAAGGATACCACCGCAGGGGAGTTGCATCCTCCAGACGGAACTGATGAAAATTTGCCTGGTGGAAAGGTAAAAATTGATACAGAAAATGATACGCAATATTTACTTCGCGTCTATTACGTCGGTCCTGAAACCTTAAGCGTGTTTTTCCAACCCCGACAAACGAAAACCATCGAGCTTTCAGGGGGGAATTATCAGGTTGCTGCAGAGGTGGATAATCCCACGGTAAATCCATTTAAAGGTACTCATGCTTACAAGGAAGGTTGGTCCTATACATCACGTTTTTACATTACTATTGGGTATTAAGTTTGTATTCAGCAAATAGGTCGGGTTGCGACCCGTAAAGGGAGCTACCCGATACCCACAGAATTAGCTCGCCGGGCAGTTCGTATGAATGCATTCATATCCTTTGGACAGCCCAACCTACATTTCTTGTAATTCCCTGAAGAAAGGAGTGAAAATGTTAAAAAGAATTTTGATAATCATTGCAATGTTTTGTGCATTAGCATCTTATTGCCCTGATAGCGCACACGCCCAAACCGTAACCGTTCCGTTCGAGTTCAGGGCGAACCTTATTGCGGTTAAGATCAATGTCAACGGGATCTCAAAGATCTTTGTATTAGATACAGGCGCTTCGAAAACGGTTATTGAGAAGAAAACAGCAGAAGCGTTAGGCTTAAATGTAATTGGTGAGGCGAAGGTAAAACTTATCGGTCGTGAAGTAGATGCGTTGTTGGTTCAGGTGGACTCGATAGGCATTGATGGTTTAGTGCGACATGATCTCCAGTGCGGGGCAACAAATTTTGATGTGGGTATCAAACAGATGCTTGGCAGCGACATTTCCGGATTCTTAGGGTTTGACTTCGTGTCAGAATTCAAGGTCTCCATCGACTACTGCGACCAAATGATCACCTTTGATAGGTGCAATAGTGTAGTAGATACCACCGTTTGCGCCGGAGACTCAGCCATAGTGCCGGACTTCGGAATAGTAAGAATGCCAAATGACTTTTGGGAATGCACCACTGAAACCCCGATGCGCCAGATACCGGTGGCTTTCTATAATACCAGATACTCTGGATTAGCTCCGACTCTCCAGATTCAGGATCATGAAATCAAAGGGATTGCTTCACTGGAATCGATAGTGTCCAGCTTTGAGCTCCAACTAAAATCACAGATCAAAAATTTTGAAAAGCTATCGGGCCGAGCGAGCAAACTCGGCGATAAAGAAATTTATGTTCTCGAATATAAAGGATCCGAAGAGGGAATCGGTCTAAAGTTTAAGCACATTTTCATCATGGTAAAAGAGAATCTTTTTAGCATCATCTGTTATGCACCTGTTGAGAGATTTGATTCCCTGAAACAGGATTTCGATGAGCTCATTACCAATTTCCAGTTTGAAGAATGATTTGTGTCCGAGTTTTCGAACCTCTATGCTATTATTTTGGCACAAAGTGTCGATCGAATACGCCTTATTCAAATATATGATCTAACATTCCTACTTAGTCGATATAGGGCTTCCTGAATTATTTTGTTGACTTTTCTGCCAAAAGCATGTAAAATACTTCCCGATCAAGATGCTATCGGGGCGTGGCTCAGACTGGTTAGAGTACTTGGTCGACTAAAGGAGAACCACCATGACCGAAGATCAAAAATGGATTCTCAAGCACTTCAGTGAGCTTGTAGAAAAATACGGTGGACAATATGTGGCCATTGCTAACGAAGAATTGGTTGCAGTTGGTCAATCTCGTGAAGAAGTGGAAAAGGTCTCCAGGGAGAAGTATCCCGAAATATTGCCTTCGGTTCTTCGAGTTCCAAAGGAAGAAGATTTTCTATGTATTCTATAGAGTTTGATTATGTCCTTCATAAAGGATCTTTTGGGGGTATGGTTCAGTTAGGTAAACACTGGCTAAAACAAATAGTGGAAATCTGGAGTAACAATGATTGAAAACAGTGAAATAAAAATTGATTATCCCTCTCTTGACGTAGTATTTAAAGAGGTAAATGCTCGGTTAGAAATACAGTTTCGCGCTATAAGCACCTTGGACACAAAGGCGAGCATTGTTCTTGGTTTTTGCGGTGTAATTCTCGCATCATCTCTTTGGTCCTCGCAAAATGGCGGACAAACTCTGTGGTTAACAATGAGCCCTCCACTGCTTATCTTCATTTCCGCTCTTTTTTCTTTAATAGCCTATTGGGTGGTTGAATACCGTCGCGATCCTGAGCCCCGTCCTTTGGTAGAGAACTATTTGGTAAAAAAGTCCGATGAGACTGCAAAGCAAATATTAGATAATTGGGTTATCTCTTTTGAGGAAAACAAACGAAAAATTGAGAGAAAAGCAAAATTGGTCAGACTTTCATTCTTGTTTTTGACGTTAGGAATAATACTTTTCGTGGCTAGTCACTGCATAATATTATTAAAAAGTAAACAATAGTGAGGGGATAACTATGACTGAACTGAGAAAAGATCAAAATTCTAAACCACACAAGGACGAACCCAAAGTCAAAATTACGCCGGATCCGAAACTCACCAGCACCGTTAAAGAAGATGTAAAACCAGATCCCAAGCTAAAAAGTCTTCTTACTCTCGAAGAGAAAGAAGAAAAGTCGCATAAATCCAAAGATGAATAGTGCTATTCGGGGCGTGGCTCAGTCTGGTAGAGCACTTGGTTCGGGACCAAGGAGTCGCTGGTTCAAATCCAGTCGCCCCGAGATTGTTGGTTCACAGTTCATGGTTCACCCAGACGGGTGAGCGTCTGCTCATAGTTCACGGTAAATGCAAAAGAGAAAAATCTTTATTGGAGTGATCGGGGCGGGTGATTGTTCAGATAATATGTATAAATTGGCAGAGGAGGTAGGGGAGCGGATTGCCAAGGCTGGGGCAGTGTTGGTTTGTGGTGGGTTGAGGGGAGTGATGGAGGCGGCCTCCAAAGGCGCAAAAAAACAAGGTGGCATAACCGTTGGAATCCTGCCGGGCGTTGACAAAAACCACGCCAACCCTTACATAGATTTTCCCATAGCCACCGGATTGGGAGAGGGAAGAAATCTTTTGGTCATTCGCAACTCCGATGTGGTGATCGCCTTCCCAGGAGAGTTCGGAACCCTCTCTGAGATCGCCTTCTCTCTCAAATTAGGCAAGCTGGTTGTTGGTCTTTCCACCTGGGAAGTGTCGGAGAGAATTGTTCAGGCAAAAAATGCGCAAGAAGCTGTCAGCATCGCTTTAAATCAGGCAAAAGCTTTGCAAAAAGGTTATGAATGACAAGTCCACAGGATCAGAAGGACTGGTAAGCGCTCATCTGGTTATATCCGGATTAGTTCAGGGAGTGGGCTATCGCTGGTTTGTGATGAGGAAAGCTGAAGAGTATAATCTGAAAGGCTATGTGAGAAATCTGTATAACGACGATGTAGAGGTGGGGGTGGAAGGATACCGACCGATGATCCTTGATTTCATCAAAGAGTTGAGGATCGGTCCAAGATCCGTCCATGTGACTGATATAAGAATTGAGTGGGGCGAATACGAAAATAAATATAAGAACTTTGACATAAAATTTTGAAGAGGACAGTTTCCAGTTGGCAGTTTACAGTTACCAGTTTGCAGAGGAGAAAAAATGGAAAAAAGCGTAATCGATACCGCTAAGTTGAGAGAGCTTATAAGAGATGTGCCCGACTATCCCAAAAAGGGGATAGTGTTCAAGGATATCACCACCCTGATAAAAAGAGGAGATGCTTTTGATGAGGTGATAAACATATTTTTTGAAAAATGCAAGGATAAGAAGGTGGATTTAGTGGCGGCGGTGGAGTCCCGCGGATTCATCTTTGGAGGCGTGCTGGCGAACCGGTTGAAGGTAGGATTTATTCCCATCAGGAAATTCGGCAAGCTTCCGGCACGAACGGTGGAGCAGAAATATGATTTAGAATACGGCACCGATACTTTGGAAATTCACAAGGATGCAGTCACACCCGGACAGAGGGTTTTGATCGTGGATGATCTTTTAGCCACCGGCGGAACCATCAAAGCCACCTGCAAACTGGTAGAGAAGTTGGGAGGAGAAGTGGTTGGAATTTTAATAATGATTGAGCTGGGATTCTTGAATG
>JAGMBK010000057.1 GCA_023129805.1 Candidatus Zixiibacteriota bacterium | reverse complement strand
TCGACAGGCTCAGGGTGGTGAGCGAAGCCGAACCGCTAAAGACAGGGGTGGATGATAACATCCACCCAGGAGCGGGAGATGAGGGTCGCATAAATGCGACCCTCATCTTTTTTCGCTTGATGCATCGCCGCTGGGAAATATCGATACCAGTGAGCTTCTTGTATTCCTATTCCCGAAGCATCAAAAAAACTTATGGCAGGGCTGAATGCCCTGCCCTATGTTTGATGAACTATTATTCCTCATAGGGGCGGGAATTTTTCCCGCCCCTCTTTTGTTCTGGTCTCCTAACCACCTCTTTACATAACAGATGAAAATACGTATATTTCTTGCATGCCAAAAGGAAAGAAAGCCAGCGTTTCAACGCTCGAAGATACCATTGCCGCTATCTCCACCCCCCTGGGTGAGGGAGGCATAGGGATCGTTCGCATCTCCGGCAAGGATTCAATTAAGATCGCCGAAAAGATCTTCAAATCCGCAGGATCCATAGGAGGTGAAAAGCCACTCAGCCGGCTTCCTTCTCATCGGGTCAATTACGGCGAGATAGTTGATTCCGAAACGGGTGAAGTTATCGATGAGGTTCTTCTCACCCTCTTCATTGCTCCCAAAAGCTACACGGCAGAAAATTTAGTTGAGATCAGCTGTCACGGCGGTCAACTGGTGTTGACGAGAGTTCTCCAGCAAGCCTCAAAATGTGGAGCCCGTCTGGCAGAACCAGGGGAATTCACCTTGAGAGCTTTCATCAACGGACGAATCGATCTTTCTCAGGCGGAAGCGGTGGCGGATGTTATACGGGCTAAAACCGATCTGGGACTCAAACTGGCGCTAAAGCATCTGAAAGGCGATCTTTCGGAGAAGATCAACGCGTATCGAGATAAATTAATCGACATTTTAGCCGGGCTGGAGGTGGAAATAGATTTCTCAGAGGAGGATATAGAGCCTCTGGACAGAGAAAAGATTCTGAAAGAGATTGAATCCATTGAAAAAGATCTAAAAGAATTGCTTGCCACCTATGATGAGGGGAAAATCCTCAGGGAAGGGTTAAATGTGGTTATTGTAGGCAAAACCAATGTGGGCAAATCCAGCCTGCTCAATGCTCTGTTAAAGGAAGATCGTGCTATCGTAACTCCTATCCCTGGAACCACCCGGGACGTTATCTCAGAGTTTGCCAATTTAAAAGGAGTTCCGGTTAGACTTGTGGATACTGCCGGCTATCGTATCTCCAAAGACACAATCGAGCTGGAGGGGATCAGAAGGACAAAGATCGAGATAAGCGAGGCGGACTTGCTCCTTTTAGTTATCGATACTTCTGTGGAAATAGAAGAAGAGGACCTGGAATTCAAAAGACTGGTGGAACAGAGAAAATATCTTATGGTATTCAATAAAATTGATATAACTTCACCGGATTTGATCAGGAAGAACCAGGAGAGACTTAAAGACAGATCGATCGAAGAGAGTGAGCCCTTCAACTTCGTTCAGGATAAACGGAGTCGAACTGTTATCAAAGTATCAGCTTTAAAAGGAGATGGACTTGAGAGGCTGAAGGAGATGATCGTATCGGCTTCTCAGGTCTTGCAGAAGGATCAGACTCAAGGTGTTCTTCTTTCGAGCCTGAGGCACAAAGATGCGCTCACCAGAGCAAGAAGGAGCTTGTCCTTAGCTAAAAAAACCTTAAAGAAAAATATGGGGCCTGAGTTTGTGGCGCTGGACCTGAAGGCTTCTCTGGATGCAATTGGCGAGGTGATTGGAAAGACAGTCACCGATGACATTTTGAATAAGATCTTTTCTGAATTTTGTATCGGGAAATGATTTTCCGCTCGTAGAGGAGAAGCGAAAAGATATTCCCAACAGAAGGAACAGATTAAACGAATGTTTATTACAACTGATCAGCTTAATCTAACTAATCAGCTGTGAATGCTTAAACTGCTGCCATCTCCGGCTCTTTGACGTTGATGGTAACAATCAGTTTCCCTCTTTCCTGTCTTCCCAGGATTTTTACATCTGTCTGGAAATGCTTGACAGCCCCCTCTAACATTCCCAAAAAGAAATCATTCAAATTTCTATCAGAGGAATATCTTATCTCGAAATGGTTGGGTGAGGCTTTTCTGAATTCCAGTCGAGGAGGAGTTCCCAGACCATCCTGTTTTATATCATGGTGAATTCTGCTTACGGTTGTGATCAGATCACTGAAGCTCTTGATCCCGCTCATATAATCACCGAAGATGTCAGCGAAATAGGCGAAGGTCTCCCGCCCGAACTCTCTCCATAGGGTGCTAAGGTCGGTCTCTGCCTGATTACTTAAACCTTTCATGATCTTTGAAAAATCTTTATCCGGATACCAGGTCAATTCAGCGAATACGTTAGTTTTCAAAGATGCCTTTTGGCACAGATCGGTGAAGGAGACCTGGGGATAGTTTTTATCAATAAAACGAGCCAGACTGTTGAACATAGCGCCGTTCATGGAAGCCCTCCTTTTGAGATTTGTGTTGCTTGAATAAACTCGCCCCCTGATAATAATTTCTTTATCGTCTACCAACAACCGCTCTTAAGCACAAGAATAAAAGTTGCGTTAGAATTATACAGTTGATAGGAGCAAAAAGACACTTTACAAAAGATGAATTTTTTGTATATTTGCACCGTTCACTTCAGATCATTTGTTTGGAAAAAATGGTCACTAAAAAACACTGAGTCTGATTCGATATTTTATAAAATTGAAAAACGATCAGAAAGGATAATCAATGGAGCTTTTTGAAGCCATTTGTGACAGAAGGGCCATAAGAACTTTCACTGGCAAGAAAATTCCTGAAAGTGATTTAGAGAAGATGGTGGATGCCGGAAGACTTGCCCCTTCTGCTACAAACAGACAGATGTGGGATTTTATAGTGATAACCGAAAAGGAGATATTGGATGATATCTTACATCATTTTCATCCAGGAAGAGAATATGGAACCCGTGAAGACGGTAAATTTGACGGAACTTCTGCCATAATTACAGTTGTTGTGGATGAATCTAATGAGTACTGGAGAGAGGATGGAGCGGCCGCCTCACAAAATATCTTATTGGCAGCCAGAGGCTTAGGATGGGGAAGCTGTTGGATAGAGGGGCAGATGCGTCCGCATGAAGAAAATTTTAAGGAATTGCTGGGTATTCCAGAAGGGAAACGTATCCTTTTGATGATTGCATTGGGTGAGCCCGTCAAATGGTCTCTATCACCGCCCAAAAAGTCACTTTCTGAGGTTTTGCACTGGGAAAGTTATAAGGGATTGTAGGGGTTCGATTCATCGAACCCGAACGGGTTGCATAAATACAACCCTTACAGGAGACAAACATAATTAAACACACAAAGGAGGTTTCATTCACATGGAGATTAAACCAAGCCCGAAACTGAAGAGTCTGTACACGCTCATTAATTTTCTACTATTTCTCATCTATTGTGCTTTGCCGGTGATTATCCTTCAGATCGTCAAGCAGCATCCCCGCCATCTTTACGACATTTGGTCATTAGTCATAGCGATTCTTGGGCTGGTCTTGGTTATTCTAATTCAGCTGTATTTGTTGGCGTATATCAAGACCTTGAGATATGAACTTTCTTCGGATGATCTGAGATTAGAAAGCGGCGTTTTCTGGAAAAGGAAAAAGGTGATTCCTTTTCATAAGATCACCAATCTGAATACCCTTCAGGGACCGTTTGAGCGACGCTTTGGGCTGGGCCATCTGAATATCCAAACCGCCGGTCACGGTGCTAACACCTCACCTGAGGGAAAGTTGGTTGGATTAGAGAATTTCGACACAATCAAGGAAGAGGTGATGCAAAAGTTACGGCTGGTGAAATCCGAAGCAACAACGACAGAAGATAGACCCACAGAACGCACCCAGCAGGAGCTTTTGAAAGAAATGCTGAAGGTATTGTCGAGGATCGAGAAAAATATGCAAAATCCTTGATATGGGAAGGCGTAGAGCATTTGAAAAATGCGTAGCCGAGGCTTTACGCCTCGGTGCCACCCGTACGGGTGGCTACGCGAGTAAGGTGAAATAAATTATCCGTTGGTCAAGGGTGCCCTCCCGGACGGGTCTCCGTCACCCTTGACCATATGAAACAGGATCGGGGTAGGGTACCCCGATCCAACATGGAAAGAATCAGAATGATTGTATGGAAGTGCCAAAAATGAAAAAGCCTAAACAGGTCACTTGGGATTATGACAGGGAAGCTGATACCTTGTATATTTCCTTTGGTGAACCCCGACCAGCATTAAGTTTAGACTTAGGTGGCGGAATCTTTGCGAGGTATTTGGAAAAGACCAAGGAATTTGTTGGTTTCACCATAATTGGGGTAAGTGAAATAATAAAAAAGAAGTAGATTTGCATCTTCGCCTTATTAGGGTGAGCCACATCGAACTATTGGCGGGATGCTTGGCAAAATCTTTTTGTCAACCACTCTACGAGATGGTTGACCTACGAAGCTATGAAAAGCACTGTTAAGTTCATATATAGACACTATTTGGTTCTTGGGGGTGTTATCTTGCTATTTTCGTGGATTGTAGAAAGGTACGTCTATGACAAGTGGGATTCGCGGATTGCGTCTGTTCAACAACACATGTTACACGTAAACTATCTGAAACTGGAATCTGAAATTACCTCTGCTAGAGGTTCGATTGAAGCAACGCTTTCGATACTGTGCGACAAAATAGAAAATGTTTCAGCCAATGGAGTCGTAAGATTTAGACCCAAGGAGACACGAGATGAGTATGTGTATATTATTCCCGACATAGGCTATAACGTACGAAAATACAATAAGTTAATCTACGATAGCATGGCAAATACACTTGGGCAATTGGTTGCTTGTTTGCCAAAAGATCAAAACGCAGACATATATATTGAATTAGATAGTTTGAAAAGCGTTATCCGTGATTTTCTCAGTTCGCCAGAAATATATGACCTCAGCAAATCCAAGATCATCGACGAAAGTGCAAACGCTCTGCTCCGAAAAACCGTGGCAAGACTGAATAATTGGCTAAGAGAAACATTTGAGGCCAAGCAAAGATGGAGGAAAGTATTCTCAGTTCTATACGTATTGGGTACATTGATAATTATATTTGGCAGACTTAATGAGATGAAGCGCGTAGCCGAGATTCAAGCCCCCGAGGAGTAGGGGTTCGATTCATCGAACCCCGCCATCGGCGGGGTCGCACAGATGCGACCCTTACAAAGCAGGTTTCACGTGAAACGGTATGCTAGGGTGTCAAAAAATACAGATTGTCAGTTTCATAACACCCAATTATGCAATTGTCATTTTCCATAAATGGAGTTCCTATAAGGTTAACTAAAGAGAGGTGGAAGCATATCAGTCAAAGGCATCCTGGATTGCGATGCAAAGAGCGGGAGGTGTTGGATGCCATTGCTTCTCCCGATTTAATCCAAAAAGGAGATTAGCGCACATTAGTGGCAATTATTAAGACAGATGATAAATATTTGGCTGTGAGTTACAAAAAGAGGGCCAAAAACTGGATCAGAAGTAGAAAAAAGAGGTGAACATAATGTCATCAGAAATAATTTCAATTCTATCACTCGTATTCGGGATGGCTGGGATTATATTTGCACTCCTTCAATACCAGTCTAGGATAAGAGTTGAGGCCACACTTAAAACCCAACTGTCAGCAGCATTAAATCGAATAACGAAGATGGTTCCTTTAAGGGGTGATCTTGAAAAAATGCTTCAGGGAGTCAATCAGGGTAATCTAGTTCGGTGGATCTGGATAAGATACAAAGGATTATGCGATCTGTACGTAATGATGGTCACCCATTTCCTTTTTTTTGAGAAAAGATTTACTTATGATGATCTAAAAAGATTGGTGGACAATAAAGTAATCTCGTCTAGCTGGGAAGAGGATATTTGGCGAAATCTGATAGCGCAACGACCAGAAAACCGTAATGCAACTGTTCCTGATCCTTTCATTTCTCGATAGCCCGTTGGTCAGGGGTGACCTTACCTCTGACCATCCGAGAGCCTCGGTGCCACCCGTACGGGTGGCTACGCGAGTAAGGGTGAAATAAATTATCCGTTGGTCAAGGGTGCCCTCCCAGACGGGTCTCCGTCACCCTTGATCTTATTAAGCAGGATTGGGTATAAGGATACCCCGATCCACCCTGTAATCCCGATGAAATAAAAAAGGTTTCACGTGAAACGATGCGTAATATTCATACGAATATGCTGACTTATCCGCCAGAGGCGCCACGGCTGCTGGCGGGCAGGGATCTGCCTATGGCAGACGAAGAAAAATATGATGTAATCGTTGTCGGTGCCGGGCATGCCGGGTGTAAGGCAACATTACCTTCTGCGCGGACTGATTGCAAGACCCCTCTTTTTCTATTTTACCCAACAAATATGGATATTTAATTATTTGTTGGGTAATTTATTTTCTTGACAACTGTTACCCAACAATTAAGCGTTTAATGGCGTATGTTGGGTAACAGCACGTTCAGTGCCTTCAGTGTTAAGAGGAGATATGAGAGGCGTAATAAAAGGAGTTTTAAGAGATGAATTGCAGAACTCTTTGCGTATGAAAAAGGAATATGAACAGGCGTTAAAAAAATTGCCTCAGGGCTGTCTTGCGGTAAGAAAAATACGAGGTCATGAGTATTATTATCTGGTGAGAAGGATAGATAAGAAAGTTAAGTATATTTATAAAGGCAAGATATCCGAAGAAGAAAAACAGAAGTATTTAGAAGCCAAAGAGTTGAGAGCAAAATACAGAAAATTGCTCTCGCAGGTGAAAAAGCAGATCAAGTTTTTAAGGAGTTCTTTGCGTGGAAAAGAAGCAATATGAACTATGCCTTGAGATTTTACGGAGATTTCATAAAGCCAAAATCTTAAACCATCTTGTGCTAATTGGTAGCTGGAGTGTATTCTTTTATAAAGATTATTTTTCTTCTAAACCATCCATGGATTATACTGCTTTAAAAACCAGAGATATGGATTTTCTAATAAGCATGCCGGATAAAATCGAACAAGTGGTAGATATACCAACATTGCTTAAGGATTTAGGTTTTGTAACCACTCATAGAGGAGATAAGGGTTATATGAAGCTTGACCACCCAGATCTTATAGTGGAGTTTTTAGTGCCAGAGAAAGGCAAGGGCATAGATAAACCTTATCCTTTACCTAAATTAGGCGTAAATGCCCAGACCTTAAGATTTCTTGATCTCCTATCTGATAATACTATGAAGGTTAAAATTGAAGATTTCTATTTAACTTTACCCCATCCTGCCAATTTTGCTTTACATAAATTGATCGTTTCCCAAAGAAGAAACAAAGAAGATAAGGCTATAAAAGATAGAGATATTGCCATTAAGATTTTAAGGGCTTTGATTAACAAGGGCGAAGTAAATATTATCAATAATGTTTTTAATTCAATTCCTAAGAGCTGGCAAAGAAAAATCATAAAGGGACTGAAAGAAGCAAAGGAGAAAGAAGCTTTAGAGATTTTGCAAAAAAGTGATTAAAAAAGCGGGAAGTCACGAGTTTAAGTCCAAGTATACTTTAAGATTAGAAATAATATTTCACGTGAAACAGTACAAGATTTATTAGACGATGATAGAATATCAAGAAAGATTTGAAGTTATCGTAGTCGGTGCCGGGCATGCCGGTTGTGAGGCGGCGCTGGCTTCGGCAAGAATGGGGCACAAAACCCTCCTTTTCACCATGAACAAGGAGACCATTGCCCAGATGTCTTGCAATCCAGCAGTGGGTGGGTTGGCTAAGGGACAACTGGTCAAGGAGATAGATGCTTTGGGCGGGGAGATAGGTTTTGTGGCAGACAAAACAGCCATTCAGATCAAGACATTGAATCTGAAGAAAGGTCCAGCGGTCTGGTCCACACGTACCCAAAACGACAGGGCGGCATATCGGTTGGCAATGAGGGAATCTCTGGAAAATCAGGATAATCTCTTCATCAAACAGGATGCCGTGGTTGAAGTCTTGGTAAAAGATGGAAAAGTTTACGGTGTGGTCACTGCTGCCAGAATGGCTTATCTCTGCCAGGCGGTCATCCTCACCTGCGGGACTTTTCTTAATGGTCTGATTCATATAGGGTTAGAGCATTTTCCAGCGGGCAGAGCCGGGGAGTTTCCAGCTTCGGGTCTCACTGAAAATCTGGTTAAATTAGGTTTTCGGGCAGGTCGGCTAAAAACTGGGACCCCCCCCCGCCTGGATGGAAGGACCATCGATTTCTCGAAAACCATCCCCCAGTACGGTGATGACCAGCCAAAGCCGTTTTCTCTTCGCACAAAGACTCCCCCCCAGAACAAATTGCTTTGCTATCTGACTTACACCAATAGAGAAACTCACCAGTTTATCTTGAATAATCTGGATAGATCGCCCCTTTACAGTGGAAAGATTAAGGGGGTGGGTCCCAGATATTGTCCTTCCATCGAAGATAAGGTGGTCAAGTTCAGGGAGAAGCCCAGGCACCAGCTTTTTTTGGAGCCGGAGGGGATGGGAACCAATGAATTCTATGTCAACGGATTTGCCACCAGCCTGCCAGAAGATGTTCAGCTCAAAGCTATAAGAACCGTACCTGGGCTGGAAAATGCCCAGATGATGCGAACCGGCTATGCCATTGAATATGATTATTTTCCCCCCATACAACTAAAGCATACTCTGGAGACGAAGCTGGTGGAGAACCTGTTCTTCGCCGGACAGATCAATGGCACCTCCGGTTACGAGGAGGCGGCAGCACAGGGCATTATGGCAGGAATAAATGCGGTTTTAAAGATAAGAAGAGAACCTCCCTTTGTGCTGGAAAGAAGCCAGGCTTATATCGGTGTGTTGATCGATGATCTGGTCACCAAGGGAACAGAGGAGCCTTATCGCATGTTCACCTCCCGTGCGGAATATCGGTTGACCTTAAGGGAGGATAATGTAGACCAGAGGCTCTTGGATTATGGGTATAGATTTGGATTGGTTTCAGAGGAGGTACATACCTGCTATCGGGAGAAGATGGAAAGGGTTCAAAAGGAAAAGGCTCGACTGCGGAGGGTATTTGTCTCATTATCTTCTTTTGCTCATCTTTTGGTTGAGATGGTTCGACGAGCTCACCACCATGTGGATAACAACCGAAAGATGTCTTTGGCCAAGATACTGAAGATGCCAGAGATCACTTACGAGGATTTGAAGAAGGTGGATTGGGAGGCACGGGAAATTCCTCAGGAAGTGTATGATCAGGTTGAGCTTGAGCTCAAATACGAGGGTTACATAAGAAGACAGATAAAAGAGATTGAGAAATCCAAGAAGCTTGAGTCAATGCGCATCCCGGAGGATTTCAGCTATGATGGTCTTATAGGGTTCAAAAGAGAAGCCTTGGAAAAACTGAAAAGGATCAAGCCAATCTCTGTGGGGCAGGCATGTCGTATATCCGGGGTATCGCCAGGAGATATAGCGATTTTAATGGTATATCTCAAACAATTTATGCAAAGCGGTCAACGGATGTAGCGGATTAAACGCCCAGACGGGCGTCCGTCTGGACGGATTTTATCCGTTACATCCGTTTAATCCTTCAGGCCAAGCCTTCAGGACAAGTCCGTTGACCCTTTTGTATGTTTCACGTGAAACATTTCGTATGAATGCATACGCATCTGATTCTTCCTCAATCTTTTCTTCTCAAATACTCTCTCCCCGGCAAATCGTCCAGTTCAAAAGAATCTGTTCGTCTTTCGGAATAGGTCTCTCTGACGACATGGTTGATAAGTTCAAGGCCTATACGTCCTTACTGCTGGAATGGAACCAGAGGATACATCTTGTCTCCCGAAAAGATGCCAAAAGCGATCGAATCCTGAGACACTTTGTGGATTCTCTTTCCATTTTCAAAGTTGTTGATCTCCCCAGAGATACAAATTGTCTGGATCTAGGCTCCGGAGCAGGGTTTCCCTCTATTCCCATAAAAATTGTCAGAAATGATGTCAAAATGACATTGGTGGAATCAATTCATAAAAAGACGCTCTTTCTTCAAAAGCTGTGCGAAGTTTTGAAACTTAAAAAAATCTTCATCCTAAACCAGCGAGCGGAGACACTTACCGGCCAGGCTAATTTTGAAAAGAAATTTGATCTGGTTACTGCCAAGGCATTAGGTAAACTCAAAGATATTGTTCGATTAAGCATGCCTTTCTTGAAAACTGGCGGATTATTGGTGGCGTATAAGGGAAAAGGGGTGAGAAGAGAAATCGAGGAGATCGGCTCCCTAAAAGATTGTCAAATCGGAGATGTGGCTGAAGTTGAAATACCGCAGATGGATCTGTTGCGGTGGCTGATGGTGATAGAGAAGGTAGGATAGAATCTAAGGGGAAGTTAAAGAGCCTCTATCTTTGGCTCGCGTCCATCTGGTTTAGAAATCTTTCTGGAGAATCTTAGTATTCAATACTAAATGCCTTTTTCCTCATTTGACCAAGGAATCTCTGCTTCTGCTTTAGGTTGTAATAGCTTGCCGTTCTCTGTGCACCAATGATGTTACCGACATGAAAAAGGCTGGTAATTGAAATTGCAACATATGTGCCCAGGTAGTTTTTACTGTGATGTTTGTCGTACCTGTAAGCGGCATAGGTCGTAAAGGCAAAGGCACTTACATATAGGAAGGCCTGAATCGCATCATAATAGTGATGGCAATAGAACTGGCCACTGCCCGGCAAAATAGTCGACAAGCCGACAGCAAGATAGGGGTTCTTACTCCTAATACCTTCGCCTTTCAGGATTTCCTCTGACAATCTTTTTGAGAGGATACCTACCTGCCTCGGGCCGAACTGCTGAAAGACCTGCTTGTAGGTTTCACTGGCGGCTTTCCAATCACCTCGTTCCGACTCCAGTAGGGCAA
>JAGMBK010000056.1 GCA_023129805.1 Candidatus Zixiibacteriota bacterium | reverse complement strand
GGGGACCACGGATTTGAAGTCCGCAAGGACCACCAGATCCTATCCACTTCCGTCAAAAAAATATAATGCCAAATTTCTGATTTTGCAAATTTTTAGTTCTTTTTCTTGCACCTCATGTTAATATAAACAGAAAAATTATTGTTTGTGTTTGCCTTTTGTTTTTGTTATATTAGGCACAAGTTAAGGAGATAGGCATGAAAACCGAAAGAAAATACCTTGTGGAGAAAGTGGGCAAAGTTACCATAGTCCAACTTTATGCCGACGGGTTCGAGGAGCTGAGCTTAGACGACAAAATCTTAGCCTTCTATCTTTACCGGGCTGCTTTGGCCGGGCGGGATATCACCTATGATCAGATTCACCGACACGGACTTACCATCAGAAATATTCTGGAGGAAACAGTCACCCATCCCCAGGGGATAGATGAAGCCATCCTGGAAAAGATTACTCATTATCTTAAACTTTTCTGGGTGTTCAATGGAAACTATGGCACCAACAGTCGAAAGTTTGTCCCCAGGTTCAGCTCTGAAGATCTTCTTTATGCATCAAAGACTGCTTTTTCCAGCGGGGCGCAATTTGGCATCAAAGACGAATCCGAGTTTGAAAAGATGCTGAATGAGCTGAAGAGGACTATCTTCGATCCAGATTTTGAGCCAATTTTAGCCAACAAATCACCGGGGGAGGGAGAGGATGTGATCACCGCCAGTGGCAACAATTATTATGAGGGGGTCAGCTTAAAAGATCTGGAAGATTTTGAGGAGCAATATCCCTTGAATTCGAAGGTGGTTAAAAAGAATGGGCAGATCATTGAGCTGGTCTACCGCGCCGGCACAGATCAGGTTCCACCGGGATTGTATGCGGACAATTTAAACCGGGTGATAGGCTATCTCAAAAAGGCAATACCTTTCGCAAAACAAGGGCAAAGGAGAGCGTTAGAACATCTGATTAGGTATTTTGAAACCGGAGAGCCCACGGATTTTGAGAAATACAATATTGACTGGGTGAAGGATAATCCCACCGTGGAGACCATCAACGGTTTCATCGAGGTATACGATGATGCCCGTGGAGCCAAGGGAGAGTTTGAGGGGATGGTCTGTTTTGTGGACCAAAAGATCAACCAGGTGATGAAAAATATCGCCAATCTGGCTCAGTATTTTGAGGAGAAAGCCCCCTGGGATGATAGATATAAGAAAAGAAACATAACCGCTCCGGTGGCTAATGCGGTGACCCTTCTTTTGGGAGTGGGAGGTGAAGGGCCCATCTCCGCTTTAGGTATAAATCTGCCCAATGCCCAAAACATCAGAGAAACCTATGGAAGCAAAAACTTCATCCTCACCAATGTATCGGGTGTCCGATATAAGCTGGATGCGGAGAGAATTACCAGGGAGTTTGCCTTAACCGAAGAGGAGTTTAAGTTAGATAAAACCGTGGGTGAGAAGGCAGATCTCTTAGAGACCACCATGCATGAGATTTTAGGGCATGGATCAGGAAAGGTGAGCCAAAGACTCAAAAAAGACCCGGCTTTTTATCTGCAAGAATATTATTCCTCCATGGAGGAAGCAAGATCGGACCTGGTGGCTTTGTGGCATATCTTCGATGAAAAATTGATGAATCTGGCAGATATCGACGCAAGATGCGGGGAGGCACTATATCGGTCTTACGCCCGGGCAGATCTGATTCGATTAAGAACCGTTAAGGAGGGAGATCGACTGGAAAAAGACCATGCCCGAGCCAGACATATGATTATCTCCTATATTAAGGACAAAACTAAAGCTATAGATGTGGTGGAGAAGAATGGAAAGGTGTACCTGAGTGTGAATGACATCGGCAAGATGAGACAGGGCGTGGGTGAGCTTTTGTCTATGATTATGAAGATAAAGGCAGAGGGAGATTATCAGGAAGCCAAAAGGCTTGTGGAAAAATACGGGATCAAGATCAATCCGCAGTGGAGAGATCAGATACTAAAACGGGCAGAAGCCATCAATCTGCCGGATCATTATGCCTTCGTCATGCCCGAATTGGAATTAGTCACAGACAAGAGCGGAAAAATTGCAGATGTTTCGATCTCATATCCCCAGGACTTTACCAAACAGCAGTTGAAATATTCAGGTAAAATCTAAACACAGAGAGAAGACACACAAATCAAATACTGGGCACGAGGTCTCTGAAAAACCACTTAGAGAGGAGAATTTGGAGTGTCCCGCTTTAGCGGGACCATATAAAAGTTCTTTGTCCTTCAAGAGGTTTTTAAATCAAGCTAAAGTCGTAGATCCCGCTTTGGCGGGGCTTGACACTCCAGTAAAATCTTTCCCATTTGGTTTTTTAGAAACTTGATAAGATATTGAGGCAAGGTTATGGCAGTTCCGGTGAAAATTGGCGATTTTGCTATCGGAGGGGCAAACCCATTAGCTCTTATAGCTGGTCCGTGTGTAATCGAATCTGAGGACATTGTTTTCAAAACTTGTGAGAAAATAAAAGAAATTACTTCTCGTCATAAAGTCCATTTTATATTCAAAAGTTCTTATATCAAAGCAAATCGTTTGAACATTGATTCTTATTCTGGTCCCGGACTGAAAGAAGGCTTAAGGATTTTAGAGAAAGTCAAAAAAGAATTCGACGTCCCCATTCTGACAGACATTCATAATCCAGACGAAGCCTTACCGGTCTCGCAAGTGGCAGACATTCTGCAGATTCCGGCATTCTTATGCAGGCAGACAGATCTTATCTTAGCCGCCGCCAGGACGGGAAAGCCTCTCAATATAAAAAAGGGGCAATTCATGGCGCCGGAGGACATGCTTCCGATAGCTAAAAAAGCTGAATCCGTGGGGAACAAGAATATCCTATTAACTGAACGGGGGAGTTTTTTTGGCTATCATAATTTAGTGGTGGATTTAAGGTCGCTTCTCATCATGCGCAATTTAGGTTATCCGGTGGTCTTTGATGCCACCCATAGCTTACAGTTGCCCGGCTTGAAGAGAGGTTATTCCGGAGGACAGCCAAAATTTATTCTTCCCTTAGCCCGCGCCGCCGTGGCTTGTGGTTGTGATGCCCTATTTGTGGAAACCCATCCAGACGTTAAAAATGCCCTCTGCGATAAAGATAGCATGTTGCCACTGGATAGATTGGAGGAGCTTCTAATTCAAGTAAAAGCAATTGATTAGGTGATGAGAAGAAAGCATGCAACAGCAACTTTTATGGTTGCCTCTGAGACAAATGAATAAACTCATGGGTATCCCTTGTGGTCGCCTGCAAGGTGAAGAAAAAATCAGAGAAAATTTGAAAAATCAAACATCTTTGGGAAGGAGACGAACTACCTCTACTAAGTTTGGAGAAAACATTTCAATTGTAGTTGCCTGATTTATCAGGCATGTATAAGCTCGATAAATCGAGCAACTACAAAAAAAGTTGCGTGCAAAGAGATGGGAGCGGAAAGTCCTTCCCTACAAATCTTATGCGAAAAAGAACAAATCAGATAGAAAAACTTGCCAAAAAGATCAAACTGCTCATCTTAGACGTGGATGGGGTGCTGACAGACAATAGTCTGTATCTGGACGATAGAGGAGTTGAATCGAAAAAATTCAATGTGGCAGATGGAATGGGAATCTGGCTGGCACAAAAGGCAGGAATAGAGGTGGCTTTGATCTCAGGACGTCCGTCCAAAGCTACAGAATTTCGAGCTTTGCATTTAAAAATAAAACATGTATATTTGGGGGAGCTTGATAAGATAAGGGCATACCAGAAGGTGAAAAGAAGTTTAAATATGAAGGATGATCAGATCGCTTACATAGGAGACGATATCCTGGATGTTCCGGTGTTAAAGAAGGTGGGTTTTCCCATCTGCGTAAAAGATGCAAATCCAAAAGTAAAAAAATTTGCCAGACTGGTGACCAAAGCTAAAGGTGGAGAGGGAGCGGTGCGGGAGGTGGTGGATATGATCTTAAAGGCGAAAAAGAAAAATCCGTTGGAGTGGGTGTCATGATAAAAGAAAAAGCCAAAGAGGTGATCCGCAAGGAGGCAAAAGCGGTTGCTCTTCTGGAGAAAAAGATTGATGAGAATTTCGTCAGGGCGGTGGAGTTGATCTTAAAGTGCAAGGGTCGGGTGATAGTCACCGGAATCGGAAAATCGGGTATAATCGGCAAGAAGATCGCCGCCACCTTAACCTCCACCGGCACAGCATCATTCTTTCTCCATCCCACCGAGGGGATACACGGGGATCTGGGTATGGTGCGAAAAAACGATGTGGTGGTCGCCATAACCAAGAGTGGGGGAACCGATGAGGTATATCAACTGATCCCGCTTTTCAAAAGACTGGGAGTCCCCATAATCACTTTTACCGGAGATCTGAACTCTCCGGTGGCGGAGAAAAGCGATGTGGTGATTGATGTTTCGGTGGATCAGGAGGCATGTCCACATAATCTCATCCCTACCTCCAGCACCACCGCCGCTTTAGTAATGGGCGATGCATTGGCAATTGCGCTTTTAGAGGAGAGGCATTTCTCTTCTGAAGATTTTGCCCTGCTTCATCCAGGAGGCCATTTGGGGAGAAAGCTCATCCTGAAGGTCTCCGATATTATGCATACCGGAGATCAGATTCCTGTAGTTTCTGATAAGGCCGATATGAAACAGGTTATACTGGAGATGACCTCCAAAAGATTGGGAACCACCACAGTGGTTAACCAGAAGCGTGAGCTGGTGGGGGTCTTTACCGACGGGGACTTAAGGAGATTGGTGGAGAGGACAGATGAGATATTCTCCCTGAGAGCCGGGCAGGTGATGACTAAAAATCCCAAGACCATCGACGGAGATGAGTTGGCGGCAAAGGCGTTGAATTTGATGGAATCATACAGCATCACCTCTCTTATCATCGCCAACGGCAAAAGGGAACCCATCGGAATAGTTCATCTTCACGATATCCTTAAAGCAGGGGTGGTGTAGCGCAAAAGTGACCGATGGAGAAGAAAATGTCACCATGTCAAGGCTTAAGGCAAGACCGATAAAAAAGAGGATTAAGAATTGGTTTCTGTTTAGGCTCATCACCACCATTATTTCTCTTCTGAATTTCTTACCAAGAAACGCTGCAATCTCTGTGGGGGGATTTTTAGGAAAATTAGCATATTTTTTGATTGGGGAGGCAAGAAGGAAAACACTGTATAACCTGAGCCTGGCTTTTGGCAAGGTGATGAATGGAAAAAAGTTGAGAAAGTTAGCCTACCAGGTCTTCGAAAATGTGGGCAAAAATGTGGCGGATGCGGTGCGCTTGAAAAAAATGAGTTGGGAAGATATTGAAAAGATAACGGAGATTGAAGGTCTTGAGCATTTCGATAAAGCTTATAGAGCAGAAAAGGGGGTCATCGGTTTTACCGGACACATCAGTAACTTTGAGCTTATGGCGGCTTATTTTTCTCTTAGAGGGTATAAATTGTCGGTGGTAGGTCGGGAGGTTTATGATCCCAGATTGGACCGGCTTCTGGTGGAAAACAGAGAAAGCGTAGGTATAGAGAATATTCCCTCTTCGGCTGGAGTAAAACCGATCCTTAAGGTTTTAAGGGCAGGCAAATTTCTGGGAGTTTTGGCTGATCAGGACTCCTCCCGGGTGAGAGGAGTTTTTGTCAACTTTTTTGGAAGACCGGCACGCACACCGGTGGGTCCTGTGCTTTTAGCCTACAAGACCGGTTCACCCATCGTGCCCATGGCAATAGTGAGAAAGAATAAAAATAAATATAAAATCATAGTCAAACCACCGGTGGAGCTTACCTTTTCTGAAAACAGAGAAAAAGACATAACAAATGTCACCCAGAAATGTATGCAGGTGTTGGAATCGATTATCAGAGAACACCCTGATCAGTGGTTATGGATGCACGATAGGTGGAAAAGCAAGCCTGAGTGAGAGCAGTGAGTAGGTTGGGCTGCCACAGGCTGCCCAACAACAGTAGGTATCGGGTAGTCCTTCGGATAACCCAACCTACAACTGTTCGTCACGGACGCCTCGTCCGTGACGGAGATGTAATTGGTGACGGACGAGGGCGCCCGCCCCCAACGAAGAGTCATATGCCGGGATAGGGGTTGTACCCCTATCCCTCCCTTTGCGGGCAGGGCAATTGCCCTGCCCGAACTTTGAGCCTGATGAATCAGGCAACTACAACTGTGGTTTTGCGGGGATAGGATCCCTTCAGGGTGAACCCCGTCTACGCAGGCGAGTCGGGTTCCCTTCCCTAGTCCCATGTAACAGAGGATTCATCCTCTGCCTCATTAAGGCGTTCTTTTTTCAAAAGAAAAAGATCATTCTTCTTCCAAAATAATCTCTTTCAAAAACCTCACCGGGGGTGAGCCGTAGCTCAACAACTTCTGATTAAACTCCTTTTGAGAGAAGTTTTCTCCCACCTTCTCTCGGTAAGTTTTTTCCAAATCCAAGACTTCCTGCAATCCTACAAAATAAGTAGAAAGCTGTGTGGAGGTTAGACAGGCGCGCACCCACTTACCTTCTGCCTCAGACCTTTCCTGAAATCCCTCCTCTGTCATCAACTTTATGGCTTCTTCTTTTGTCATATCTCCGGCGTGGATTTTGGTATCTAGGATGGCGTTAATGACCGCCCTTAGATACATCTTGAGCTGGGTAAGTTCCATGCGGGGATCGTAATTCATATATCCGGCATGAACCATCATCCTCTCTTGATAAACTGCCCATCCCTCTATGAAAGCTCCGCTGCCGAAGATTGATCTTATCATGGAAGGAAACTTATTGGCATAGAATCCCTGCACATAATGTCCGGGCATTGCCTCATGGGTACAGAGGTCTTTCAGCATGTAGTTGTTATACTCCCGCAGGTAGGATTCCTCCTGCTCTTTAGTCCATTCATCCGGTATGGGTGAAACTCGGAAGAACGATTTCAGACTCTTATCTAAAGGTCCGGGCGAATCCAATCCAGCCACTGCCACGCCGCGGGAGAACTCAGGAGTCCAATCCACCTCCAAAGGATTTATACCGGTTAGGTCCACCAGGTCTTTCTCTCTGACGAATTCCTCCAACTCTTTCAGGTTTTGGCGACAGACTGCTAAAAGCTCATCTTTTTTGGGATGGTCTTTTGCGATTTCGTCCAAAACCTCCTTTATCACCAAATTCTCCAAATCCTTACCTTTTTCCTTGTGTCGGCGACCGCGAAACATCTTCTCATGTAAAGGCTGGGCAAGCTCGAACATACGTTTTCGCACGGAAATCAACTCCGCTTCAGCTCTTCTCACTATCTCATCCGGGGAGAGGTCCGACTGCAGGGTCAACTTTAGCTTCTTTTCAAAAAGCTTTTTGCCTAACCTGAAATCTCCATTGGATTGGGACAAAAGATCTTTTTCCAAAAACTCTTGATAGTCTTCCAGCGTTTTGATAGCGATCTCCATGGGGCGTTTGAGGTTATCCTTCATGGCCGGGAGCCTCTCCAGCAATTTGGCCAGATCGTTTTTTATCAGATTAATGTTACCCTGATTTTGTCTTATGGCGGTTTTGGTTTGAACCTCCGGCGGATTTTTAAGATTGCCTTTGGCTTGCCGCACCAGAGCGGACAGCCGCATGAGTCGGGACAAAACGCTTTTCAACCTAACGCTCAAAGGGGCAAATTCGCGGGTGATCAGCGAATTTATAGATCCTCCGATAAGATAGCTATACATTACCGGGCTGCTCTCAAAGGGCCTCAACTCCTCGTAGCGCAATAGTTGATCGTTGATCTCATTTTCCAAGATCTTAAAATCGACCTTGTTGATGGGATTGAGCTTCAAGGTATCAATAGACTTTATCTTCTCTGCAAAAAGTCTCAGCCGCATAATCTCTGCACCAATAGCCTGCGTGGAGTAGTCATCGACCAGATGGTCATACTTATGTTCTCCAATGTAAGTTGCCCAGACCGGATGGGCTTGATAAAAACCCTCCAGAAACTCTTCCACCAGCTCTTTGAATTTTTGATCTTCCATATCTTTCCTCGCGCAGTTGGAAAGTGATAAAAAAACCAGACAACAAAAAATCAAAATTAGGCTGAACTTCCCCATAACTGAAACCTCCTATTAGTTAAGATTTTAATAACAGTCAGGTCTTGTAATCTCGATACTGATACAAACGCAGTAATGATTCTTACATGTCATTCTGAGCGTAGCGAAGAATCTGACCTTCACCATTCTGCGTATCTACCGCAGCTTGGCAGACATATAGAAAGATTCGTATGAATGCATACGCATGTTTCGCTTCGCTCAACATGACATGCAATAAGTCAACTCATTTTATTCGTTTGCTATAATTAGTCTAAGAACTTATGTCTGAAAAAATGGTCTCACTTTTTCCTCTTTTGGTTTGGGAGTCAACAAACTTATTATTATCAAACTGGATACGGACAGAGCAAGTGCCGGATAGACAGTGGGAATACCAAAGGGTTTTTTCAAAAGCTCCCAGCCTATGGTGCTAACCATACCCAAGGCTATGGAGCAAACGCCGCCGGTGGGAGTGGCTCTTTTCCAGAAAAAAGCAGCTAAGGTTGCCGGGGTGACTCCCACCCCATACATGGTGTAAGCATAAAGAGCCATAGCCAGAACCGTGGTGAAAAACTTAACCTGGATAAAAGCAATTATGCCCAGTCCTATCACCACCAACCTGGAATAAAGAACCATCCTCTTTTGAGAAACATTCGGATTTATAAATCTCTGGTAAATATCCCGCATGATGTTGGTTGAGGGGACCAATAGAAATGAATCTGCGGTGGAGACGATCACCGCCACGATGGCGGCAAGCAAAACACAGCCAATCACGGGGGAGAGTCCATGACGCACGGAGTGCAGGATCACAGATTCCGGATTAATGTCTAAGAATATACTGCTTCCGATTATAGCTAATACCACAATCAAGGTCTCCACGAAGATGGTTCCTGAAATCCAGCCCAGAACCGACGCTTTTGCGGCCCTCTCATCTCTGGCCGAGAAAAATCTCTGATACATGTTTGATTCGCCTAATAAGAGAAGCATGGTGGGGAGAGAATAGCTCAATGCCTCCCAGATGGTCATGGTTCTCAGTATCTGAAATCTGTCCACAGGAAGAGTAGCGGTCACATTTCCCCAACCTCCGGCCAATTTTAGCAAAAACGGGAGACCGATTATGAATCCCACTACCAGCACTACCCCGTTCACCACATCGGTGTAAGCCACGGAGAACATTCCAGCTAAAGCAGTGTAAGCGATCACAAAGACCGCGGTGAGGATTATTCCCTGATCTACTGGGATTCCGATGACCATGTTCAGCACCATTCCGCCGGCTTTGAACTGATAGCTCACAATGGCGGTGTAGGCGATGATGGTGGTCAAACTTCCTAAGATTCTGGCATATTTGTTATATCTTATCTCTAAGATATCCGGGACGGTGAACTGGGCAAGTTTTCTGGCACGTCCGGCTATGAAATAAAGAACGATGATCGCCACCCAAACACCGGCATTAAACCACAGGGCGGCAAAACCTTTCTCAAAGCTCAATCCGGCACCAGCGATGATGCTGCCCGATCCGATCCAGGTGGCTAAAAGCGTTCCCACCAGCACAGGTGCAGAGAGTCTTCGTCCCGCCACCATGAAATCGGTCTGGGTCTTTACTCTTCTGGAGAGGATTGCCCCCACACCGATCAGAATCAACAGGTAAATTAAAATGGCCCAGAAATAAAGCATTCTAACTAGAGTCTACTCTGCCTTGCCAGAAAAATGTGTAGCGGAAGGCTTTAGCCTTCCATTTTTGTATTAATCCCCCTTTAGAAAAGGGGAAATTCCTAATTCTCCTTAGTCCCCCTTTATGAAAAGGGGATTGTTTTTATTCCCCCCTTTGAAAAAGGGGGATACAGGGGGATTATAAAACTTCATATGTGCTTTCAAGCACCCCAGTTAAATTCTCAAACACCTCCCTATCTGAAAATCTGAGAACTTTAAGTCCCATATTTTTCAAATAGGCATCTCTTTCCTGATCCTTCCTCATTACTTCAGCACTATAATGTTGGCCACCGTCAAGTTCTATTATTAACCTTGTCTTGGGACAGTAAAAATCGACGATATAGTTGCCTATGATTTTTTGTCTGTAGAACTGATAACCCTTTAATTGTTTTCTTCTTATTCTTGACCAAAGGAGCCTTTCAGCATCAGTCATGTTCTTCCTAAGGGTTCTGGCATTGCCTTTTAGGTTTTTGTTGTAATGTAGCATAATCTGCTTTTTTAATCCCCCTATGTCCCCCTTTATGAAAGGGGGATTTTCTTGTTCCCCCTTTAAAAAAGGGGGTTGTTTTTATTCCCCCCTTTGAAAAAGGGGGATACAGGGGGATTTTTTTTATTTCTCTTTTTTTCCTTCTTTAATCCCCCTTGGTCCCCCTTTAGAAAAGGGGGATTTTCTGTTCCCCCTTTGAAAAAGGGGGAAACAGAGGGATTTATATCTCTGCTGGATGATAATCCTATGGATCCAATGGACAATCCAGCGCGAGCAAGGTTCTCTCCCCCACTACGCAGGCTGAAGCCTGCGGCTACCCACCCCTATTTTGTTGCTACTTTTTGACTGACTCCTTTTCTTCATAAAGGGTCGGTCTTTTGGATTTTCTATATCTCAAAGCGGCTTTGACCAGATCCCTGAACAGGGGATGAGCTTTGGTGGGTCGGGATTTAAGCTCTGGATGAAACTGCACCGCCACGAACCAGGGGTGATCTGAAAGCTCAACGATCTCCACCAGCCTTCCATCCGGAGAAAGTCCGGATAGCTTGAGTCCGGCTTTAGTCACCTCTTCCCTGAACTGATTATAAAACTCATATCTGTGCCGGTGTCGCTCACTGATGTTCACTTCCCCGTAAGCTTTATAAGCCAGGGTGTCTTTTTCCAAAATACAGGGATAAGCCCCCAGCCGCATGGTGCCTCCCAAATCAGTGATCTTCTCCTGATCCGGCATAAGATGGATCACCGGAAAGGGGGTTGCCTGATCGAACTCGAAGCTGTTGGCTTTGTCCAGATGGCAAACATTGCGGGCAAACTCTATCACCGCGCACTGCAT
>JAGMBK010000055.1 GCA_023129805.1 Candidatus Zixiibacteriota bacterium | reverse complement strand
AGGGCAGGATGAATCCCTGTCCTAACCTTAAAGAGGACAGCCACAAGGGCTGTCCTTACACTGGCCACCTTCAACAGATCGCTTGATAAATAAGACAACTACGGATAACCAAATTATTGATAACCATCAAACGGAAATAACTATGAAACTGGTAACTTCTTCTCAGATGAAAAATATCGACAAAAAAACCATTGAGGGGTTGGGCATCCCCGGATTGGAATTGATGGAGAAAGCTGGAAGGGGCACAGCCCAGGTGGTTAGACAGATGCTGGCAGACCCCGAGAACAAAGCGGTAATCATATTCTGCGGAAGAGGAAACAATGGAGGGGATGGATTTGTGGTGGGTAGATATCTCTCTCAATGGGGTGCCCAGGTTGAATTTTTCTTAACCGCAAAGAAGAATGAAGTCAAAGGAGACGCCAAAACCAACTTGGACAAAGCCGTGGATTTAGACCTGCCGATTGTGGAGGTCTTGAAAAAGGATGAAATCCCTTCCCGGATAAAAGCAGACTTGATCGTGGATGCATTGTTCGGCACAGGCTTTGTCGGTGAGATCAAAGGCTACATGAAAGATATAATTGAGAAAATCAACTCCTCCAAGATACCTGTTCTATCAGTGGACATCCCTTCTGGTCTTCATGCTGACACTGGAGAATTTACCGGACCTTGCATAAAGGCGAACCGAACCGTGACCATGGCTTTGCCCAAGATCGGTCATTTCTTCTTTCCGGGCAAAGATAAGTCAGGCAAGGTGTCGGTGGTTGATATCGGAGTTCCCCAACATGTGGTGAAGGAGGAGAACATCAATCTGAATCTAACCACCGAAGAAGAAGTGAGGCAGATGATCCCCAAACGCTCCGGAGACGCCTATAAGGGAAGCTGTGGGAGAGTGGTTTTGATCGCCGGCTCCACCGGCATGACCGGAGCCGCATCTTTAGCATCTTTATCCTGTTTAAGGGCTGGTGCGGGAATGGCTATCTTAGGTACTCCTAAGACCTTGAATCCGGTCATGGAGATAAAGATGACAGAGGTCATGACCAAGCCCCTGCCCGATGTGAGAAAGAAAGGAGCCTTAGCCTTAAGAGGCTTGGGAGAGATAAGAGAGCTTTTGAAATGGGGCGATTGCTATGCCATCGGCCCCGGTTTGGGACAACATTTTGAGACCATTGAGTTGGTCAGAAGATTAGTAAGTAAATTGAAGATGCCTGCGGTGATCGATGCAGATGGACTCAACGCTTTAGCTAAAGATCCTTCGATATTAAAAGAATGCAAAGCACCATTGATTTTAACCCCTCATATAGGTGAGCTTTCCCGACTAAACAGTGTGCCCTCATCAGAAATTGCTAAGAATAGAATAAGATATGCCTCTGAGTTTGCTAAAGAATACAATTGCGTCTTGGTTTTCAAGGGAGCACCCACCATAATCTCAGAACCAGGCGGTCAAACCTACGTCAATCCCACTGGAAACGCCGGCATGGCAACTGCCGGCTCAGGAGACGTTCTAACCGGAATCATAGTGGGGCTTTTAGCTCAGATGTTGATGCTAAACAAAGACCAGGATATAAAAAAGATCATACTATACTCCGCTCTCGCCGGTGTTTTCATTCACGGCCTGACCGGAGATTTGGCAAAACAGCAAAAAGGGGAGATGGGTATGATTGCAGGAGATATGATGGAGAAGATTCCAGAAGCACTGTTAAAAATTGTCAACGGATAGAAGGGATCAAACGGATTGTGAGAAGAGCGGTATCATCCGCTTCATCCGCTAAATCCGTTAAATCCGTTGACCCGTTGACCTGTTGTTTCGGGGCACCTTACCCCGAAACATATGTGACAACTACATACCCTCTCCCCTTTGGGGAGATGCGTATGCATGCTTCGCAGGGACAGGGTGAGGGGGAGAAGCAGATAAACTTCTGCCCCCTCTCCTTAATCCTCTCCCCGGAGGGGAGAGGAAAAAAGCTAATCTGTTTTTGCCGCTAAATCCGTTGACAGCAAATCTGTTGACGGGGAAAAAGCAAACATCAATTCGGAGAAAGAAAGATGAAGGATGGAATTGCTGAAAAGATAAAAAATATTTCCAATCGGATTCTCCCAAGTTTAGTCAAGCTTCGTAGGGAACTGCATCAATACCCAGAATTAGCCTTCAACGAATTCAAAACCTCCGAGAGAGTGGTAAGAGAACTAAAAAAGTTGGGCATCCGGGTTAAAAAAGGCATTGCCAAAACAGGGGTAGTAGGGGTTTTGGATGTCAAGAAAAAGGGGGAGACGGTGGCTTTAAGAGCGGACATGGATGCACTACCGCTTACCGAACAGACTGATCTTAAGTATAAATCTAAAAATAAAGGGGTGATGCATGCTTGCGGGCATGATGTGCACATGAGTTGTGTGATCGGTGCGGCTACTGCTCTTTCAGAGCTCAAAGATGAATTAAACGGCAACGTAAAATTCATATTTCAGCCCAGCGAGGAGGTCCCACCTGGAGGGGCAAAGCCAATGATCCGGGCCGGGGTATTGAAAAATCCGAATGTCTCCGGCATATTTGGACTGCATTGTGATTCGTCGATTCGCGTGGGCAAAATTGGAGTTAGAGAAGGTCCCTTCATGGCACAGGCGGATAATTTCGATATAGTTATCTCAGGCACGGGCGGGCATGGAGCCAGACCTCACGATGGAGTGGATGCCATAGTGGTCGCCGCACAGGTGATTCAAGCCTTACAAACAATTCCCTCCAGAAAAATAAGTCCCGTAGAGCCGGTGGTGATAAGTGTAGGCAAAATTGAGGGAGGAACCGCACGTAATATTATATGTGACAGGGTGGTATTAAGAGGAACGGCGCGAAGCTTAAACAAAGAGGTGGCAAGAAAAATTCCGCACCTTTTGAAAAATATAATATCAGGAATTACCAAAAGTGCTGGTGCATCCTTTGAGTTGAATTACTCTCCGGGTTATCCTGTCCTGATAAACCACCCTCAGGCGACAGATTTAGCCCGAACCGTCATTTCCGAAATGTTCGGCAGGCAAGCCATATTCGAGATTAAGAAACCGATGATGGGCGCTGAGGATTTTGCATATTATTTGCAGAAGATTCCGGGTTCATTTTTGAGATTGGGAATAAGAAATCCAAAAAAGAATGCGGTTTATCCCTGGCATCACCCCAAGTTTACCGTGGATGAAGATGCCATAAAGATAGGGACCTCAGTTCTGGCAGGGCTGGCTTTTGATTTTTTGAACAGGTGAGAAATAAATTCAAAGCAGATGAAGCAGAATAAAAAGATAAGTTGGGGACGAAAAGTGTCAGGTAAATACCAAAAGACGGGAAAGATTTTAGCGCGGATTATAATATTTTGCTTCTTGAGTATTTTGGTTTTGTCAACTCTTGTCAATGCCAAGGGGAAATATCTGGAAGGCGATTGGGTGAGCTATTCGGTATTTCGATACATCACCTCCATCGCCATCGATTACGACCACGTATATTTCGGAACCACCGGAGGGGTAACCCGGTATGATAGATTCAACCAGCATTGGGATCCTCCCTTTACCACCAGCGATGGCTTGCCAGACAACTGGATAAAAAACATAGCCTATGATCCGGAGAGGGACGAAATCTGGGCAGACACTTACCGCGGTCCAGCGGTGTATCATTCGGTATTCGGTGGATGGTCCAGGGAATACGAATTTCCCAGGGATCTATCTAGAAGCGACACTTCTAATCTTAGACTGCCCGACCTTTTCACCGACTTTGGACCCACCACCGCAGGAAGCTTTTGGGTGATGGATGCAAATCTGGATCGATACTCCATCACCAATTATCTGAGAGGCGACTTCGATGAGTTATGGGTTGCCACCTGGGGGTTGAATGCGGGGTTGGCATCTTTGCAGCATCTGCGGCTGAATATGCTTGAATTTGGACTTTATGATAAAGATGTCAAAGCCATACTGATAGACGGAGACGACATATGGTTCGGGGGGACCGGACATTTGAGTCCTTCCAGTGGAATAACCAGATATAACCGAAAAACAGAAACCTGGGAATACTACTCCGCTGAATATGTTCCCTTCCTGTTAAGCGATCAGGTGAACGTCATGGATGCGGATAGCCAATATGTATGGCTGGGCACTCAAAATGGACTGATTCGCATGAGAAAGAAAGACTCCACCTGGAGGTCCTATACATCGTTTAGAGGTCTGCCAGATAATGAAGTCACTGCTTTGGAGTTGGACGGAAGATACCTGTGGATTGGCACCGAACGGGGATTGGCTTTTTATGATCTCAAATACGATTCTCTGAAAGCGATCAAAGATCCGCTTTTAAAAAACCTCCATGTCTTCTCCATTCTTTCAGACTCTTTTTATGTTTGGGTGGGAACGGAGAGTGGAGTCTACACCTTGGATAAGGAGAAAAAAACCTGGTATAGATTTGTTACACCGGACGGCCTTTTAATCAGCCAGGTCAGGTCAATCGCCCGATGGTGCGATCAAAAAGCCTCCAGCGGAAAAGACGAGATATGGTTCGGGACCGATATGGGAATTCTGGGATATAGCCCGGTGAGTGACAAAAGAAGAGTATATGATAACAGGATGAACTTTCCTGAGGTGAACGTGGTCAAGCTTGCCTGCGACAAAAAGAACGTGTGGGTGGCAACTAAAGATGGGGTGTGGAAGCTAAACCGAGCTACCGAAATATGGATCAAATACACTACTGAGGACGGGCTTCTGAATAACAATGTGCAGGATCTGGTTCTGGATGGAGACCATATCTGGTTCGGCACGCCCCAGGGAGCCACCCGATTCTTCTGGAACAACCCCAGATTAAGGGAATAAAAAATTTAGCTCCCTTGTTGGTAATGGACACCTTGTCCGTTCACGGTGAATCCGTTCAGGATGAATCCGTTACCTTTTCCGCCACGGACGAGGGCATCCGTGACGAACAGGAGAGATTTTTAAGCCAGCACCTAACTTAAGTTAAGTGCTGGCTTAATGATCGTCATGGTCGATAACGGACACTTCGTCCGTTACCATTTGTGTCACAAGCGAGGGCGTCCATGAAGAACAGCAGATTGAGGGAACAAAGAAAAAAGTCAGAACCTCGCCTATGATTATAGTAAAAAGATTCATACAGGTCCCTTTGTTCAGACAGGGGTTGCCATGAACAATAAGGTTTTTCTTATCATTTTTATACCTTTAAGTGTAATTCTCTTTCTCGTTGCCGTCTTGTCGTTGAAATGGCGGATGGTCCATGATCCCCCGATTATGTTGTATCTTGCCTATTTAATGGATCGTTTCCATTATGTCCCGTACCAAGATTTTTTCGATTTCAATATGCCGGGGACATATTTAATCCACCTGATTATCGGAAAATTTTTTGGATATGGCGATTTCGGTTTTAGGTGTTTCGATCTTCTCTATTTGGGGGGAATTTTAGCTATAACTTGGTTTTGGCTGAAAAAAATAAGTTGGAAGGTTGCCTGGTGTAGTTCAGTTCTTTTTGGACTGGTGTATCTGGGTTATGGGCCTTACATGTCTATGCAAAGAGAGTTTCTGATAATTCTTCCTGTCAGCACAGCATTGGTTGTTTCGTATTCTTTTCCAAAATTTAGCGATGTGCTAAAGTTTTCAATGGTCGGTTTTCTTTTTGGATTAGCTGCCACTATCAAGCCACAGGGAGCACTGGGTTTTCCTTTAGTTCTTTTATATCGAGCATGGGATGTCAAGGGACATGAAAACGGTAAACACGCTTCCTCGGCTCAGTTTTTTCAAATTTTATTGTTCTCGCTGGTTGGCTTTGCTTTACCAATTATTGCCATGTTAGCTTATTTATGGCAGGCTGGCGCCTTGCCCTATTTTTTTGATATGGTAAAAAACTACCTGCCACTCTATAGTAGCCTATCAGGGGGTCATCAAACGCTTTTTGGATTTGATCGCACTCTATACCTTATTAGGGGATTTCAGAGTTTAGGTTTTTACGACTTATGGCTTATGCCGGGGGCGATTGGCGCTTTCATCTCCCTTTTTCACTCTTCCCTCACCCACGCCCAAAGACGTCAAGTCGGCTTGTTAATTGGGTTAGTGATTCTTTATGGTATCTATCCTGTGTTTGCGGGAAAGTTTTGGACCTATCATTACCTGATATTTTGCTATTTTGTGGTTTTGTTGAGCTCTCTTTGTTTCGTGGAACAACGTAAACGATCGAATAAGTTTGAAGGATTCTTCCCGATAATTATTATAGTGCTGGTCATTTTTCTTCGGGTCATTACACCCCTGAAATTGATGGATCAAATTCGAGTTCTAAGGGAGGTGCCGAAGGTGGAAAGAGTTGACGAGATCGCAGGATATTTAAAGTCGTATGTGAAGCCGGGAGACAAGGTCCAACCATTAGATTGGACCGGAGGAGCGGTTCACGCCATGTTAATCACCAAGGCTCAAATCGCCACCCCCTTTGTGTATGATTTTCATTTCTATCATCACATCTCCAGCCAGTATATCCAAAACTTGCGCAGGCGATTTCTGGAAAGACTCAATGCTTCCCGTCCTCGGTTTATCATTCAAATTTGGACCGACAAGCCCTGGGTTTCTGGTTTCGATACGACCAAAAAGTTTGAAAAATTACAAGGTTTGCTTAATGTCAACTACTCAGTGGTGTTTAAAGGTAAAGGATATGTGATTTATGAAAGGATACGGTGAAGTAGCAAAAACCGTGTATCATTAGCAAAGTTTTCGCAAGCAAACCAGAACCTAATTTAAGTTAGTTTCTGGTGACCTCAATAGGCCCGAAGATTCTGAATTTTCTAAATGGGGTAAATAAGCATGCCGTCTGATCACAAGCAGACGCCTTCCAACCTAAAAAAGATCGGGGAATTTGGTTTGATCGACTTGATCAAGAGGAGAATCTATTCGAAAGACAAACAAGTGGTTGTCAACATTGGTGATGATGCCGCGATAATTAGGTCATCTCCCGATCGGCTTCTGATTTTTACAACTGATACCCTGGTAGATAAGATTCATTTTGACTTAAAATATTTTACTTTCGAAGAGATCGGATGGAAAGCCATGGTGGCAAACCTAAGCGATATCGCCGCCATGGGAGGATTGCCCAGATATGCTTTAGTTACCGTGGGTCTGCCTAAATCTGTGCGAGTCGAAGAAGTGCTCTCAATTTATAAAGGTGCATCCAACATCGCCCGAAGATATAATTGCAAAATCATCGGAGGGGATACCACCCTTGTGCCAAAAGACCTTTTCATCTCCATTGCCCTTTTAGGTGAGGTAGAGAAAAAATTCCTGGTCACAAGGAACGGAGCAAAAAAGGGGGATTTAATCTGCGTTACCGGAAACTTAGGAGAAGCTCAGGCGGGTTTGGAATTTCTTAAAAAACATGGTCGGCAGAAGCTTTCCCTGGTAAAAAAACACATGCAACCTTTTCCGCGTATCAATGAAGCAAGAATTTTGGTTAGGAATTTGAAAATAAACTCCATGATTGATATAAGTGATGGACTCTCTTCTGAACTTTTTCATCTGACAGACGAAAGCCACTTGGGGGCTTTAATCTATGAACAAAATATACCCATATCATCTAAATGCTTGAAGCTTGCGCCTCTTCTGAACAAAACGCCCTTGTCCTGGGCGCTCTCCTCTGGAGAAGAATATGAACTTCTACTCACCTTCGGCAAAAAAGACCTGAGCAAAATTGAGAAAGTTAAGTCAAAGGTGAATATCTCGGTTATCGGTGAAATGGTGGACAAAAGAGACGGAGTCAAATTGATCCACAAATCAGGAAGGATGAAAGACTTGAGGAAAGTAGGGTTCGTGCATTTTTGATGAGAACTATCTTTTTGAAGACATCCTGATTCTGTTCCGGTGTTCGGGTTACAATCCCGAACGCCTCGGTAAAACCGCACCAGCAAGCTAGTGCACTCTGCACTTCCTTTTCTTGAGAAGCGCAAAAACGGCCTTCATGATTTTTACCACCCTTTGTTTCGGTGGCATATTTGCCTCACTCGCCAGAGGCAGGGTAAGATGAGAAGGGTGCACTGCGTAGGGACAGGGTTTATCCCTGTCCGTATGGTAGCAAGCGGACAGCTACACGGACGTGCCCGTCGGGGCAAGGGCTGTCCCTACGATCCAAAAGCTGCAAAGCAAATAGGAAGGTTGTGTTCTGCGAAAAAAGCTCTGCGCATCATTTCATCTTTGTTCAGGGTAACTGAAGTTGCGACGCCACATTGAATCATGCGTAGGGGCGGACCTCTGTGTCCGCCCGAATTTGGGGCGATGGCAGGGTATCGCCGCTTAAAGGCTATTCATCTGAATTTTGAGACTCGATTTATCGAGTCTACAGAACACCTAATAAGAGGAGCAAATAACAACAAAGAAAGTAGCCCAGCTTACTGTTTGGGCGTAAATAAACAAAATCTTTGCCTTGACACAGGCTTGAGTTTTTCATTATTTAAGGTTATGACGGACGAAGCGCAGCGAAGAAAAATGTGAGGTACTCTTTAGGGAGGAGGTGCGGAAGGTATGGAGAAAGCTTTTCCTGAATGTAAAAAGTGCGAAGCAGGCGTGCTTCTACCTCTTTCAGATTATGGCAGAGAAGGTGCCACCATCACCTACAAAGCTTGGGTATGCTCCAATCCCCAATGTGGTTTCTCTATTCGTATAGACAATGGAGAGATAAGCTTTGGCAAGCCGATTGGGCATTCTGATAAGTAAGGATCCTTAACCTGACTTTCTAAGAAAATAGTTTAAAAACGATCTGCGCTTCGTCTGTTCTCATCTTAACGTAAACGGATCATGTGGCGAATCATATTCCAAAATTTCTGGTTCAAGCTGGTAGCCCTTGTCATGGCTTTGTTTTTGTGGTTCCATGTTGCCACCGACAAGGTGTATGAACATACCGACACTTTTCCTTTAGAGATCTTCAATATCCCTGAGCGTCTGGTCCTGGCCGAAAAGATACCTGAGCAAATTGCCGTAAAAATCCGGGGCAAAGGAAAGGAGCTTCTAAAACTCCTTTTAGCAGAGAAAAAAAGCCTCAAGATAGATGCCCAAGAATTCAAGAGGGGAGAAACAAAATATGACATAAAACCCGAACAGATACCCATTCCAGAAGGACTGGAGTTGAGGGCGGCCGACATTCTCTCTCCTGAGAACTTAAAGATAAGGCTGGATTACCCCATGGAAAAAAAGGTGAAGGTTCAACTCAATATCAGAATATTGCCAGCGGAGGGATTTGAACAGGTGGGGGACCTGCATTATGATCCTAAATCGGTGGAAATTTCTGGCCCAAGAATGTGGGTAAGGGGTCTTAAGATGATTCATACCCAGGAAAAAGTAATTGAGGATGCTGAAGAGCCCATCTCTGATCAGATTGATCTGGTGCTACCTGAAGGTTATAATCTCAGCCTTTCCCCGCAGGCGATAAATTTCTCACAGAATATTGAAAAAACTGTGGAGAGAAAAATCTTCAATCTGCCGGTGGGATTGATTAATGTCCCCAAGCGCAGGGAAATCATGCTTGAACCGGATAGCATAGATGTGACCATCTCCGGTGCAGAGAGTGTGGTAACCCAGATGAGTCCCGATAAGATAAAGGTAACCGTCGACTGTGCCAAGGTCAAGAGAAATGAGACGGTGAAGCTTCCCGTCATGGTTAAATTATCAGCAAAAGTTGAGTTGCAAAAGGTCGAACCAGACTCCGTTGAGGTATTAATAAAATAGGCTGGAGTGGATGATGAATGTTCAAAAACCTTGAATCTGACTGTTATGTCCACAAACATATTTAGTGAATTTAACTGTAGTTGCCCAATTTATACCGCTTTTATCCCGCCGGAGGCGGGACAAAGGCGGTGATTGGGCTTTCTATAGGCTCGATAAATCGAGCACCTACAAGTGGAATTCCTTTTCAGTGATCCCAGAAAAGGTGGCTTCAACATAACATTAAAATAAAATATTTTGTTTTCATTGGTTGATCAACTTTCCACAGGTATGAACCATTGAGATTGTGCTGGACAAAGCGGACAAATAGCCGCAAAGATTTCATGGACTTCCCCCTCCTCGAACTTGATTTTCAAGAGAGAACAAACAAAGCCGTCATAGGCTAATTTTTGTATGAATTAAGCTTGTTAAAAACGATATGCTGATTTTAGGGATTGAGACATCCTGCGACGAGACCGCCGTCAGCGTGGTTAAAGACGGCAAAGAGATTCTCTCTAACGTGGTCTATTCGCAGATGGTGCATAACAGATATGGGGGAGTGGTTCCAGAGTTGGCTTCTCGGGAACACATCCGAACCATGGTTCCGGTTATCAGGGCGGCTTTGGATGAAGCCAAAGTTTCTTTGAGAAAGATAGAGGGAGTTGCGGTCACCTGTGGACCGGGTCTGGTGGGTTCGCTTTTGATCGGATTATCCTTTGCCAAAGCCCTATCCTACTCCCTGGATATTCCTTTGATCGGAATAAATCATATAGAGGGACACATCTTTGCTGATTTTTTGGAGCATCCGGAGATTTCTCCTCCTTTTGTCTGTCTGGTGATCTCGGGAGGTCATACCAATTTGATTTATGTCGTCGAGAAGGGCACCTACGAGCTTCTGGGGCAGACCCGGGATGACGCCGCGGGAGAGGCATTTGACAAGGTGGCCAAGGTTTTAAATCTGGGCTATCCCGGTGGACCTATAATCGATAAGGTCTCGGCACAAGGCAAACCTAACTTCTTCAGATTTCCCCGAGCTCGTTTAGAGGAAGGAAGTTTGGATTTCTCCTTCAGCGGCTTGAAGACTGCGGTGGCTATCTATGTTTCCAAGCTGTCTGAGGAACAACTAAAGAATCACAGAATCGACATCGCCGCCAGCTTTCAGGAGGCGGTGGTGGAAGTTCTGGTGGAAAAGGGAATCAAAGCCTGTTTAAAAAAACATACCAAAAAGATCGCGCTGGCCGGAGGAGTAGCCAGAAACAGGCGCCTGCGGGAAAGACTCCGAGCGGAAGCAGAAAAGAACCGCCTCGACGTTTTCTATCCATCTCCGATTTTATGCACGGATAACGCCGCTATGATTGCGGCGGCTGGGGATTTTCACATCTCCAGAGGTGAAATATCCGGTTTAGATCTTAACGCCACCCCCTATGCACCACTCACCTCTGCCGAGTGATCCCAACCTATCACATCAGAGTCCTATATATGTCACCAGATCTTTTATCGATAGGTGAATGAACTGCTGGGGCGAATCTTCAGAGCTTGTTGAAAAAGTCATTTTATGGGGAAGTTTTCATGTAGGGACAGGGCTTGTCCTTCA
>JAGMBK010000054.1 GCA_023129805.1 Candidatus Zixiibacteriota bacterium | reverse complement strand
CTTAATGACCATCGATCAAATCGCTTTTGAAGCCACCTCCAGAGGCAATCCATATTACGTGGATCAGGATACCCTCGCAGTCACGGTGTATGCAATAAGAGGAGATGCTTCAAACGATGGTGTGATCGATCTGGGGGATGTGGTACACTTGATTAACTATCTTTTTAGAGACGGACCTGCCCCGGAGGTTCCCCAGACCGGCGATGTCAATTGTGACGAAGTGATCGACTTGGGTGATGTGGTGTATTTGATAAACTATCTTTTCCGTGATGGTCCGCTTCCCTGCGCCCCTTGAGCGGTGCATCTTTGAAGTGGGTAAAGAGAGCCAAAGAGTTCACAGAAAACCTGAGCCGTTTCCTGTTCTAAAATCCTAAATTGCATTGTTGTCATATCTCTTTGCTTAAGAGGAACTCGAGGATTCCCGAAGAGATGGTTCGATCCTACTGTAACGTTGCTGCATTATTATCCCTGCCACAATGAAGATCAATCCGATTATGGTTGAGGGCAATATTTTTTCTCCCACTACAAAATGAATTAATACCAGCGATAAGAACGGAGATAGGTAAATCAAGTTACTCACTTGCGCCGTTGTTCTGGACAATTTCAAGGCTTTCAGCCAGAGCACGAAAGTGATTCCCATTTCAAACAGACCCACATAAGTTGCCCCAAGAAGCCCAACCATAGCGGGTATTCTCATTCTTGAGGAAAGTAGCATCGCGATCAATATGAAAACAAACCCAAATGAAAAATTTAAAAACAGCTTGGCAACTTCGTCGCGTTTATCTTTAATATTATAAATCCAGAATAGAGCCCAAATCACGGCACTTCCTAACGCCAAAAATACTCCATTTAGATTAGTAAAAGTGAATCCTAAGATATCACCCCGGGTCGATATTACAAAAACCCCGAAATAGCTGATAAAGATTGCAAGGATACTTGCAAATCTTATCTTTTGTTTGAGCAAAGGTATTGATAATAAGACAAGCACAATCGACCAGGTGTAATTCAATGGTTGGGCTTCCTGGGCGGGAAGCAGGGAATAGGCTTTGAACAGGACCACATAATAAAGAAACGGGTTCAAAAAGCCAAGCATTACAGAATGCAGATAATCCTTTCCTGAGTATTTTTTTAAAAGACTCAGTTTATTCTGGATTAGCAAAATGAGAAAAAGAACTATAATGGAAGCAATCGAGGCGAAAAATAACAGTTGGAGAAAATCCAAGTATCTTAATGAGACTTTGAAAGCAGAGGCTACGGTTGACCAGAATAAGACAGCAGTAATGGCGTATGTATAGGCTTGTTTTTGTGTCTCCATAACTGAAGATCAGCTTTCAAATCATAAAAGTTATTGAAATCTATGGCGCAAGTATAATCTAATACAAACGCATTTATTTCCTGATGCATCGGCATTAGGACTCGCCCCGGGAGAAATGCCGATGCTATTGGCTTCGGGAATTCCCCCCCCGCATCTTGCGGGGGATCTGGCGACCATTCCCGAAGCATCAAAACTTCTCCACATGTTCATATAGATGGGGCAACTTGTCTTGTCGGAGTCTGAACTTCGTGCCGTGGTTGTGGCCGGTCCGGGCGTCGAAATCCACAAGGGCAGACCCTTCCTCGATACCCTCCAAAAAGCTTTCTAAGGAGAACCTTTGCAGGATCATGATTTCTCTGTACCAGAAATGCTCGCTTCGCCCTTCTCGCTTTACCTCGGCACGTATGTAGAAACAATTCAGCAGCTTTGTCCCCGCCTTATGAAATAGGTCATCAAAGCCCCAATAAGGCTGCGGATTTAATTCATCCAAACCGACTCGGTTTTCAACAGATTCGAGCCACTTAGAATGTCTTTCCGCCACGGCACTTGCATCAAAGGAGATGAGAACCTTCCTTGCGTTTCGATCAATAATGACTTTGAAACCTCGGTCTGTGCTTGACAGACCATTGATCGTTTGCCGAAAGCTCATTTCACCAGGGATAGACTTGTGCTCCCACCCGTATAAAGGCAATAACATCTTTGGAACAAATTTAACAGCACGTGGGGAGGGCTCCATGTGAAAAAGCGTGGTCAACGATGACGTGCCGATCCGTTGGCATTTTAGCTCCCATTCGGCCGCATTAGGAATTGGCAGATTGTTCTCTTCGATACCAAGTAGATCTTCCAAAGTGTTTCCTACCCCACCAACATTTCCGGGACGGCTATTAGGGATCCATTCTCGCCTTCTAATGTCTTTCAGCTTCTCTATCAAATCGTCTTTTGTGTAAAGCTCCATAAACGTTGCATTATGCTTTGGGTTTCTTCGATATGTTCGGAGGTCGCCAAAAGTCTAACAAATACTCGAAAGTTACCCCCATGGTGATGTAATTACTGGGCCAACCGAAAATTCCAATTCGGTTGACAAGATTTGTCCTATCCCAGATTATTATATTTCTAAGCTCATACCCACGTCTTCTCAATTCTTCGATTAGCGAAACGTGAATGGTAATTCTTTTGTTTTCCCACCACATGTCGGGGACGTTGATAACGCAGTGTGCCTTGGGCCGAAGCAATGGTAATAAGGACTGAAAGATATCACCCATCGCATGAGTGTATTCATCAAGGTCCATAGTCCCGAGATCCCTCGGATCCTGCGAATACTGTTCTACTTTCCCTAGCTGCTCATTATCCCTGAATCTCCGGGATTTATTCTTTCGAGGTCTATTCAACAGATTTGCGTAAGGAGGAGATGTCCATATTAGACTGATAGTCTCAGGCTCAAAATACTCTGCTATGTGCCTGGCATCATCGTGAATGGCAATCTGCTGCACATCGTTAAAAACGCTCCCTTGTGAGAGCCGTTGCCCACACAACTCAATATACCTCCCGAGGAGGTCAAAGCCAACCGCACTCCGATTAACATCTGCTGCAGCAACGAGGGTAGTGCCACTGCCAACGAATGGGTCTAGGACAAGTTCTCCCCGGTGAGTGAAAAGCTCAATAATCCTCCTAGCTAAAGAGATGGGAAAAGTTGCTGGGTGTACCTTCTTGTTGCGGATGTCTCTCGCCTCATAGTTAAACTGCCACACGCCCAGTTGACGCTTCAGCCATTCCTTTGCAGTTAAACAGTTAATATGGGTAGGTCCGCATTGGCAAGTTCTCTGATGACCAATAGGCAGCTTGCGCCTATGAAGCGGACTTTCCACACGTATTACAGTGGTTAATTCGCAAGTAGGCATGTTCCAAGTTCTCCCCTTATCTGCTTCTCACAAGCATTGCACGTGGTTCCGAGAACCACAAGCCCTCTCGTACACCTTGACGTTTCGTGCGTGGCAATTCCCAGACAAACGAAATTTTACCGCCCAAATTAATTGAGTGCCGCGCATTCAAGACGGCCCACTATTATTTACAGATTTTTTGCCCAAAAAGCAACCAAAATTTTGCGTTTACTTCAACCTTTAAATCTATCGAGCCTTCAAGTAAAGTTTCTTCACGACTCAGTGCAAGCGGTTGCGAAATCCAAATTTCACCGCATCTTTCCTCTGGCAAGTGATGCAAATATTCCACCGAAGCAAAGGAGTGAACCATTCGGTTCACCCCGCCGGGGTAGGCCATGTGGTTCACCCCGCCGGGGTAGGCCATGTGGTTCACCCCGTTGGGCGGTAAAAATAATGAAGTCTGTTTTGGCGCTTCTCAAGAAAGTGGCGTAGCCCCGCCAAAGGCGGGGCACCGAGGCATGAAGCCTCGGCTACGCGGTTGTGTCAGCGCACCTTACCTCTGGAAAGTGAGGCAAATATACCACCGAAACAGAGGACAGTAAAAATTATAAAGGCGGTTTTAGCGCTTCTCAAGAAAGCTGGATAATTTTCCGGTGTAATTTCTGCTCTGCCGATGTATACGGCAAATACCAGCATGGCAATGCCCATGGAAAGCATTTGTCCGGTCAGCCGCATGGTTCCCACCGTGGCGGCGGCTACGCCGTAAGATCTCTTTTCAACCGAACCCATAATTGCATTGGTATTGGGAGAGGAGAAAAGAGCTAAGCCAAAACCAATAACAATCAAACTGGTAATGACGTATCCTAAACCGGTGTTTTCGTTTAATGAAGTGAACAGGAAAAGAGCGATCATGGTGAACCCCATTCCGATAGAAGCAACTACTCTGGGTTCAATTTTGTCCGATAGCCTACCGGCAAGAGGTGAGAAAAGAGCCATCACCACAGGCTGGCAAACCAAGATTGTGCCTGCCTGCTGGGGGCTGAGCCCTTTGGTATACTGCAAATAAAGGCTTAAAAGAAAAGTCACGCCAAAGGTTGCGCCATAATTAATCAACGATGCCAGATTAGAGAAAGCGAAGACTTTGTTATTTCTGAAGAGATTTATATTCAAAACCGGACTCTCCGCCTTTATCTCCCATTTGATAAATGCCAAAAGCCCCAAGACACCCAAACCAATCAACCAGGCACCGGACATGGCTGGCAAAAGAGTGAAACCGTACATCATAGCCGGGAGCGAGAGTGCATATATTACGGAGCCGGCAAAATCGAACTTCTCTCCTTTTGCCCCGGCCCATTCCCCCTTCAATTTCCATAACGTAAAAGCAATAATTATCAAGCTCAGAGGTACGTTTAAGAAGAAGATACTTCTCCAGCCGAGCTGTTGAGTCAAAAATCCCCCAATGAAAGGTCCTAACGAAAGTCCTGAATAAACAGCAGCAACGTTTATTCCCAAAACTTTCCCCCTCTCTTTGGCAGGAAATACTGAGGTAAGAATTGCTATTCCGGTGCCAAAGATCATGGCACTTCCCATTCCCTGCAAAACCCGGCAGGAAACTAAAAAGATGGCAGAAGGAGAGAGTGCCGAAAGAAGAGAGGAAAGAGCAAAAGTGAGTATGCCGTATGTAAAAATCCTCTTCCTTCCGTGTATGTCTGCTATCCTTCCAAAGGGGACTAAAAACATGGCCGCAGACAAAAGATATGCGGTAGCAACCCAACCCAACAGAACCGCATCCATTGCAAATTCCCTTCCGATGGAGGGAAGTGCGATGTTAACGGAAGAGCCCATGAAGGGAGTGAGAAAAGAGGTCAATGTGGCAACCAGTAAAGCTGCCCTTTTTGTTGCAGCATCATCCATACTCATGCTATCTATTATAACTGATTTTTAAGAAGCGTAAAGCGGAATCTTTCTGAACGTTTTACGTGCTTCCGAAGTACCGACCTATCCCGCCTGTTGTGAGGGACTGAAGGAAGCGAAGCTGGGGAAAGGCATTTGGTGATTTGCGCTTTCATTGGGACGAACCACATGTCGGCTGTTGCGCGAAGTCGCATAAGTTTCTAATTTCCCAAACCATTTCAAGAATCTATTATTATTCCCGGTTATTGCTTTAAAGTTCGAATAGAGAGGATATGTATAGTAACCCCAATAGCTATTAAAATCAAAATGATTCTAAACAAAAGAGTGTCAACTACAAAAACAGCGGAAAACAGTATTGTGATCCACAATAAAGAAATGGATGAGAGCTTTACTTTTAACGGAACTCCTTTTTTTTCTCGATAATTTTTGATGTAATTTCCAAACCATTTGTTGGTCAAGAGCCAATGGTAAAATCTTTTTGAGCTTTTGGCATAGCATGCAGCCGCAAGTAAGAGGAAGGGAGTGGTGGGTAAGAGGGGTATAAATATTCCAAGAACTCCCAGCCCCACAAAGAGGGTTCCTGCAGTAATCAATATCCCTCTGATCAATCTACTCGATGTTTTGTTTATCTGGTTGAAACCATCAGCGCATTGCTCCCTGTCTTTCCTTTTCACAATAATTCTACTATTAATTACGTGCATCTCGTTCATATCCGAACCGCCTTGGATGCATCGGCATGAGGATTCATCCTGAAGGAAATGCCGATGCTACCAAGCTTCGGGAATTCTCCCCCGCATTTTGCGGGGGATCTTGAGACTATTCCCGAAGCATCAGAGCTTTTCGAAGATTATTTATATTGTTATGCCTAATTTTTTCAAAAGCAAAATCATAGCTAAATAAAGACAAACCATGACCAGCCACGAAATTATCAATGCTGGATAAAAAGGCACTTTGTTTTTCAAAAGCAATGGAAGCATTAGAAATAATGAAAGCGAAGGTAAAACCATCCAGAAAATACTGGTGGAAAGCTTGGAAACCTTTTCGATGCTTGCGGTATCAATGTAAAGCCAGATCATCGCCAGAACAGACACAATGGGCAAAGAAGCCAAGATTCCGGCAGCCAAAGAATATCTCTTTGAGATTTCAGATATGGCGACTATTAACAGAGCTGATATGGTAAGCTTTAAAACATAATAGAGCATTCAATCCCCTCCAAACAGAGCATTTTTGTTTTCCTCACAAAACCCATTTTTTATATAAACCTCCCTGGTTTGAGTTGAATTTCTGATAACTGGCAACAATCCAAATACCTTGTTTGCCTGGTAAGAGAACCAGGTTGTGGTGAGGTTTGACCCGGACCTCAAATGAAGTTTTGACTTTTTCCAATATAGAGTTTATCTGAAGCTACGCAAGAAAAAAGCAGGGGCAAAATACAAGGGGCAAGAAAGGACGTTGTGACGCAAAGAATATTGGTGATTGGGGTGATGAAAAAAACAAGAAATGGCGGGGTGGATGTTCCTATTGTTTATCCGGGCGTGGAATTAGTCGTTGTGTCGATATCTGTGGTGCTCTTTGCCAATATGCACATTGATGATCGGCAAGAGCCTTAAGAATTTCGGATTGTTTCCGCAATAGTTGAGAACCCCGATTTGCACGCCATTGAGGCACCTGGCATAATTGAAGATTCCAACAGAGACGCCGCTTAAATTTCTTTTGACCTTGCAATAGCCTCCCACAGCAAGACCGGTTAAGTTCTCAGACTGCAGTTTTGCTCCTCCGATTGTAAAACCGGTTATTTCTTCAGCTCCAACCCCGATACCTCCAATTGTGATGCCTGTTATATCTTTTGCCCCAACTCCCACTCCTCCAATTGTCAAGCCTGTTACTTCGCTTGCGCCAACCCCAATACCTCCGATTGTGATGCCTGTTATATCTTCTGCCCCAACTCCCACACCTCCAATTGTCAAGCCTGTTACTTCGCTTGCGCCAACCCCAATACCTCCGATCGTTATTCCGGTTATCTCCTTTGCCCCAATTCCGACTCCACCAATTGTAATACCATTTATAGTTTGGCTTGTAAGTCCGACACCTCCAATGGCTACACCATTTACAGCCTGGGCGGCAGCTCCGACTCCCCCCAAAGCAAAACCATTCAGGCTCCCGGTTGCCAGCCCCACGCCTCCAATTGCTATTCCGTTTATTCTCCCAGCCGCAAGACCGACAATTCCAAAACCAATACCATCCAGGCTTTCAGTGGCAAGCCCAACACCTCCAATTGTTATGCCGGTTATAGTGTGAGACGCAACTCCTACAGTTCCAAAAGAGATACCTCTTATCTCTTCTGCGGCCACTGCAACTCCACCAATTGCAAAACCGTTTAACTGGTTGGCTTCCGGTCCTACCAGCCCCAGGGCGAAACCTGTAATTACTGCATCGGGATTGTCTTTTGGTTTCCAGAAGGTCAAATTAAAACCGTTTATCCTCTCCACATCTTTATCAACCAGATTGAAACGTATTCCATTTATTCTCTTGGAATTGCCGAAACTTATGCCATTACCCCGATAGGTGATGTCCAATGAGGAAGCAAAAGAATTACCGATATTTACCATCAAGAAAATCACTAAGTAAACAAAATAGGGTCTCATGATATTCTCCTGATTGAGATCTTTATAAGTTCGGCACAGAACGCTTCTTTTTATATTTTTCTGCTAAACAGTTGTGATAATAAACTAAGCCTTCTCTTACAAGGAAAAAGAAAACAGCCGACTCTTTCATCTACGTATTATGAGTCTGGAGGTTTAAGATTTTTGAGCAGACCCGGTTTTCCTCTCTGGTGGCAATCGCAGAGTAGGCGGGGTTCGATGAATCGAGCCCCTACGCCTCCATTCCTGAGTCCGGCAGACACAGGAAAAGCGGCGCCCAGATGGGCGGCTACTGCAGAATAAGATAGCCGTCCCGCCTCTGGCAAGATGAAGACTCTTAGTTGCATCGGGACTTTGTAGTCCCGATGCATTCCTTTGGTGGAGTTTGACTTTGCGTCGGGATAATGCGTATGGAATCCATACGGAACAATATCCCCACGCAACTAGTGATATGATTAAGTGGTAATTTAATTAGTCAAAAACCATTAGAGTGTGAGGTTCTGTCACTTTATTAAATGTAGCCAGTTGATCAGGAGAAACTGGGCTCTGCCGATTAGGAGGGAGACTCGCGCCATTACAGTATAACCGAACGACGCTCCAAACGAGATCATTATAAACCAAATGCCCAAACCAGCGGTGAGTCCTAAGGCTCCCTTGTGCTCTTTGGAGAAGTAAAAGTAGATCAGTGTGGAGATTACGCCTACGATTAGGACTACTCCGGAAAAATTCAGAGCCACCGTGAAAGTATTTCTCACCTGCGGTAGCACCAATCCATGCAGTTGCTGAATCAGAAAGATTCCGGCAGTGTTGCCTATCACAAAAGCCAACGAGATGCGAGAAAGCCAGGTGATCTTGGGGATGAATCTGGTGAACATCAAGATTCCCAGAATGGCGGGGATGATGAAAAGGAGTTGCCTTTCCTCAAAAAGCGGACCGATAAGCTGTTGCTTTATGATGGAGTGCCACACCAGTCCCACATAGTATCCAGCCGATAGACCGGCAAAGATGTGCTCGGCAAATTTGTAAAAGGGGTTGTCTTTATACAAAAAGCTGTATATACACAGGGTTAAAAGGGCAGCGATGGTGATTCCGATGAATTCTAAGTTCATAATTTAGTCAAATTAAAAATTCAAAGAGCAAAATTTAAAATTGCAATTCAAAAATCAAAATTTTTAATGCACCTGCGCGGAAATATACACGCATCTTCGATTTGTACGATATACTTGATTCCCCCTCGCCCCCGCCTCTGGGGAGAACCATACGGTTCGCCCCTCTGGCGGGATTTTCAACCTTCCCTGCGAAGCTCGTATGAGTGCATACGCACATTTATACGAATCTCCCCCAGGGGAGAGGGACACGAGAGGTGGTTGCCGCACCCTTCAGGATGTGTAGAAGCTATAAGAGCATTGGCATGTCCTAATACCGATGCATCGAGAAACACGACGGAGAAGGAACCACACCTGACTTCTCAACGATACCACAGTCAGCACGTTATTTCGCAACTGAGCCTTCCGGACATATCAGGCGACTGCCTCCCGAAAGAGCTTTACAAATTTTGAAGATAGGTACCTTGTTACCGCCTCGTCCCAGTCACGCCGCCCCACTTGAGAACGGATCACGTTCCGCATTCCAAGGTGCTCGAACCAAACCAAATATGGAAAAAACGACCTCGCTATATCGGTTGCGTCTACCAGCATTTCGAAAAGGGGTACAGTCTCGTGATACGCCCGGACGCGCCAAATAAACCTTGGATGCGAGCGGACATTAATACATTTAAGAAGCTGGCTATTTGGCATCAAAACCCTGAGACTATTTTTTAGTTCATTTACGGTTGAGAGGAAGATATCCCATCGTAGCCTGAGAGGACCAGAGGTGCTGGTCAACCCCAAGAACTGAAAAAATTGCGTTAATCTGTGAGGCCACTTGAGTACTTCGAGAAACTTGATTCTTATCTTGTGGTAAACTGGAACGATAACGTATACCGGGTCTAACCATGCATCTTGACCATGCAGAGTGGACCATGTGCCTTTGAACCTGACCGGATACTGCTCAGCACCAGGATGAATAATCATTCTGGCGAACGGCCCGATTTGATCATCGTGCGCGTACAACTTGCTAATGCGAAGCCCCATGAGTGGGGGCATTCGGTAACCCGACAACACTTCAGTTTCTCTCACTGATCCCTCTTCAATCGAATACCCCAACACTGTGACACCATGCAACCCGCGTTGTTGCACGTTAATTGCCAGAATTGCGGGAAGTCCTGCTCGGAGGTAGGCATATATAAGACTTACGACTGGAACGCTCGGATTGACCTTGTAAACCTCTGGTTCAAGACCCACAGCGCGAACAGCCTCACATATTTGTTCGACACTTAAGCCATGCGACGGCAGCGCACGTGATGACAGGATGTGGCGCGTGCCAAGTTGAGTTATCGTAGCAGGCGTTGGCGCTTCCTTTCCGAAGAGATGGCAGGTCTTCTGAAAAGCTGACCACAACGCCGAGGTTGCACAAGCCCCCACTACGGTATCCTGCTCGTGAAACGCTAAACTATCTATCTTAAATTTTATACCGTAGAGGTTGACCTGATATTCGCGAATACCATGGAAGTTCCTTCTCCCGCCGTCCAGGGGGTAAGTTTTCAAGACGGTTCGACCAATAATCGCCTCTGGAAGGGGTTTTGCTACTGCGAAGCCCAAGTAATTCTTGACAAACCTTTCCTCTTCGTTGTTTGGTATTTTCTTTTCAATTAGGGAAGTGAATTGTTTTCTATTAAACTCGGCAGAAAAGAAATGCAAGCGCCTGCAAAACCGTTCGTATGGCTTAAAACACTTCGCGTAGTATTGGGTATAATCATCAAGATAGTCCCCGTCAACATAGTCGTGCTCGATGACCATTGTTGCACATCGTAGCTCCCTGAGGTATCGATGCAAATAATTAAGCTTAGAGAACTGGTTCAAATTTTCCCGAGGAATATGCTGATTACTAAATGAGTTTCTCAGGTTCTGCAGGTTAAATTTGAGTACTTGGTAGGACAATAGTCTAGCCACACAAAAGTCCTAAATTTGGAATTCTTTCTTCAGGTCGGCATTGGTTATTCGCATGTCTTTGTCCAGTTGTTTTTCGAAGTCCTGAATAGCCTTGTAGCGCTCTGAGAATTCCTGATCACTCTTATCCCAATCGACGGCGAGCGAGTATAAAGCGTCATTTGACAAAAAATCCCCCCCTGACTTCTTGGCGGATTTGTGTCGACCCATCTCTCCTCCTAGGCCATGGGTTTTTCAATGCTTTACCTCTTACGATTTCATAATATAATGTGTCGTCAGAAATACGCAATACTTTTTTACGAAATTTGTAAATTGTTCACTTTTTGACATTTCACACCCACATTCCCTTTTCTAACAAATGTCCACAGACCGCTGAAACTCTCAAGATTCAGGGTTCTTGCTTTTTCTTCTGTTCCTCATCTCTTCTTCAATAAAAACTAATGCGTATCCTCTTTTCGAAGTTTTCGTTATCCCACGGATACACAAAACATAAACCCTTCACTTTATCAAGTGTAACCAATTGATGAGGAGAAACTGCGCCCTGCCGATGAGAAGGGAGACTCGCGCCATTACAGTAT
>JAGMBK010000053.1 GCA_023129805.1 Candidatus Zixiibacteriota bacterium | reverse complement strand
GAGACCCATTTGGTAAGCTCAAGCATTTCTCCTGAGAAAAGAGGATAGGGATCCAAAAGGTCAATGATCTCCTTGACTTTTGAAACGCTGGCAGTTGCGGTTAGCCCCACCACAAAGCCGGTCACGATTCTCCTCCTCAGAGGAACCAACACTCTGAATCCCAGATCCATCCTTCCCTCAAGATGCGAGGGAATCCGGTATACGAACGGCTCGGATAACGGTAGGGCTAAAGCCACCTGGGCGAACATAAAAGCTTCCTATTCTATTCAGTTTGACTTCTCCAACACTTTTGCAATTTAAAGCCGATTTGAAGGGATGTCAAGTAAACAGACAAGGGAGTGTATTTAGGATCGCTGAAAACGCTATATCGTGTGGTAGGATAAATTACTGCCCCTATGGGGGGAACAAGGGCTTAACACTCTTGCTCCCCGTGGGATGTTATCCCAGACGGGTCTCCGTCATCCTGCGGCATTAGGTCAGAGATCCCGCCAAAGGCGGGGGTGGATGATAACATCCACCCAGGAGCAGGGTTTTTCAACAGTCCCTTTAGCTTTGCCTATCTTAAACATTCTGAGGATAGATGCTGAGAAAACGGAAAAATAAAAAAGCAAACATAATGTTTGCACTCCAAACATGAACAAAAGATGGAAAACAGGAGTTAATCAATCCACCTTTGTTCATTTTCGGGGGTGACGATTATAGCTGATTTCCCTGCGATGGGGCATTTTGTCTCGCAGATTCCACAGCCAATACAAAGATCCTCTATCATGTAGGGGCGTTTTACAAGCCTCTCAGATCCGTCAAAATGGATAACCTTTTCTTCCTTTAGCTCAATCGCCTTGGGGGAGGTGGGACAGTGTTCCTGGCACACCAAGCAGTTCTCGTTTTTATAAAAGGGGATACATCGGTCTCTATCTATATACGCTATGCCAATTACCCATTTCTTCTTTGTCTCCACGTCTAGAACATGAATGGCATCAGTAGGGCAGACTTCGGTACAGAGAGTGCAGTTGAATTCGCAATAGCCGTACCGGGCAACTCCTACGGGAGTCCACATCCCTTCCAGCCCCGCTTCCAGAAAGGTCGGCTGCAAAAACCTGCCTGAGGTGGAGCACACTTTTATACACTCGTGGCAGCGAATACACCGATCCAGAAATTCGTTCTCCTCCCTTGCTCCGGGAGGGCGGATCAATGCAGCTGTTTCATTTCTGCTTACGAAACTGGTCTTCAAGATTCCCACAGATGCCAGGCCAGCGGCGGCTGAAGTGAGCACCCTTCTTCTGCCCAGATCAAATTTGTAAGGCCTAACTTTCCCTTTGAAGTTGATGCTGGTAACATGTGGTAAGCAATCTTTCACGCAATTGTAACACTGAACACATTCCCCATAATCCGTAAGCCTGAAATCGCTCTTTATTGCATCCATCTTACATATCTTCTCACACTCAGCACAGTCCGTGCAGTCAGTGCTCACCTTTCTTCTCCAAATCTGGAATTTGGAGAAAAGAGCAAGAAGAGCTCCTAAAGGACAAAGATATCTGCACCAGAATCTGCGGGATATGAATTCGGCAATCAAAATCGCCAAGAAGATCAAAAACACCCATCCGGACATGCGGAAGAAAGTAAGTTGGTCAGGAAGAAGGGTGGATGAGAAAAAGTTATGCATCTTGCTCAGCCAATCCTGAAAGGAGGTGACCTGAAAAGCCAGACCAAAGAGTTTGCTGGATAACAAGGTGATAATTGGCCAGATTGAAAGAGTAATCGATCGGGTAAATAAAGCGACGGGATCAAAAAACCAGAAAAGCTGAGAGGAGAAAACGGCACCAATTAGAAGAAAAATCAGGATCATATATTTTATGTATTTAAGCTTAGGATAACTTCTCCCCGCTTTGTTTTTGAAAGCGAAGCTGGTTACATCCAGGGTGGTGCCTAAAGGACAAACCCAACCACAGAAAAATCTTCCCAGAGGTATGGTAAGAGCCAGCACGAAGATAGCCCAGATGAACGTTTCTATAAAGGCACGAGCAGAAATCATGGCGGAAAGACCGATCAGAGGGTCCATCCGCAAAAAAAGGTCAATCGGTATCTTGATCTTTAATGGGTAGCTGGCAGCAAGAAAGAGAAAGAAAAAGAACAGAAGAAAAAGAATTTGGGAAATTCGTCGGATGGTTTTCAAAGTGGGCCCCTTAATTCACCTCTCCCCCTCTATTCCTCCTCTCCATTTTATGTTGAAAATCCCGCCAGAGGCGGGGGAGAAGGGGAAACAGGGGATGAGGTTTTTTAAAAAAATCACCCCAGACTCACCCTCTTTATATTCACCTTGCTCAAATCTATTTCCCCCAGTCCGAATTTACCTGATTTGACAACATGGACCAAATCTGTCGGCTTCATATTAAAAAGAGTTGCTCCGTAGGCATCCACGGTGGCGATCTGGGTTCCGGCAATTATTGTCTTCTTCTCCCGAACGTCTTTTAAGCTTCCACCCTGAGGACCATTTTTGACTAATATTCGGTAAGCATCCAAGATGGTTAACTGGGGACGGACAAAATTTGCCAGATCAGCTAACTTATCATCAATGTTTAAGTGTATCTTTCCCCGATCGCCGCCCATGATTCCCATCAGGTTCTTTATTCCCATGGTCAATCTGGTCAAACCGTGATTTTTGGCTATGGGCACGTTTATCAAAACGTCCGCCTCTAAGGCGGGCTTGTACATGTACCATTGTTTCAAAACTTCGCCTTCTGGAAACTTCATCTTGGAAAAACCAGCATCTACCACAAAGCTGACATCCGCCCCTGCATCAGAGGCAGCCTTTTTTATGCCGGAATTCCGGTAACATCGGGAAGCAGTGTTACAGGAACGGTCGAAGACCTTCACCTTTTTTGCTCCGGATTCCAGACACAGCTTTATCACCTCCGCCACCACCTCAGGATTGGTGTTTGCCGCTTGCTCCGGGCTTCGATCCCAGCCGATGTTCGGCTTGACCACCACCACATCTCCTCTGGAGACAAATCTCTTCATACCTCCCAAAAGCTCGATCGCCTGGCGGGTCATTGATGCAGGGTCACCGTCGGTCACCACTGCCAGATCGGGAATGATCTCCTTTTCCTTAAGAGTTTGCGCTATAACGTCCGGCAATCCAAACTGCGGCAAACTCAATGACACAGCAGTTCCCAATGATACTTTGATGAAGTCTCTGCGAGTAATTTTGTCTTTCATTTTAAGATTCTCAAGTTAGTGCTCTGGCTGGATGTTATCCCAGACGGGTCTCCGTCATCCAGCCAAGCCGGAGGACGGATGATAATCCGAAGGATCCATAGGACGATCCGTCCAAGAGCAAGGTGAAAGATTCAAAAGGATGATTGAACAACTACACGACCACATTATCTTTATTTGAAACGAACTGTCGTGGTTTACTATTTGCCAGCCAACACTTAGAGCATGTTCGATAAATGTAATTACCCTTGTTATGAAACTCGAAAAGTTTTTCTTAACCGGCATGAAACCAGGGGAACCACTGGTTTAAAAGACCAGCTATATAGCCGAAGGAGCCTATGAAGATTAAAAATCCGATCGTGACCAAAAACAAGCCACTTATGATCTCTATTGTCCGGAAGTGTCTCTTTACTCTTCCGAAAACGCCCAGAAAGGTGTTGAAGCTCACGGCAGTTACCAAAAATGGGATGCCCAGACCTAAAGAATAAGATGAGAGAAGCACTATTCCTTTTCCTACCGTATCCTGATTGGAGGCTAAGAGCAAAATTCCACCTAAAATTGGACCAATACAGGGGGTCCACCCGAAGGCAAATGCCAGACCCACCACAAAGGAACCCAAAGGACCTAAAGGTTTGCTTCTGGTGTGGAATCTTTTTTCATAATTAAGAAAGGGGATTCTAAATACCCCCATTATGTGCAATCCTAAAAGTATGATGATGACTCCAGCGATTTTATTGAAAAGGGAAAGCTTGGACAAAAGAAACTCACCCATAAAGGTGGCCGAAGCTCCGAAGGCAATAAAGACAAAGGAGAATCCTAAAACAAACAAAACCGTATTTAGGGTCACCTTTTTTAACGCTTCGGACTTTTTCTCTCTGCTTTTCATCTCCTCCATTGAGACCCCGGAGATGAAGGAAAGATACCCGGGAATCAACGGTAGAACGCAAGGGGAAACAAAAGAGATTATTCCAGCAGTAAAAGCCGCCAGAACGGAGACGTTTTCCACTTATTTCTCCAGCTAAATGGTCAAAGTATACGGGTTTTTTACCTCTCCCCTATCTCCTCCCGCCTTTGGCGGGGGGATGGGGGGGTAAGGTTTCAATTGACTCCAGTCTCAATATCCAGTTTTATCAAGTCCCTGAGATTCTGGTTCTTATCAAAAATCTCATACACCACAATGAAAGAGAACTTAAGATATTTACCTGTGATTACGAGTCAAGGCAGGAAAAATTTGCAATTGAGCCGATGGTAAAAAGAAGAAAATAATCAAGACGAAAGAAAGGCTTTTTCATTCTCTCAAGGGTAAAGCCTTTTCTTCAGAACGAATCCTTTCCTAATTTAGCCATCTCATCCCGAATTACTTTCTCAAGAAACTCGGGGCTTATCTTTTTCGCCACCTCTTTGGCAAGCCTTTGAGAAATCCTTTCCCTTAAATCTGAAAATAGTGGGTCGGACTGAGATCGACTGATCTCTTCGGTTACTGAGGGGTTCAGCTGTGTCGATTTTTCCTTATCCGTCTCTTCCAGCTCCCTTTTCAAATCTTTTAAAAAATCCTCATATCCCTTCTGGTGCTCATCTATTTCATAGATTTTGCTTTCCTTTTTATAATCCGGTTTTTTGTCTGAGCTTTTCTGTTCAGACAAGATCGACTTTTTCTCTGGATGTGAGTTTGCCTTTTCGTCTTCCTGCGTCTCCCTTTTCAGCTCGGACATAAACCAGTCAAATCCATGAGCCAATTCTCCATCTGAAGTTGATGATTCTAAACTCTCCATAAAATCGCTGGTCTCGACAATATCCAAAATATCCTCTGATTTTTTCTCTCCGTCAGGTGAAACAGGTTTCTGAGTCTCTTCCTCATCCGATTTTTCGTCTTCTCCGGGAGAAAGATCTTGGGTTAGTTTTTGCTTATCTTCAGTCCGCAGGATCCTGTGGAACGGAAAGGTTTTCTCCTTTTCAAGTAGCCTCTCCACATGGTCCAGGATCTCCCTGGGATTGAAAGGCTTGGTGATAAAGGCATCTGTACCAATCTGCTTTAATTTCTGCTCCTTATCTATTTCATCTCTGGATAAAAGCATTACCACCGGAACATCTTTCAAGTTTTTGTTCTGCTTGAGCTCTCTTAACACCTGCTCTCCGTTCAGAATAGACATGGAGTCATTCAGGAATATAAGATCGGGTTTGTTGGCCTTAGCCACTTCTAAGGCTCTGGCTCCGTCGTCAGCTAAAAGCACCTCATACCCATGTTTTTTTAACAAAGACTCGGCTACGTTTCTCACGGTAGGGCTGTCATCCGCCACCAAGATCTTATAGTTCATGGTTCACCGTTAATAGTTCATGGTTCATCTTCCATCCAGAAGAGGAGAATCACTAATGCAGATTGCTCCACAATTCATCTCCTTGGTTCGGGCGGGGGTTAAACCCCCGCCCGATCAAGCTAAAGGCGAGGTCATCTTTTCTCCCCTTACTTAGACAAAAGCTGGCTGGCTTGCTCCAGGGTCTTTTTTTCCTCTTTGGTAAGATTATCATAACCTACCTGGTTTATCTTATCCAAAATTTGATCCACCCTTCCCATCAACTTCTGTTCCTTTTCCCGCTTTCTACTGATGGCTTTCATTCTGCGCTGATGTCTGAAATTTCTTATATAGGTAAGGTATGTTGATAATCGGAAGATTGCGGGAATTCTAAAGTCGGACTTGATATATAGATAACCGATGACCATTCCACCCAAGTGGGCAAAGTGCCCTATTCCATCTGAGGTATGTCTGAAAGAAGCTAAAAACTCGATCACCGCAAAGAAGATTACCAGGTATTTAGCTTTTACTGGAAAGATGAAATAGAGATAAATTAATCTATTCGGGAACATGAGGGCGAACGCCACTAAAATTCCGAAGATAGCCCCAGATGCTCCGATGGTGGGGATATGCGAATTGAATGAGAGGATGAAGGTGAAAAGTCCCGCCCCTACGCCGGTGATAAAATAATACTTCACAAACTCTCTTGTCCCCCAGGTTCTTTCTATCTCGCATCCGAACATCCACAGGACAAACATGTTGAAAAGAATATGAAACAGCCCCCCGTGAAGAAACATATATGAGACCAGTTGCCAGATAAAGCCCTTTTTCACCAAAGCTGGTGTTAACCCGAAAAGATAGATCAACTCAGAGCCCCATAGGAATTCTAAGACAAAGATTCCTACATTAACCAGTAGGAGATATTTGACCGCTTTTGTGATTCCTCCGGGTCCAAAGCTGGAAGTCCTATATCGGTAGTAGCTCATATATTTATCTATCGGAGAGCCTGACCGTTTATTTAAAGCAGAACCAAAAAGGAGATCTCTGAAAAACTACTTCAAAGGGATAAATTGGAGTATCCGCCATTATAGGGACTATTGAAAAAGTAATTTTGGAGTGCAGAAGCTTGCTTCTGCGGTTTTAAAGCTTATGGTTGGGACCGGGGCTCGTCCTGAAGGCTCGCCCTGAAGGGTTTAACCCCTGCCCCATCACAAGGAAAACCTTTTCCAATTTGACCTTCTCAGAGATCATCTAAATAATAACTTGACATAATAAATACGATTCAACCATTCCATTCAATTTAAGAGATTACTTAAAAAAAGCTTTTTTCTCAAGTGGGGGCAATTTTAGAACTCTTCGTTTTCCAAATCCTTCTTAAGCGAAATTCCAGAGCTAAACCTTATCTCCGCCTAATTGCGGGTAAAAGTTTAGCAGGTGATATAGACTTCTCTGAAGGTAAAAATGCGAGCCCAACAAACTCCGAAAAAAAACAACTCTTATTCGCAATTTTTGACGAATCTCTTTCATTTTACTTCATAATAACTTACGAAAAAGAATAACCACCCGTGAATCCAGCACTCGTAATTTCCTGCGAATATACGTATCATATTTTGGCGACGGTTCATAAGGCGCACAATCTCGTTGAACAACCTTTTATGGGGCAACATGTTAGTGAGACGGAAAAAATAGTGCAAATCCGTCAATTTTGGCGCAATTTTTGCGTTACCAAACTTGCGAAAGTAAGTGTAAACTGAAAAGGGAGTTTTTTGTGCACATTTCGTTTTCAGGAGGTGAAAAAAGATGAGAAAGAAAAGCGTGGCTGTTGTCCTGATTTTGGGTATTTTGGTCCTATCCGCCGGACCAGCCTATTCAGGCTGGGGTCCAAAAAGCAACAAGTTTGGCCCCATAGTAATTTTAGGGCATCCATGGGGTGATCCAGTCAGCAACAGTGAAGCCCCTCCCTGCTATCGCCCTGGATCAGGAAGCGGCTGTCGAGATTTCATCACTGCTCCGGAATTTACCAACTTTGTCCTCCAATTCTACTTCAGGTATATCGTCAAGCACGAGATAGAGGGGCAAAGGTCTACCCGGAAGCACGGGAGATCCGAATAATTAACTGGATATGGTGAGAGAGATGGAGATTCGATTAAAAGGGATAGAAACTCCCTCAAAGGGAAGGATCAAACCCATTCAGTCGTTGGTTGAGCAAGGAGAATTTGCTCAGGCGCTCAGGAAGATCCAAAAAACGGAAAGAGACCCGGGAGTTAATCTGTCGCCCGGTGAAAGGGGAGATATACATTATCTTGCGTCTTTCTGTCTATTCAACCTGGGAAGATACAAAGAGGCGCTGGATAAAGCTACGCTCGCCTTCAACACATTCAAGGACACCTCCGAAAACAAAAAGGTTGCGCAGATTCAAGATATTTTGGGAAGAATTCATTGGGGCTTGGGGGATTTGAAAAACGCTGAACTTTGTATCCGAGATGCCATTACCACCTATCGCCGAATTAGAGATTATATTGCTATAGTAAGATGTAACAACACAATTGCTCGCATACTCTTTACCAAATGCGATTTTGGCAAGGCGGCTGAATACCTTAATGAAGCCAAGGAACTTTCCTGTTCCATCAACAGCCCTATAACGGAGGCGACAATCTTAGGGAATCTGGGCAGAATTCATACGCTATTGGGAAATTGGGAACAGGCCAAAGAAGAGCTCAAAATCGGCCTCCAAGCCAACAGCACCAGAAGCAATGCCATTGGCCAGTGCAAAGACCAGTTGTCTTTGGGTTATATCTTTGCTCTGAAAAGAGAATTTACGCAGGCAAAAGCATATCTTTCTTCTGCTTTCCAGCTTGCCCAAAAAAATAACTATTTAAGAGAAACCGTCATCTACCATGAATACATGGGTGAACTTTGCTTTGATCAAGGGATATACAGAGAGGCGGAGGATCATTATAATCAAATTATCAACATATGGGAGAATAATGCGCCTGACGGGGATATGATCAGTCAAACTTACCGTCTGTTAGCCGAACTGCAGGTAGCTCAAAAGCAGTTTGATCAAGCCTTCATCTCCTGCCAGAAATCTCTGAAAGTTTCTAAGTCTTTAGGTGAAAAGATCGAAGAAGGTGCAGTTTATAGAATCCTGGGCCAGATTTATTTTGTAAAGAGAGAAAAAGGGAAATCCCGTGAATCTTTTGAGAAAAGCATGTCGTTACTTCAGCAGGTTGGAGCAAAATACGAATTAGCTAAGACCTATCTGCAAGCGGGTCGATCAAACTCTTTTGACTATTACAAGAGATTGGGATTTTTGAGCAATGCGGAGAGCTTGTTCAGAGAGTTGAACTCAAAATTTCATCTGGGTCTGGTTAACTTAGCCATCACCGATCTTCTGGTGGAGCAGAAGGATTATGGTAAAGCCCACATCTTCTTAGCGGAGGCAGAGAGGCTTTTCAAAGAGTCTAACGATCAAAAGGAGCTTCGTCAGATTCGGAATTTGAAGCATTCGATTGAGGATACTCTTTTTCAGTCCTGCATGATTGCCAAGTCCGACGGACGGGTGACCTTTGATAACGTCGTGACCCATAACACAGAGATGAGAGAGATTGTCGAGAAACTGAAACAGATAAAGGATTACGACATAAGCATTCTTCTGGAGGGTGAGACCGGAACCGGAAAAGACGTACTTGCCAAAGCCATACACTATTCCAGCAGAAGAAAAGATAAGCGATTCGTGGCGGTAAACTGTGCCGCCCTTCCGGAGAGCCTTCTGGAAAATGAGCTTTTCGGTCACAAAAGGGGCGCCTACACCGGAGCAGATAAAGATCAGCCCGGTCTGTTTGAAGAGGCGGAGGGCGGGACTCTCTATCTGGATCAGGTGGAAGAGATTCCCACCTCCACTCAGGTGAAGTTATTGAGAGCCATTGAGGAAAAAGAGATAACCCGGCTGGGCGGAACCAAGCCGAGAAAAATCGATGTGCGGATCATCTCCTCCAGCATCGATGATTTGAAGGAAGCGGTGAAAAATGGAAAATTTCGCCAGGATCTGTATTTTCGCCTCAATACCTTCGACATAACTATCCCCCCTTTGAGGGATCGAAAAGAGGATATTCCGCTTCTGGTCAGACATTTCTTAAAAGAGTATGGGGTGGATGAAAAAAGAATAAAAGAATTTGAGAGAAACGGAACGCTCAGGAGATTTTCAGACTATGGCTGGCCCGGAAATGTGAGAGAGCTTGAAAATGAGATAAAAAGGATGGTGGTCTTAGCTCAGGCAGGTGATAAGGATCCATCCGGATTTTTGTCAGAAAAGCTGGGTCACCCCACCGGCAGTCAGATTCTTTCCAATGAACCCTCTTTATTCCACCAGGTGGCGGAGTTCGAGAAAGAGAAAATCATCGAGGCTTTGAGTCAAAGCAACTGGATCAAGTTAAGAGCCGCCCGGCTCTTAGGTATCCCCGAAGCTACCATCCGAAATAAGATAAAGAAGTATAAAATATCTCCACCAGCCTTAGCTTCAAAGAATCTCAATTGACTTGTTGGACCCCCGGTCTGAAAGAAAGACCCCAGGGACAGAATGTCGGGTAGTTCTCCCGCCAAAGGCGGGATCGCAACCCGACCTACAAAACTCTCCCACACGTCCACCGGGCTTACTGGGCGTTCTGGGCTTTCTGCCAGATCGGACAGGGGTTGTGACCCCTGTGCGCCAGAAAGGGACGGGGGTGTAATCCTTTCCACCCCAACAGGATGTTTCGACGTCGGCGCCGGGCTTACTGGGCTTTCTGGGCTTTCTGGGCTTTCTGATGCCCATTTTGAAAAATTTTCATCATCTGTAATCATGTGCTCGCCTTTATCGCCTTTTTGTCCAGGGGGATAGGCATATCCATCCATAAGTTGATAATGGTAAGAAAGGCTATCGAAGAAATTTGATTTTTGAATATGAACCTTATTTCGTTTCATATAACTCTCCTTAATAACAGGTGGGGTATCTGGATCAGCATCAGAATTGTGGTGAAATTGCCTTTCGGGCGGAGGTTCAATCCTTCATATCAAGCCTTCAGGACAAGCCCCCGACCGAACCGGATGGATTCAGTTTTTGTAGCCGCAGACTTTCCGCCGAAGGAGGATGCGCTTACGGCGCAGAGTCTGCGAGATTGAGATATTGAAGACCAACAACTTGCGCAATCTGAAGATTGCGGCTACAACTCACCCCCTCTTAATCCCCCTCTTCCCGCCTTTGGCGGGATCTTCGACTTACTAAAGAGAGGGGGTCTGGGGGTGAGTTCGAACCTTTACTATCCCACAGCAGAGCGGCGGGCCACCCGTCAAGAGGCGGCTATCGCGACAACATGTGCTTGCGACTCTTTGATGTACCACCCACGATGCATTCGAATACATAGAGACCGGCAGGCAAATCTGTCCGTAGCATCTGCAGATTATAGCTTCCTTCGTCCAAGCGTCCTCGAAATAACCTCACTGAGGTTGATTCCGGGGTCTGAAGGTTTACCGTAATAGTATCTGGCTTTAGCATGATGAATTCAACGGAGAAGGTTGGAGCAAAAGGATCAGGTCCGGCCGGAGAAACCCGCGTCATCAAAGAGTCAGGTCCGAACACCAAAGCCCCGTGACGAACGCGGATTGGCCCCTCTTTTAACTCGACTCGACTCAACTCCATTTCGATGGGAGGATCATAGAGCTCGAATCGCCCCAAGGGAACCTGGCTGACACCATTTGCTCCAAATTGAGAAGCGCATGCGTATAAACAGCAAACGGAAAGAAAAACAAGAAATGCGCGTGTCATCATTCTAGTCTAGAATAGGGTCAAGAGCACGGGCACCTGGGCTGCGTTTACCTCTCCCCCTGTTTCCCCTTCAGGGTG
>JAGMBK010000052.1 GCA_023129805.1 Candidatus Zixiibacteriota bacterium | reverse complement strand
AAGATCTCAGGATCGAGGGAAATCCTTCAGGATGAACCCCTTCTCCCCCGCCTCTGGCGGGATTTTCAACATGAAATGGAGAGGGGGATAGGAGGTGAGGTAGAAAAAGGCTGAAGTCCTGACTCTAAAAGCTAACGTAGGAAAAATCTTTAAAGGGGTGAAGATTGATGATAACGGTAGATGATGTCAAAAAAAACGAACAGGTGAAGCTTTTGATCAAGAAGTCAGATGAAATCTTGGGGGTGATCGGTTATACCGAGCATGGAGAAAGACACGCCAGCTTAGCTGCCAACATCGCTTATAACATCATGGACAGGTTAAAATATCCAGAGGAGCGGGCACATTTAGCCGCTATTGCCGCCTATTTGCATGACATCGGGAACGTGATCAATCGGGATTATCATGCCCAGACCGGAGCCATCTTATCCCAATCCATCCTTTCGGATATGAAGATGCCCATGGAGGACGTCATGGAGGTAATAGCCGCTATCGGTAACCATGATGAAAGAGATGGTCAACCAGTGTCGGATATCTGTGCGGCGGTGATTTTGGCAGATAAATCTGATGTGCATAGTTCCCGGGTGCGCACCCTGGCAATGATCAAACAGGACATCCACGATCGGGTGAACTATGCGGCTAAAAGCTCTTTCTTGAGGGTGGAGGAAGAGAAAAAGATCATCACCTTAGAGATTAAGATCGACACCTCCATCTCTCAGGTGATGGAATATTTTGAGATCTTTTTGTCTCGAATGCTGGTCTGTCGAAGGGCGGCAGAGTTTCTGGGACTTAAATTTCAACTGGAGATAAACGGCCAAAGGCTTTTGTGAGGTTGCGGAGGAAGTTTGCGGTATTGATATCAAAAGAGATGTGATCCCCTCTGTAAAATGATTTCGCGATAGGTTTGAGATTGGGATTTATAATCCAATAGTGAAAAGTAAGAGCCAACCACCGAGGAAAAAATGAAGAAAAAACTTACTTACAAAAACTCCGGAGTGGATATTTCTGCCGGCGATCGAGCGACGGCGAAAATCAAAAGCTTAGCCAGGTCGACTTTCACCCCTCATGTTTTGAAAGACATCGGAAGCTTTGGGGGGTTTTTTTCTTTCAGAAGAGGCGAGTATAAATCTCCGGTTTTGGTCTCCAGCGTGGATTCAGTGGGGACCAAATTGAAAGTGGCTTTTATGATGGGAAAACATGACACCGTAGGGGAGGATCTGGTCAATCACTGTGTAAACGACATATTAGTGCATGGTGCAAAGCCTTTGTTCTTCCTTGATTACATTGGCACCGGGAAACTTCTCCCTGATGTAATAGAACAGATTGTTAAAGGCTTGTCGGCAGCATGCAGGAAAGTGGGGTGTTCTCTTATCGGGGGTGAGACTGCGGAGCTACCTGAGTTTTACAAAAAAGGTGAATATGATTTAGCAGGATGTATTGTGGGAGTGGTGGAGAAAAAGAAAATCGTCGATGGTTCGAGCATTCGCTCAGGAGACCAGATAATCGGGCTGGAATCAAACGGTCTTCATACCAACGGATATTCGCTGGCGCGTAAGGTGCTTTTCAGCAGAGCACGCTTGGGAGTGAATGATCACCCGAAGGAGTTGAAGACCACGGTGGGAAAGGAACTCTTAAAGGTGCATCAATGCTACGCACCATCAATTTTCCCGCTTCTGGAAAAATTTAAGATCAGAGGGATAGCACATATCACCGGAGGAGGGATCAAAGGAAATCTGCGACGTATCTTGCCTAAGAATTGCGATGCTAAGATTCTTACCGACTCATGGGAAATCCCGCCGATATTTAAACTTCTTCAGAGATTGGGAGATATAGAAAACGAGGAGATGTTCAAAGTATTCAACATGGGAATAGGTTTGGTTTTGGTGGTATCAAAGAGAGAGACGAATAGAGTGTTTAAACGTCTTTCCTCACTGAAAGAAACTGCTTACCTAATCGGGGAGATAACTTCAGGAAAAGGTGAAGTTGAACTGCTCGAGCTCTAAAGCTACTTCTGCCGAAAAGTGGTTTGGAGTGTTTGCCTTTAGGCAAACCTTTGGTCTCTGGTCAAGCTGAAGTCGTAGATCCCGCTTCGGCGGGACTTGACACTCTATACTTTTCTGTCAGTCCGCCCGCAGGCTCTGTTGACCTGCATATCTACAAAATACTATTACTTTTTAACGTAGCCGAGGGTTTATCCCTTGGTCCCAAGCCATAAAGGCTTGGCTACGCGTTCTGAAGACCAGAACCTAACTTAAGTTAGGTTCTGGTTAACTTCAACCATTTTCGAGTGGTGTCTCCTTCTATCCCAACATTTCAATCAAACTTGACAAGACGAATATTCCGTCTATATTAAAAGTGTTTAGATGATAGAAACAAAGGAGAGTGGTAATGAGAAATAAAGGGCAACTTTTGGAAGTGGTTAAAAGCGCCATACGGGTGGAAAATGATGGGTATCAATTCTATCGGCTGGCTGAGGAGAAAACCAAGGATGCCAAAGGAAAGGAAGTCTTCGCTTCCTTAGCCAAAGATGAAACCAACCATATGGAAATACTCAAAAGTCTATATCAGAGCATCAAGGAGAAGGGAAAGTTTAAGTTTGACGAGGTTAAGGATATGAAGCACATCCTTGCGACCACCTCGGAAAGCCCCATCTTTTCTACTGAATTCAAGCAGAGGCTTTCTCAAGCACATTTCGAGATGACCGCCCTATCCATCGGAATTCTTCTGGAGAAAGACTCCATTGAGTTTTACAAAAAAGCAGCGGATGGAACTAAAGAGGAAGAGGTGAAGATGCTTTTTAACTACTTAGCGGATTGGGAGGGAGAACATCTGAGAGCTTTGGTGGATCAGCAGAAATTTCTGCAGGAGGATTACTGGACCGAAGCCAGGTTCTATCCCTTTTAGCCATTGATTTCCATGCTTAGGGCTTATTCCGACAAGGTTTTCGCAAAATTTAAAATTAAAAAAGCAAAAGTAAAAAATTTCAATTAAAAGGTCCAAAAATTGAGCAATGGTTTCGACTAAAAGACTAACTTCGGATTTTTAATTTTATGTTTTTAACTTACCGGAGCAAATAGTCTAAATAAGAAGATAAAGTAAATTCTTTTGTAGGTTCCATAAAGAGGAAGAGGTTTTTCGTGCCGGCGAATCTTCCCCCTCAATATTTCGAAGCTGAAAAAAGATACAGACAGGCGAAAAATCCACAGGATAAACTTAAGGTCCTGCATGAGATGTTCGCCATCATGCCCAAACACAAGGGCACGGACAAGCTTCAGGCAGATTTAAAATCTAGAATATCCAAGCTTAAAAAGGAAATCCAGCAAAAAAAGAAAGCCGCCAGAAGAGGAGATCAATATTTTGTAGAAAAAGAAGGGGCGGCTCAGGTGGTATTGATTGGTTCTGCCAATGCTGGAAAATCTCAGATTTTAGCCTCCCTTACCAACGCCACGCCGGAGGTTGCCGCCTATCCCTACACCACCTCCAGGCCGCTCTGCGGAATGATGCCTTTTGAGAATATCCAGGTTCAACTGGTGGACACCCCTCCCATCGGCGCTGAATTCATGGAGCCCTGGCTGGCAGGAATCGTCCGCAACGCCGATTTAGTGTATTTAGTGATGGATTTGGGATCGGAGGCAATGCTTCAGGAAACGCAGGCTGTGTTTGGGAAGCTGGAGGAATACAAGATACTTTTGGAATCTGGGGAGGGGGAGGTCAATCCTCTGGATGGGGTCGCTCACAAGAAGACCATCATCCTGGGTAACAAAAGCGATTTGCCACTTTTTCAAGCAAATTTAAGCATTCTAAAAGACTCATACGGACAAAAGCTTCCCATCTTTCACCTTTCCGCCAAAGAGGGGATAAATCTGGAGGAACTTAAAAGCTACATTTTCGATTCTCTAAAGATATTGAGAGTTTACACAAAAACTCCAGGAAAAAAGGCAGATTTTGAAGATCCGGTAATTTTGAAACTGGGCAGCACGCTTCTGGATGCGGCCAAAGAGATTCATAAGGATTTTGCCAGAAACTTAAAATTCGCCCGGGTTTGGGGTGAAGGAGTTTTCGACGGACAAAAGGTGCAGAAGGATTTCATCCTGAAGGACGGGCATGTAGTTGAGTTTCATATTTGAACGGAAACCTTCTTAGTTTCTCCGGCTGGCTCACCCCTTATCTTCCTTCACTGTTAGCAGTGAACGAATCGGGAGCAGATCTCTTAAAAATCTGTTGACATTCAGCTTCGCTGGGATATTTTTCTTTTGTGACAACTCAAGACTTTAAACCTTCTTAAAAGGGAGCAAAATGCTAAAAAGAATCTTTCCACTTCTTCTTATCTTGATTTTCCTTTCCGCCTATCATTGCAGCAAATATCCCAGTCCCAGAGTGGTGGTTATGGATTTTATCGAGGCAGTGAACAAAGCAGATACCGCTTCTATCGAGAAATATCTGGATCTGGACAGATTCACACAGGAAAAGCTGAAGGAACTCCCGGATACACAGAGAGTGAAGGTATTCGCCGGGGTCAAGGAACAGCTCTGGAGTAACTTTTTGGGGAGTGGATCCACTCGCCTGAGGTGGCAGAACAAGATGATCGTAGTTGATAAGGAAGAGATCGAAGGAGATTCTGCTCGAGTGGACGTGACCTTCGTGGATCAAAAGACCGGGATAACAAAATATACCAAGGCCAGACTTTACAAAAAAGATAACAGGTGGTGGATATATTATATCAAGGATTAGAAAGAAAGGTCGGACATTTTGAATGATTATTCCGCAAAGGAAAGTTGTTGCTGTTTCTAACCTCACCCCCTAATCCTCCTCCCCATTTTATGTTGAAAATCCCGCCGGAGGCGGGAGAGAGGGGGACAAAAAGGGGGTGAGGTTTTTAGATAGAATATCTGATTTATAATTTATAGTTTCACACTTTATAGAAAGGAGAAGGCCATGAAGAAACTAAAATACGTCATTTTCGGTTTCTTTTTGTTCACATGGATGGTCCTGAATTCAGCATCATCCGTTTTTGCCGTAACCGGGGATGTTGAAAAATCTTTTCGCTCACCCGGAGCTTGTCCCACTGGTTTAACCTTTGATGGTAAGTATCTTTGGAACTGTGATCGCAAAACGGACATGCTTTACAAGATAAATCCTAAAGATGGGAAAGTGGTGGACTCTCTGCCTTCTCCAGGATACCGACCACTGGGCTTGACCTGGGATGGAGAATTCTTGTGGAACGTGGATGCGTCGGAGGAGGAGTATTTCATCTATCAGGTCGATCCAAAGACTGGTATTGCGGTCAAGACACTATGGGCTCCTTGCGACCGGCCCGAGGGTTTGACTTGGGACGGAGAATATCTTTGGATAACGGATGACAGAGAGAATAAAATCCACCAAATAAGCACCGATGACGGAACCACCATCAAAACCATCCCCTCACCTTCAGGCCATCCTTGCGGTTTGACCTATGATGGTAAATATCTGTGGGTCTCTGATCGGATAAGCGATATGATCTATATGATCACTCCGGATAGGGGAGATGTAATATTATTTTTCGATGCACCCGGAGCATATGCCCGGGGTCTTGCCTGGGACGGAAAGAACTTGTGGAATGTGGATTATCAAACGGATGAAATCTACAAGATAAAGATACACGACAAGGAGACTTTCTCCCGCACCGATGAGAAGGAAGAGGTTTTAGAATACACCAATCAGTTCCGAAATTACGGTCCGGGTGTGGTAAAGGATCTGGATATCTATTTAGCCGTGCCCCAGAATCTTCCCAATCAAGAGCTACTTTCCGAGCTTGAATATTTCCCCCAGCCCACTGATTTCCTGACAGATAAATGGGGACAGAAGGTGGCGCACTACAAATTCCAAAACCTTGAAAGTACCCAGTTCGTTTCCGTAGGAATGAAGGTTAAAACAAAGCTTTACAAAGTCAGATACTTCATCTTTCCGGAGAAGGTGGGGGAGCTGAAAGATATTCCCAAATCAATCACAGAAAAGTTTCTGGCAGATGACACCAAGTACTCGATAAGTGACCCCTTTATTCAATGGAGCGTCAAACAGGCGGTGGGAGGCGAGACCAATCCCTACTGGATTGCCAGAAAAATATTCAACTACGTGATCGATCACATGGAATATGAGTTGGCAGGCGGCTGGAACATTGCCCCGACTGTGTTGAAAAGAGGAACCGGCTCCTGTTCGGAGTATAGCTTTGTATACATTGCCATGTGCCGGTCAGCCGGTTTGCCTGCCAGATATGTAGGCTCCGTGGTGATACGCGGCGATGACGCCTCAGCCGACGAAGTGTTTCATCGTTGGGTGGAGATTTATCTTCCCGACTATGGGTGGATTCCAGTTGACCCTTCAGGCGGAGATAGAGCCACCCCGGCAGGACAAGCAGGAGCAATAGGCAACCTGAGCAACCGCTTTCTGATCACCACCATGGGTGGAGGTGGTTCAGAATATTTAGAATGGTCATACAATTCCAACGAAACATGGACTTCTTTGGGTAAATGCAAAGTTTATGCAGAACATATCGGTGAGTGGTCGCCGTTGAAGTCAACGGAAGGGTCGACGGATGAAGCGGATTAAACGGATGAAAGGCCCTCCTGTTGGGGCGGGGGTTGCACCCCCGCCCCTTTTCTACGGTCACGGAGACCCGTCTGGGAGACGACCGCCCCCACCCGTGCGTGCATCTGGGCGGATAGGGGTACAAACCCCTGTCCGATCTGGCAAAGAAACGTCGCACACCCTTCACGTGCGTTCAGGGTGAACAGAGTTGCGACGCTACACTTGCCTTCAACTTTTTTGTTGAGTTTTTGATTTTTCTGCCGTATTATTTTCTGGGTTCACTATGAACTGTGAACCATGGACTATGAACCGACAATCCCGGGGGCGACCTGGTTTCGACGGAGGTAGTTGGAAAAGATAAGCGTGCCGAGGTGCCCAGTTCCCTCGTTAATCCAATTGGGACACAAATTTAAGTGCAGACTATTCATATGCACTGGCTGCCTAATAAAAGGTAGCTCGTCTGCTCCGGGCTTGCTTGTTGGCCCGGAAACAGGCGTCGACTCAAGCAAGCTGGCTTGATCTTTTGCTCAGGGAGATCAGGCGAGATTTCACTGGGATAGCGAAAGGAAAAACCTGCTGGTTGGTGTTTCCTTTTGCGAAGTCCGAATAAATCAGCTACGCACGTAGAAAGTCTTTGTCTTTTGCCTTCGGACGGGGGTTCGATTCCCCCCGCCTCCATTAGAAATTCTTACGAGCATAGCGAGTTAGAATTTCTTATCCTGACGACCGGAGAGAGGAAGGATTAGTTAGTTTCGGGCGAAGAAGGAAGCTTCCGGGCGTGGGTTTCCTTCGCTAGCGCTCAGGACAAGTCCTTCACATTCGTTCAGGATAAACCCTTCGCTGTGCTCAGGACAAGCTTTTTCCCCCGCCTCCATTAGAAATTCTTACGAGCATAGCGAGTTAGAATTTCTTATCCTGACGACCGAAGGGAGGAAGGATTGGTTAGTTTCGGGGGAAGGAGGATGCCTTCGGGCGGGGGTTTTCCTTCGCTAGCGCTCAGGACAAGTCCTTCACATTCGTTCAGGATAAACTTTCCCCCCCGCCCTAGTTAGAAACTTTTATTCTCTCTTAAAAAATGAGGTGGTATTTTTATATTCTAAGATGTGTTGACAATTCCTTCTATTGCGGAATCACAAATGACCTCAAAGATAGATTAAAAGAACATAATAGCGGAGGAGGGGCAAAATACACTAAGACCAGATTACCAGTGAAGTTGATTTATTTTGAAGAGTACCCAGATAAGTCCTCCGCCTGCAAGCGCGAAATCGAGGTAAAAGGGTGGAGGAGAGAGAAAAAACAAAAGCTTGTAGCTAGTTTTGACCAAGTTTGCTTGCAATAAGTGCTTTGCTTAAGCTTTGGTTGAACCTTTCTATCTTTAGTTTTCCTCTTATTCAATGCCTTTCACGTAGCCATGCGTGAGTTTCCTTTACTCTTTCGCTTCAGTCGATGAGTAAGTATCTTTCCCAACAGATAAACCTTTCCTCTCGTTTTCTTTTCGGATTTGCTTAAAGATCAGGTATTGGAGTGGGTTCAGCAATTTGCAGCTTTGCCGATAAAGAAAATTGAGCACTTTTTGAACAGAAAGTTTATGACTTAGAAGAGAATCAGAGTTTTGTGCTTGGAAACTGTTTGGTTTTGTTCAGTTCTAAACGAAAGCGGTGTGACGTTAAGATGGATATTTCTCGATATCTAAAGCCAGAGTTGATCAAGTTGGAGATGGAGACTCATATCGAACACGACTCCAACTCTCAGCTTCATCCGGACAAGCTGCTCTGGATGAGAAAGGAGGCGATTCTTTCTGAGCTGGTGGATCTGCTGGATAGGTCTGGAAGGGTGGGTAATAAGAGGAAGTTTCTGGTTGATTTCTTAAATCGGGAGAAAAAGGCAAGCACGGGAATCGGGCATGGAATAGCGGTTCCTCACATTAGAACTATGCAAGCCAAGCAGCTCATCATGGGCTTTGCCCGATCCAGCCAAGGATATGATTTCGATTCTCTTGACAACGGGTCGGTTCATCTCTTCTTTGTTATGGCGGCTCCCCCTTATGACGATGCGTTGTATTTAAAAATCTTCAAAGCTTTAGCCGAAATCCTCCAATTTGATTACTTTCGAGAAGAGCTCCTGAACGCTTCCTCTGAATATGAGATAATCCGCGCAATCAAGAGAATGGAATAGATCCGGCTTATATATTCTTTATTATACCTGCTTTAATTCCCTCCATTAAGAAAAAAAGTTTTTTTTATCATATCTGAGGTTCACCCACAATTTGAGCTTGCACAATTTGGTGAACAAACTTTATTCTTCCAATTTTTCAAACTCGTCCGTATCCGCCCCGCAGTCGGGACACATCCAATCGTCGGGAAGCTCTTCGAAGGGGGTGTCCGGCTCGATGTCATTATCTGGATCCCCCAGCTCAGGGTCGTAAACGTAGCCACAAACCAAACATTCCCATTTGTCCATCAATTACCTCCTTTCAATTGATCCCATATGCTTGTGTCGCAAAATAGATTCAGCTTATCATCATCTCAATTTTGCCATGGCCAAAGTGAATTCCTCAGTTATAGGCTTTCCTTCCTTCGTTCTCGGAAAAATCTTCCTTGAGTTCTTCTCCCTTTGCAAATACTGAAAACCCTTATTAGGATGATTCATAAAGGTAAAATTGAATTCTATCACAGAATGCTTGAAAAACTTTGTCCAACTCAGATATGCATCCACTATTCCTCCATATCCCAGTTGCCTGAAATTGGGTCGGAATAATTCTAATCCTCTCTTTTTGTTTTGTCAAGAGATATTTCTGTGATCTTTGTGGATGATCTGTCGTTAATATTTATACCAGCCGCAGAAAAAACTTTGACATCTCCTTTTCGGAAGAATATATTGGGAAATGAAGATGAATGGCCAGATGTGGCGTTGTCCTCAAAAAATGGAGTTCTTGGAAACATGGGATTTGTTGAAAAGCTTCTAAATATCTCTCGAAAGAATCAATCCTTAGTCTGCGTGGGTCTGGATACAGACCCGGCGAAGATCCCCGAATACCTTCTTGGAGAAAATGACCCAACATTTACCTTCAACCAAAAGATCATAGATTTCACCTCCGATCTTGTATGTGCCTACAAACCCAATATGGCTTTTTATGAAGCTTTTGGATCAAAAGGCTGGGATGCTTTGAAAAAGACCTGTGAACATATCCCGGAGGAGATACCGATAATCATAGATGCTAAAAGAGGTGATATCGGAAATACTGCAAGGATGTATGCCAAAGCATTTTTTGAAGGACTGAAAGCAGATGCGGTGACGGTCAATCCTTATATGGGGAAAGATACTATTATACCATTCTTGGAATATGAAAGCAAATGTGCCTTTGTCCTTTGCTTAACCTCCAATGAAGGTGCTAAGGATTTCCAGCTCTCCATAATAGATGGAAGACCATTATATGAAATTGTGGCTGAAAAAGTCTTAAGCTGGAATGAGAGAAACAATTGCGGTCTGGTGGTGGGAGCAACCTATCCAGAACAGTTGAAAAGAATCAGAGAGATCGCTCCCTCATTACCAATTCTTATTCCGGGTGTTGGAGCGCAGGCAGGGGATATAGAATCGACTGTAAAATTTGGCACAAATAAGGATGGAGAACTGGCAATAGTAAACTCCTCCCGCGCCATTCTTTACGCTTCCTCTGAAAAAGATTTTGCTCAAGCGGCAAGGAACGAAACAATACGACTTAGAGATTCGATTAATCTCTATCGCAAGAAGTGAAGAATAATTACTCGTAGTTGCTCGATTCATCGAGCTTACCCTAATTCCAATCCCTGATCCGATATTCTCATTTTTTGCCTGATGAATCAGGCAACTACATTTTTAGTTTTTGTCGTTGCTCGATTCATCATGCGCGTAGAGGGGTTACTTTATGGTTCACCCTAATATGCGGGCGAAGCTTCAGGGCGTGTTGAAAAAGTGGTTTTGGAGTGCGAAAGCTTGCTTTCGCGGTTTTTTTGAAATCCAAATGTTCTTATATCACAACTACTTAAACTTTGAAGAAAACCGCCCATACGGGCACTCCGGTTTGGCTTTTTCAACAGTCCCTTCAGCTCCGCCCCTACATTTTTTTCTTAGAAGGGGAACAGGTTAAAGAGAGGGGATAATTCTAAGGATATGTGAGGTATGTTTGACAGAATAGAAAGAAACCCTCAGGTTTCCGCTTTGGGTTGGAAATCCTCAAACTTTTTGACTAATCTCTTGAAGTTATGTTCATACAGAACAAAGACGCTTTTGTCCTGATTGGTCTTCACAAAATAGCGGTTGTCTTCTTTGTGCTTGAGAGCGGCAAAGAGTTTCTCCTCATGACCATCCAGAAAGGTAAGCTTGAGCTCAAGTTGCGGCTTTTCGAAATCTATCTCCTCGATTTCCGGTTTTCTGGCAAACCCATCCGTGGTCATGTTCGCCAGTGTTTTGACATAATTCTCCACTGCCTGGCCATCTGCCTGAGAGCTTTTCTGATAAGGATATAAGCTTAACTGCCACAAAGTGTCCTCTTTAGTCAGTTTAAATTTTTCTTTGTCCTGGCTTAATTCTATCTCCTTGATCTGCTTTGGATCAAAGGTGAAAATACCTCGATCCCTCCAATCTTCTAACTTCCGGTCGGCTATGTGGATAAAATACCCCTTAGTCAGATATACGTCATCGGAGTCTGTCTTGCGCAAATATACGTGCAGACGATCGCTGGACATCTTTCCTACTACCACAGATGCCAGTTGATTTCCTCCGGCAAAGAAGCCCAATCTGGTGCCCATCAGGGTATCCACCTGAAAAAGCAATTGCTTTTGCTTGTTGGAGGAAATCACCTCTCCCACCTCCAGATGGCTGGCCGCACTCACCAGTTTACCTATGGCATCGTTATCAGCTCTGTACGAATCAGGTTCGAC
>JAGMBK010000051.1 GCA_023129805.1 Candidatus Zixiibacteriota bacterium | reverse complement strand
ACCGCAATCATTCCGGGGAGTATCATCTCTTTAAGAGCCGACTGAACTGATATAGCCACACATCTTTCTGAGTCCGGTTTGGCTTTTCCCTCCATCAATCCGGGGATTTCCGCAAACTGTCTTCTCACCTCGGCGACCATCTTGAATGCGGCTCTTCCCACCGCGGTCATGGTAATGGAGGCTATCAGGAAGGGCAAAACGCCGCCTAAGAAGAACCCTATTACCACCTTCGGTTTGAGAAGGTTGATCAACTCTAATTCTACTGCCTGAGTATAGGCGGAGAACAAGGCTAAGGCAGTCAGGGCGGCTGAGCCGATGGCAAATCCCTTGCCTATGGCGGCGGTGGTGTTGCCTAAAGAGTCCAGCCTATCGGTTATCTTTCTCACCTCGCCTCCCAAGCCGGACATCTCAGAGATACCTCCAGCGTTGTCCGCAATGGGGCCGTAAGCGTCCACAGACATGGTCACTCCTATGGTGGCAAGCATCCCTACCGCGGCAATTCCTATTCCGTAAAGTCCGGCGCAATTATATCCCACAAAGATGGCAGCGCAGATCACCAAGATGGGTCCGACTACGCTTTCCATTCCCACCGCAATGCCGGTGATGATGTTGGTGGCGGCTCCGGTCTCCGAAGCTTTGGCAATCCTTTTGATCGGAGAAAAGGAGGTGTAGAACTCTGTTAAAAGTCCTATCAGTATGCCGGCAAGATTTCCAGCCAAAATAGCCCAGAATACTCCGGTGGGCAGACCCAGCTTCTGTATGATGATGTAGGCGGCAATCAGAAGCACTAAGGCGGCGACATAGGTGACTGCCCTCAAAACCGCGGCTGGATTGAACTTTTTGAAGGCTTTGACTGAAAGTACCCCTAACATGGATCCAACCAATCCCACTAAGACGATCAAAAGGGGCAGAGACATATATTGTAGTCTCATGGATGCATATTGGGCTCCGGTGGCAGCGATGGCGACAGAAGCAACCACTGAGCCCACATATGACTCGAACAGGTCCGCCCCCATGCCTGCCACATCGCCCACATTATCCCCCACGTTGTCCGCTATCACGGCTGGATTTCTGGGATCATCTTCGGGAATGGACTTTTCCACCTTTCCCACCAGATCTGCTCCCACATCGGCTGACTTGGTGTAAATACCTCCCCCTATCCTGGCAAAAAGGGCGATGGATGATGCTCCCATGGCGAATCCCACCAAAACCGCCGGGTCTATCTTATGGAAAAAATGGTAATATATACCTAAGCCTAAAAGACCCAGGCTGGCCACCGACATTCCCATCACCGCACCTCCGGAGAAGGCGATATTCAAAGCTTTGGTCTGGCCGGAGCTTCTGGCCGCTTCGGTGGTGCGAACGTTTGCCCGGGTGGCAGCATTCATTCCCAGAAAGCCGGCAAGCATGGAGCAGGCCGCCCCGGAAAGAAAAGCCACCCCGGTCCAGATGCCTATCTTCCATGCCAGAAGCACAAAAACAATAAGAATAAAGATACCCAGGATGGAATATTCCTTCTTCAGAAATATCATGGCTCCCCGATGAATCACCTCAGAGATATCCTGCATCAACTGAGTGCCCGCCGGTTGTCTCTTAACAGAAAGGAATAGACCTAAAGCAAAGGCAAGTCCCACTATCCCCAGAATGGCTGAGATAAACCCTAAATCCATTTTAACCTCTCCCTTTTAGAGATATTGTAACCTTTTGATTTCCTTCAGAAGAAGAACATTTGCTAAAGGCGAGGAGGAATAAAGATGCTTTTAGTGTCTTTTTTATTGAATCCATTGAGATCTTTTTGTTTCACCATCAATCCCATCTCCACCAGGCGGAAAGTAAAGACGGGGTTTCAATCAACTCTGGTGAATTATACTCACTTCATCAACTCTTGAGATTCCTATTCTCATTAGGGACTGAAATCATTTTTAGAAGAAACAGAAAAGCTAATCCTGAATGCTTTTTAAGTATAGGAATCTTCATAAAAATAAAGGCAGTTTAAACCAAAACTGCCTTTTGTCTCTCCAAAGGTAACCTAACCCATTATCTATGATTTTCAGTATTCCTTTTGTTTTCCTTGAAAAAATTCTACCTTTTCCACAAGCTTTAATTCACAATTATTTTTGATCAACTAAACAAAGACTTTTTAGTTAACTCGTCTGGCTTTATGTTAGGAGACATCTATTTTGTTCTGATTTATCCCAGCTCAGGTGTAACTATCTTAGTCCGGTTGACGAACTTGCTCTCTTTTTTGCACCGGTTCCTACTTCAAAGTGAAACGGACCGGATAAACCACCCACACAGCCACCGGCTGATTGTTACTGATGGCTGGCTTATATTTGATTTTAAACGCACCTTCTATGGCTACGTCTTCAAACCCGGCACTGGAGCCCGATGGTTTGAAGACGACAGCATCCCTCACCATGCCCTTCTTATCCACCAGGGCTTTGATCCAGACGGTTCCCTCGATCCCGGCCTGTTTAGCCAGAGGAGGATACTCGGGTTTGACCTCATTTAGGGCCACCGGAAGCTCATCATATGGCACGAACTCATCCGGAGGGGGGAGATAATCCTCTAAGGGGATTTCAATGGCGATGGAGTCTCCACCTTCCCCTCCTATGATGCTGGTAGCGCTTAAGTCAGCGATCTTTCCCAACTCCTCCTGGGTGGCGATGGTCACCTCCTCTGGAGCCTCCTCATCCGGAACTGCCTTGGGAATTCCTATGGAAGGGGGTGCTATACCGGGGGCAGCCACTGCTACCTGTGGTGTCTGGGTCTGACTAACTGAAGGGGGGGCAGCCAACTCGGCGATGGTTTTGATTCTGACCACTCCCGCGGCTTCCGGAACCTTTGCGGTGATGTTGGAATAGAGCAGAAAACCGCCGATTACGGCAAGGTGCAAAGCTCCAGCTATGATCACCGCCAAGCCAAGATGCTTCTGATAGCATCTCTTTAGCTCAATAGCGCCATAGCTGACAAAGGCACCCGAAGTTTTGGGAAGGGTTACTGCATTTTGCGATTTCATGGGCTGGCACCTCCTTTCACTTCTGTCATCTGTCTTCTATCAAACTCTGAAAAAGGCGACAGGCTGAAGCGATAGCTGAAATTCGGCCGACTCTCCTTTATCTGCTTCTCCACTATCTGAATCTCATCTATCACATCCACCATTTTAAAATACCTGGCGTCCTTGTCAATCTTCACCAGGGTCACCAGTTTGGGCTTTTTTGAGTTCCACTCCAGCAAAAGCCCTCTTAAAGAGTCAAACAAAACCGGCTGAGGGGTTTCCCTGGCCATATTCCACCACAGGTTCTCATCCGCATCGATTCGCAAAGTCAAAAGCCGGGACTCTGCCACAGGAACCGGATTGTCAGTCGGGGGCAGATTTACCTCCATAGCCTGTGGCTGGCTGAAGATCGTGGTGACCATATAGAAGATCAAAAGCAAAAAAGCTATATCCACCATAGGGGTCATATCTATTCGTATGGCGATCCGTCTTTTGGGCCTTCTAAGCCCCGTTCCTTTCTTTTTTTTCGGCGCTGCTCCGCCTACATCAACGGCCATTTTCTTTCACTCCCTGATTTTGTTATATCTCCTGCTCTCTTTCCATCTCCATTTCCGTCACCAGACTGAACTTGCTGATCTTTATCTCCTGGAGCGCTTTCATGATGCTGTTCATGGTCCCATAGCTTACGTCCTTATCCGCCTTGATCACCACGAACCATCTAATAGCTCCCGGCACGGTCGCTCTGATCCGAGTGATCACCAGGGGAAGGTTGGCCGGAGTTGCCTCCTGATAATGCCTTACCGGTTCGCTGACCTCCTTTCCCTCTCTTTCCACCTTCTGTTTGGTGATATACTCCACCAGAATGCTGTCCTCCTTGGTGACGGTAACATAGATCATGTCCGATTCGGGAAGCTTTATCTCCGAATGAGAAGCGGGTAGAGAAACATGTAACTTCTCCGGCGGCTTAAACGAGGTGGTAGCCATGTAGAATATGAGCAGGAGAAAGGCGATATCCACCATGGGGGTCATATCGATCTTTATGTCGACTCTTCTTTTCTTTCGCTTAAGCATATCTCAAACTCCTTTCCGCTCATTCTTCCTTCTCTATTTCCCCTCCGTCTCTCTGCTTTTCAGAAGCTGAATCACCTCATAGGAAGCCTCATCCATGGTATAGTTGAATGCGTCCACCTTATTCACAAAGAAGTTATATGCCACGATTCCCACGATGGCACTGGTCAAACCGCCGGCGGTGTTAACCAAAGCCTCGGAGATACCGACGGCTAACTGCTGAGCGTCGATAATCCCACCGACTCGATGTCCGGTGGCGGCAAAGGCACGGATCATTCCGATGGTGGTGCCCAAAAGACCAACCATGGTGGCGACGGAGGCGATGGTAGAGAGGGCGATCAAGTTTCTCTCCAGAAGTGGAACCTCCAGCGCATTTGCCTCCTCGATAGCTCGCTGGGTCTCCGACAACCGCTTCTCCGTTGTCTCGCCGCTGTCTAAAAGTTGTTTGTATCTGTCGATGCCCGATCTCAAAACGTTCGCCACCGTCCCTCTCTGCTTATCACACGCGGCCAAAGCACCATCGAAGTCATCCTGCTGAAGCATGGAGATCACGTTTTTAAAGAAGGACTGAACCGAGGTTTTTCCTTTTGCCTTATTCAGGGTAAAAAGCCTCTCTAAGATGAAAGCTATGCACATCACCAACAGGGCGATGAGAAGCGATACCAAAGGTCCTCCTTCATGCAGATAGGGGGGAAGCTGATACCAGACAAAAACCCCGATAGCCATTGAGACTATCAAAACCAACACTATGAAAACCGACTGTTTCATTTAAACTCTCCTTTTAAATTTGAAAAGTTTAACCTACCAATTTTTTCAAAGCAACTCTCAAACTCAATTCAAAGAATCGCCCTTGAACAAAGTGCCCCACTGGTTGTTACCAACTTCTGTTTGAATCTCAACTCAAACCATCCATACCTCCTTGCTTGAAACTAACCTTACTTTTCGAAATATCGTCAAGGATTAACCGGACACACGACCCAGCCAACCCAATCGAACTTATCTTTTTTAAAGATCACTGATTTTTGTGCAATTAATTATCACACTGGGCAGACTCAACCACACCCCGTAGCTGGAGAGGGCAAAGAAATTGATCACGTTGAAGCTGTCGCCCAATCCATTCACCTTCAGGGCATCCGCGAATGGTGTGGGCATGCCTATGGTTGAGATTACGATTAAAGCCACCCATAAAACCAGGGGGACCAAATTCAACTTCAATCTTTTTTTCAGGCTAGTTAAATAGGCTTCCACATCATTGTGCTTCTTGTGCATCGCCACCAGGCTGATCACTCCGGCACCGAATGAGGAAAGTATGGTCAACCCCACCAAAATCACAAAAACACTGAAGAGGGCCCCACTCAAAGGAGCGTAGCCAAATAGCGTTCCCAGCTTTAGGAAATAACCCAGGCCAATAACTTGCGAGTGAAATCCCTCTCCTCTTAAGGAGAACCAGGGCAAAAACAGGCTTACCGTTAGAAGAAACGAGGTGATGGTCAAAACTATCCGGTCCACCTTGGAAAAGACCGCTACCCTCACCAGGCTATGCTCTCTCTTTACAAGAACTGCTCTGGAACTTTTCTGCCTGATCTCCTCTAAGTATCTTCTTTTTTCCTCCTCGCTTTTCCAGAACTTCTTCGCCTTCTTAGGATAAATGTCAAACCCGATGTATTTGAAACGCATCTCCTCCGAAATTCTTTCCTCAGTTTTGTTGTTTTGGTTCTTATCTGCCATTCGTGTTCAACTCCTCTGTTATTCACCTAAAGAGATTTTGATTTTATTTTCTTAATATCTTTGCATATCTATGTAGTCTCTCCTGTCCAAAGCCTCCTTGTTTTTGGGATCAATCTCCAAAACCTTAAGATAGTACTCATAAGCTTCGTCTACGTTTTTGGACAACTCTAAGGCTTTTGCAAGACTTAAGAGATGGTTGACATTTTTTGGAAAACAAGAAACTGCCTTTCTGTAATGAGGAACTGCCGCCGCCGGTTTCCCCAGTCGCATATAGCAATATGCCACATGTGACTGTAACTCACACTTGGCAGGATCCAATTGGATTTCTTTAAGATAACAATCTTTGGCTTCCCCAAATTTATTAAGGTTTATATAGACTCGGGCCAGAAGATCGTGATAAGCCGCTTCGTCTGGCTTAAGCTTTACCACCTTCTCCAAAGGTTTTACCGCCTCTCGATATTTTTCCAGTTTAAGATAACTTAAAACTAAGTTATAATGGGCACTGGCATTGTCTGGATCGCTTTCGATCCTCTTCTGGAAGAAGGGAATGGCTTTCTCATACTTCCCCTGATCATACAAAGCTTTTCCCAAGTGGGAGTAAGCGGGGGTCTTGGTTGTATCGAGCTCGATGCCTCTTTTCAAAGAAGCGATTGCTTGATCCAGCGAAGCCGAATCTCCGATCTCCGCCAGCACCCGCCCTTTGCTTATCCAAAAATCCGCATCTTCTTCAGTCCATTCGTATTCCTGCTGAGTCAAAGCCCTCTCATAACTCTCAAATGCCTTGAGTGCTTCCGGGAAGTTCTTCAAATCCTGATAGGATTTGCCTAGATAGTAATATATATCCGGCTTCTCAGGATTAACACTGGAAGCTCTCTCCAGATACTGGCTGGCCTTTTGAGCCATTCCTTGACGGTTCAGGGTGTCTCCATTCACCACCAAGGAAGGGAGCATTATTGAGAGGTAATAGTAAGAGATTCCCAGGTTTCCGAAGACCTCAGAGTTCCCCTCACCGATCTTCAGATATTCCTCGTAAATTATCCTCGCCTTGGGATAACTCGCCTTCGGACGATGCTTGGCATCCAGCATGTAGATCTCGCCCAGGGCAAGATAAGCCTCTTTGTTCTCAGGGTCCACCCGAATCACGGTCTTGAAAGCATCCATGGCATCATTGAATCTTACCTGCTTGAGATAAGCCTGAGCCAAATTGAAGTAAACCTCCACCATGGAGGAGTCCAACTCCAGGGCAGTCTGATACTCCTGCATGGCAATTACCAATACTCCCTTTTCGAAGTTCGCGTCTCCCAGATTCTTGTGATATTCGGGATTTTCATCATCATAGGCGATGGCCTTGCGGAAGGAGAAATCTGCATCTTTAAGCATTCCCTTTGCCATCTGCACCAAGCCCAATCCGTTATAGAACTCTCCCCTCTCCTTCTTCTTCAATCCATCCTGGAAGGTCTTCTCGGCTTCATCGTACATTCCCTTTTTATAATAAGCATATCCGAGTTGAGAGTAAGCTTCCCAGTATTTGGACTTAAGCTCCAAAGCTTTTTGATATTGTTCGATAGCCGTATCCCATTCACCTTTCTTGGAATAACAATTCCCCAAATAGAAATATGCTTTCTCGTCCCGGTGCTTTTGCTTAAGATAGTCATTTATGAGCTGGATGGCTTGATCGTAGTCTCCACTTTCGTATGCTTTGATCCCGGGTTTCAGATCGGCACACCACGCTTGTTGCGCAAAAACCAAAAGGAAGATGATCACTGCCTCCAGGCAACTTTTTAGAGCTTTCTTCATCATATCCTTTTCCAAGTTTATGAAAAAACAATTTTTTATATTAACACTTTTTGAAACAAAGTCAAGATTTTTTTAAAAATTACGCAAATTTTTATCATCCTCTTTGTCTATCCGGTTCAAACTTTCTTCTTTTCTTTTAAGACCCTCATATCCAGACTTAAGCATCCAGAATCGGATCAACCCATAACCTAAAAGAATTATTCCCAGAGTGACTCTGAAGCCGGGGCTGATTCCGAATACCCCTATCAGGATCAACAAGCCCAGCAAAAAAACGATCAAAACCACCCCCAAGCTAAACGCCATCTCAAACCTGGTGGGAATCCGACTATTATAGGGCTTTAGTCTCTGGGGCATGGGGCGATTATATCTTCCTTTCTTTTCCCATGTTCTCTACTTTCAAAGTAAGTAAAAATAGCATTTTGTCAAGAAAATTCTTGTGATCAGTTGTTGAAGGGCGGGAGAGCTTTGTAGGTTGGGTTGCGATCCCCCGCCAACGGCGGGGGAGAGCTACCCGACACATTTTATTGTTCGGGTATCCCCTTCAGGGTGAATCTCTTCAGGATGAACCCTCACGGGGAAAACCCGACCTACATCTACTTCTTCAACACACCCTAACCTTACACTCCATCTTTCAGAGATCACTTTTTTAAATGCCTTGTTTCGCCACAAGAGTCAATACCTTGTCGTCCTTTATAGATACAAAAAACGTGCCCGTTTTATTCCCCTGATGACCATTAATAATACGCTGTGCCACCTTGAATTATAGGGGGTATCCGATAGTAAGTGAATGAGTTCAGGTGATCTTCGTAAGCATCTGCGAAGACGTTTCGCCAATTTTGGCGACCTTTCCATTATCCTCAAGAAACAGATGGAAACAGGGTCATTTTGTTAGTTAGTTGATTGTCTTGTCCCCCTCTCACAACTCTTAACTCTCAACTCTCAACTCTAAAATCCCTTTCTCATCAACTCTTTCATCTTAACCAGATCCAAAACCAAAAGCCTGTCTTTGGTTACCGGCGGTATGCGTCCTCTTATCTTTTGATGGATTTTACCGGTGCCAATCCCCGGTTTCAAGGGAGATCTGAAATCTATTCCCTGAGAAGCGGCTAAAAACTCAATGGCTAAAACATCTTCGGTATTGTTGCCCACCTCTCTGGCTTTTCGCGCGGCTATGGTCCCCATGCTAACATGATCTTCCTGGTCTATGGAGGTGGGGATGGAGTCGACTGAAGCGGGATGGGCTAAACATTTGTTCTCTGAGACCAGCGAAGCCGCCACAATCTGCGCCATCATAAATCCTGAGTTTAAGCCCGGCTCTTTTATTAGAAAAGCCGGAAGATCTGATATTGCTGGATTTATCAAACAGGCGATCCTTCGCTCAGATATGCTGGCAAGCTCAGATACCGCTATGCTCAGAAAATCCAAGGCTAAGGCGACCGGCTCGCCATGAAAATTTCCCGCAGAGATCACCTTGTTCTCATCTGGAAAGATTAGGGGATTATCCGTTGCGGAGTTTATTTCAATCTCCAGCACTGATCGAACATGGGATAGGCTGTCCCGAACAGCGCCATGTACCTGGGGCATGCAACGAAAGCTGTATGGGTCCTGCACTTTGGGACAGGCTTTATGAAACTCTCTTATCTGGCTCCCTCTGGTCAGGTTTACCAGATTCTCAGCCGATTTTCTTTGCCCTTTGTGTTTTCTAACCTTCTGGATGTTTGGGTCAAATGCCGCCGGGGTGCACAAAGCCGCTTCCAGACTCAAAGCTCCCGCCATATCGGCAAGCTCTGTTAGCCTTTCTGCCTTCAGCAATGACAAAACCCCGATGGCGGTCATCACGCAGGTGCCATTGATCAAAGCGAGCCCTTCCTTGGAAGAGAGCTTGAGAGGTGATATTCCTGCTTTTTTAAAAGCCTTTTTTCCCTCCATCAATCTGCCCTGATAAAACACCCACCCTCTTCCCATCAGGGGCAAAGCCATGAAGGCTAAGGGAGCCAAATCGCCGGATGCACCCACCGAACCTTTTTCCGGAATCATGGGATGCAAACTCTTGTTGATCATCTCCACCAGGGTTTGAATCAACTGAAGCCTTACTCCGGAAAATCCCTTTGCCAGCACATTTGCCCGCAAAAGCATGATCGCCCTGACTTCCTCTTCAGAGAAAACCGGACCCACAGAAAGGGCGTGGCTTAAAACCAGATTTTCCTGAAGTTTCTCTATGTCTTTTTTGCTTATCCTTTTGTGGCAGAGGCTCCCAAAACCGGTATTGATTCCGTAAACGGTCTGTTTTGCATCCACTATCTTTTCGACATACTTTCTGCATTTTCTTATCTTTGTTACCGCTTTGGGATGGATTCTAACTTTAGCTCCGCGGATGGCAACTGCTTCCACATCTTCCAAAGTTAAATTATCACCATCTATTGTGACCAGCTTCATCTGTTTTTCCCTCTTTAGTATAATACGGGTCATTACTCCTTGTTGGGGCAGGGGTTGAACCACTGCCCCAACAACATTAGAGCTATTTTTCTTGTGCCCGCCAGGTTCGTATGAATGCATACGCATCCCCTGACCTGGTCCCGCATTTTGCGGGATCGGTTGGGGGACCCGACAGGCACAGTAACATTCTCCAGGGTGACGGATTTGCCCTGACCGGGCTTGACCTGAAGGATTCACCATGAACGGACATGGGTTCCGTGACCAACGCGCGGACAATGTTCAGAATTTTACAAAACTCCCTCTGGCTTTGCGAAGTGCGAAGCATTTGGGTAAACCAATTAAGCCACAAGCAAAGCCCGTGTGATGTAAAGTCCGCCTAAATATAATCTATCTACTACCACCTACTTCAGTAGCAACATCTTCTTGGCACTCTTGAATCTATCTGTCTCTAATCGATAGAAGTAAATCCCGCTACTGACACTTTTGCCGTCGTTATCTTTTCCATTCCAGCTGACTGTGTGAGTTCCTGCCCGCTCTTTTCTACTCACCAGTGTCCGCACTAATTGACCAGCGATGTTATATATTTGAAGTTGCACAAAGCCTTCCCTCAGAAGAACATATTGAATAGAAGTAGTCGGGTTAAATGGGTTAGGATAGTTTTGTGCAAGGGAAAAAACCCTTGGAATAGAATGATCAGCGGTTTCCTCTACACCTGTAGTAGTGGGGATTCTTTTGGCATATTTGAGATTTGTAGAATCACCACCATCATAGTAAGCAATATGACAATAACCACTATCGTCAATAGCAAGTGATGTCCAGTCACAGCATACAGTATTATCAACAACCTCAATTTGCCAATCTGAACCATCCCAGTAGGCAAATCTTAGGTTACCCATATATTCCCCAGAACTGATGTGTGGACGGTCATTTGCATCAAGAGCAAGCGAGGTATAAAATCCGTATCCAACATCCGATTCAACTGTCTCAATCTGCCAATTTGAGCCGTCCCATCGTGCATACTTGACTCCATAATTGGTGCCGTCAAGATAAGCAATGTGAGGATAGTCAAGACTATCCAGAGCGATAGATGAATGTTTTCCCACACCTCCTGTGCTGTCTACTCTCACGGTATGCCAGGTTGCTCCATCCCAATGGGCATATTTCAAGTCATATACATCGCAATCATAATAGCTTATGTGGGGATTGTTGTCATTATCTAAAGCCAGGGATACATACTGAAATTCATCACCAATAAGACTGTCGGCAACCTGAATATGCCAGCCTGATGCATCCTTGTAAGCATGCCTCAGATAGCAATCTCCTGCCCAAGTCTGATATGTATATGCAATATGGGGATAGCCATCTGTATCAAATGCTATAGAATTCCACTCACCGACATCTGCACTATAATCGGGTTGAGAATCTATCCCTTCTTGTTGCCAGTTTGAACCATCCCACCATGCATGCCAGAGCTGCTCGCCAGTACCGTAGCCCTTATCGAATGCAATGTGTGGATTCCCAGCGCCGTCAAGGGCAATAGAGGTCACCCCATAAACACTTTCAGTGGTTTCCAC
>JAGMBK010000050.1 GCA_023129805.1 Candidatus Zixiibacteriota bacterium | reverse complement strand
CTTTTTGTGAAAAAGATCGGTGGCAAAAAGCTCCTGTTGTTGTTTATGTCTGGAAAGAAGGAAAAAAAGCTGGGTCTGGAAGGCGTATCTTCTTTTGTCCTTATAGAAGTCAGGAAGAAAGGGATTCTCCTCTGTCTCCTCCAGAATCAATCGAGCATCCATCTCCTCTGCTAATGTCTTAGCCAGACTGGTCTTTCCTGCTCCGATAGCACCCTCTATATTGATATAATTAATCTCAGCCATTGCCGACTCTTACTAATACAAACGTATTCAATAGAATGTCATTGCGAGGAGCAAAGCGACGAAGTCCCGCCTATGGCGGGACCACGCTCCTTTCAGTCGCTCGCAATGACGATGCAAAATCTTTTAATGCATTTGCCATAGAATATGATCGTTTTAAACGCTGGATAAATATAATTGGCAACCCAGGCAGTGTAAAGAAGATTTATATTTTTTCTGAATACAACTTTACCATGGATTTATCCTCACAGCTTTCCAGAAGCTGCCTTACAGTTTTTTTCAACAACGGATGCAAAAGCTGGGGGGCAATTTGTGCCAGAGGTATTAAAACAAATCTTCTTTGGTGCATTTGCGGATGCGGTATGGTGAGCCGATCCGAATTCACAATTAGGTTATCGTAAAGCAGTAAATCCAGATCGATGTTTCTGGCTCCCCATTTTTCTTCTCTTTTCCTTCCCATCTGGTCTTCTATGGCTAAAAGATATTCCAACAAGAGGAGAGGATCAAAAGATGTTTGAACTTCAAAAACCAGGTTCAAAAACCATCTCTGATTTTCATATCCCACCGGCTCACTCTCATATACAGAGGAGACCTCCTTGATTAAGATTTTATCTGATTCCTCTATCTTCTCAATTGCCGTTCTTAGATGTTGGAACCTATCGCCTAAATTTGAACCCAAGCTTACATGAACCGTCGCCAAAGTAAACCTCGGACTTTCTCAAGCTTATTTACCTCACCTACTTACGTTTTGTCCTCCTGCGTTTTCGTTTGACCTCCACCTCTATGTGATCTAAGTTTCCCGGGACCGGAGGAATCTTTTTTCTTACTCGTATTGTGACCTCTTTAGGCTTGAATCTTTTTAGAATCTGGTTTGCCAACCTTACCGCAATCGTCTCCAGAAGGGCGAATCTATTTTTTGCCACCAGTTCCTCAACTGTGCGATAGACTTTGGTATAATTTACGGTATCTTTCAACTTATCGCTTCTGGCGGGTTTGTCCATATCCACCACCAACTCCACATCTACCTCGAACCTTCTGCCGGTCTGCCTCTCTGCTGCGGAGATCCCATGATATCCATAGAAGGTCATGTTATGTAATCTGATAACACCCATGATAATTTAATGACGAATGACGCATGACGAATAATATAATGCTTTTGAAATTCGTCATCCGTCATTAATCATTCGTCATAAGATTTTTTGGTCGGTATCTTCTTTGCCAGATGTGGGAATGTCTCTCTATCCTCTCCAAAGCTTTCTGGATCTGATCAGCGGGGAGGTTCAAAGCTATTCGGATATACCCTTCCCCATATTCACCGAACCCGAAGCCAGGTGAGACCAACACCCCGGCTTTCCTCAGAAGCATACGGAAGAATCCAACAGATGAGTATCTCGGCGGAATCTTCACCCATACAAAGGGTCCTGCCTTTGGCTTTTTTGCTTTCCAGCCTAAATTGAAAAGTCCCTTCAACAAAGTATCTTTTCTTACCGCAAATTCCAGATTGTTTTTTTGCACAATCTGTGGGTGGTTTTTCAAAATCTCTAAAGCCTGAAGCACCGACGCCTTTGAAACCGTCTCTCCTAAGGCCTCTTGCACAGACTCTACCTGAGATATGATTCCTCTGTCTCCTACCAGAAAACCGAACTGGATGCCGGTCAAGGCAAAGAAGGAGAACCTCTCCACTGCCAGCTTTTTGGCGCTCTTAGTCTGCAAAAGAGAAACAGGGAGGTGATCATCATAACATATTTCATTCCCGGAGGCATCATTTATTACCAGCACGTTTTTCTTTCCCGCCCACTCTACCACCTCCTGGAAAAATGCAGAATCTGCCACAGATGAGGTGGGATTGTGGGGATAATTCAGAAAAAAGATCTTTGGAAGACTGCCCGCTCGTCGGGAAGAAAGAAAAACACTCAGATTGGGAAGATAATCGTTCCTCTCCAGCAAAGGAAAGGCTTCCACTTCGGCTCCCGCTAAGACCGAAGCTATTTTATATATTGGTTCACCCGGATCAGGCACCGACACCACTTCGCCGGGATTGATAAGACTCAACAGGAGGTAATAGATCCCCTTCTTTTCACCGAAGAAGGGGAGAATCTCTCTTTCAGATTTTGTCTTCAGGTCGTATCTTTGCTCCAACCATTTCCCTATTTTCTGTTTTAGCTCTTGCCAGATTCTTGAATCCGAAAGAGCAAACACCTCGCTTCCCTCGAAGGGGGGGAAGAAATAATCTCTTAATGATGGGTCTGGATCAAGTTCACCTAAGTCGATCACCTCCACTCCTCTTCGGATCAACCCTTGTTTGACCCTCTTTGCTTCCACGAATGGTGTGGGAGGGAGTTTCTGAAGCCTTTCTGCCTTTTCAATGATGAGCTTCTTGATCATATTATAAGACCGACCTGAAGATTTGTAATCACTCTGATCAATGCAATCTTTAAATATACACTTACTGCACTCCTATGGCAAGGAATTTATATGGGAGTTTTGTAAGAACCCCCCTGGAAGTTTTCTGCCAGGTGAGGTGACCTAACAGGCACAGGAAAAGGAGTGGAGGACAAATATGTAAAACTAACGAACTGTGTAAGCTGATAGTTTGAAAGAGACGGCAGATGATAATCCGAAGGATCCGTAGGACAATCCGCCTGGGAGCGACGTTTCAGCGCCCGGGTCTTTGGAGTATAAACCTTCAGGTTTATCAGTCAGGAGTGCGGAAGCTTGTCAGAGCGAAGCGGAGATCCCGCTTTGCGGGGCTTCCACAACATTGACAAGTTAATGCACTACGGATAGATCCAGTGGACTGGAGTGCCCAACTGGGCAATTTTTCTGTTGCATCGGGACTTTGTAGTCCCGATTTCAGGCACTGATAGCGTCAGGATAATCTCAAGATCCAAAGGGACAATATCCTGACGCAATGAAAAAACCTGCCTGGAAGTCTCCTGCCAGTTCAGGGAACTGATAGGTATAGGATAGCTCAATTTTGCTCTTGGCCGAAAAATGAATAAGATAAGTCTGAGGACTACAAAAAGAGAAACCCCTTCCAGGTGGGAGACCGGAAGAGGTTTCGATTTCTGCCCTGAATCAGGTGTTCTCTGGCTGAGGGCAGGGGTTTGAACCCCTGCCCCAACATGGTAGACTAACAACCAAAGGTGTGCATTAGCTTAGAAGGTGAGCAACTCCATACGAGTTTAGATGGTTCACTTTGGCACCACACGTTGCAGACGCGACAGCTTCCCATCCGTTTAATCCGTTCCATCCGTTGACAGATCACCTTTAAGCCGGTACCGTTGCTCTTCTCCTTCTAACCATGATGAAGATAGCGCTTGCAAGGATCAACACCACCAGGATGATAACTCCCCACTGGGTCATGGTCGGAACGGTGGGATCCGGTATCGATTGGACCAGGATGTCAGTGGCCACATCCTCCACGTGCCACGAGGTGACTTGGTCCAACGTGTCTGTCAGATCAATTTGGTCGCAAAAGCTCAACTCACCATCTCCATTATCCACCCAGTTGGTGAGATGGTAAAACGTGCAAAATTCTGGGACAATCTCGTGCCACCAAGTGGAAACTGGATGATAGTCTGGATCAGTTTCGGGGTTCATTAAGCTATCATATCCGCCGGTATATTCGACATACATAGTGTCATCCGGGAACTCCACCCTGCTGAGCTTAAGAGTTTTCGTCACTTCTTCCACGTGGACCCATACCCAGCTACCATCCGGCACATGCTCGATTTTGAGCTTGTCTGAAGGGTTAAGCCCGGGGATACCATTGTCTCTCTCATCGATAACATGCCATACATGGCAGTACGTAGCGGGTGGATAAAGTGAGTGCCACATAGTGCTAATCCAGCTTTCCAAAGGATGGACTAACTCATCCCCAGGAGCTAAAGAGTGAAGATGCACCGGCGTTTTGGCGTTTTTGATTAGATCCACCGGATCATCGGCAGCTTTTGCGCTGTTGCTCATAGCTCCGACAAAGACAAAAATCGCCGCCACCAAAACAATCAGTAAGATATTTTTACGCATTTTTTATTCTCCTTACACACATAAGGTTATTAGATTAAAGCTATTGTAGGTCAACCATCCCCGCCAAAGGCGGGTGGTTGACAACATTTTTTTGTCAAGTAGTCCTTCGGATTCATCCTGAACGGATTCACCGTGAACGGACATGCTTGACCTACGGCATTGTGACACATACAGCTTTGGGGAGAAAAGGCGGAGCACGGCTCTCCGGCACCAGGTAAACTTTTTGGGCGGAAAGCCCGGGGGTAAAGAAAAGGTCTAATATCCTTTCATCTTCGGCAGTTGTCTTCACCCTGGGTCTTTTTATCTCCAGGGTCTTGACAATTACCAGAACCAACAAGGAATTCAAAAGAACGATAATAGCCGAGACCGTTAGAAAACCAAAAAGACCGACCAGACCATGCAAGAAGGGGTGTGAGAATCCCGCTTCCCCTAAAAGTAGATTCACTTCGTTCACTACAAGTCCGCCAACAAACCCCAGCTTCACCAGTCCCATTTCCAAGCCCACCCAGAGTACCGCAACAATGGAAGGATAAAATCCCCAACGCTCTCGTGCCCACCCCACTGTCCAGCCGAACAGAGCAAAAAGCGCTGTGCCGGAAAGTAGCTGGAGGGCGGAAACAAAAGGAGAGGTGAAAAACGAATTCACCAACCAAGTCCCGAAGAAGGAAAGACCAAAAAGAAATCCCAACCGCAAGGACTCGCCTGGTGTAGCTTTGATAATTCTATAGAGGAAGGGGGTTAAGGCGAAAAAGGAAAAATACCAATATTGGGGAAAAAGAGTGGACACCAGCAACAGGAGCGCAGAGCTACCGGCGAAGATGAAACTCTCAGCCCAACTTGCCAGGGGCGGCTTGCCGCAAGCCTGGTCCGAGGCTGGCCTTCGCATAATGAAGCGTCGATGGCGTTCGGGATGTTCGCCCGGTCGGGTCACATCTTTCTCTTTACCAGGTCCGACCAAAAGGTGCAGCCACCTACTGCCTGCTGCCTGCACTTGCCAACGTGCAAAACCCATAAAAATTACTCTCCCGCACTTTCATGCAAACAGTCTAAAACCGAAGTTTGAGTTTGGAAAGGCTCTGTTGCCGAGGGCAGGCTCAAGCCAACAACTTCTACCTGATATTCTCCCCACAGGCAGGTAGTTAAAACTACCTAAATTTCAGGAAAGGAAGGATTTATCCTCGTGAAAGAAATCTAGATATGCCTCCAAGGATACTGTTATAAGTTCCCTTAGTTCATTAAGGAATTCCTTTCCCGCCACAACCCCTTCTTTGTACCTTCTAAACTCCCCAGAACGCTAAATACGAAACTAATATAACCTTTACTCTCAACCCTGTCAAGCATTTTTTTCAAAAAAAACCTTGGGGGAGTAGCCAAAGCGAACCCAGCATTCTTGGCCGTTCCTTTTGCTTTCAATGAGAAATAATCCTTTCTTGCTCACCAAGCATAAATATGCCTCAACCAACTAATCTTAGCGAACACCCTTCCCTCAGGAGGTGTATGCTTCATCTTACCGGAAGGGCTGGGAAGGGCGTCTGACCATATCATTAATCAAAGAAACATACTTGAAGTGAAGCACAAAATGAAAACTAATCTCAACTCATTTCTCTTTGATCTAAACTTTTGGCTTCTGCCAGCAACCTATTCAAAAGACTCCTGTTACAAAAATCCCTCTTGATTGTCTGATATTTATTTGGTTATAACACACATTGGTCAACTGTGCCATGCAGATAAACTTCAAAAAATGATTGACATATGCTTGATTTTTCTTACATTTAAAGACAATTAAGCACGCTTTTGGCTCAGAGGTCGGTTAGGAAATGCTAAACAGAAACGTCTTGGTGTTAAATCAAAATTACGAGCCGCTGTCGGTCTGCTCTGTGAAAAGAGCTGTGATCTTGGTGTATCTGGGCAAGGCGGAGATCATTGAAAAACATGATGGTTATATGATTCGCTCGGTTTCTCTGTCCATTCCATTGCCCAGCGTGGTAAGGCTTGGCTTTTATATCCACGTGCCCCATAAAAGAATTCTTCTCACCCGTAAAAACATCATCCAAAGAGACGGGCACCGGTGTCAATACTGCGGGGAAAATCATGGAGCCATGACCGTGGATCATGTTATACCCAAAATCTATGGCAGCAAGGATAACTGGGAAAATCTGGTTTGTGCCTGTATAAAATGTAACAATATAAAAGGAAACCGCACACCGGAGCAGGCAGGACTCAAGCTTTTGCGCCAACCCAGACGACCAACTCACATTACTTTCATTCAACAATTTGTGGGAATCTCTGATCACAGATGGAGACAATATCTGTTTCTGGATTGATTAAGGTGGAAGGTGAAAGGAGTAAGGTGAAAGGTGAAAAAACATTATGAAAGGAGAAATCAGAAGTTTTGAAGACTTAGAAGTTTATCGGAGATTATGTGAATTACATTTAGAGATAAATGAACTCTCGTTAAAATTTCCTAAATTCGAACTGTTTGAGTTGGGTTCTCAGATTCGTAGATCATCAAATTCAATCGCCGCGAACATTGCGGAGGGATGGAATAACAAACATATAAATATCTACTTGGAAGGAATAAATAGAGCGCAGGCAGAGTTGCAAGAGACTAAACATCATTTATATGGCTTATCGCAAAAAGTATTTACCTGAGAAAATATATCCGTATGGATGCATACGCATAGGGAGTATTTTGAAAAATGCAACGAATGTGGGAGATTGTTAAGAGGCTTGGAACAATCACTGTTGAGGTGGAAATCAAAAGTCTAATACCTTTCACCTTAAACCTTTGACCTTAAACCTACGGAGAACTGATGGCAAGAGAGGTGATCTTAAGTGGTATGCAGCCCACCGGAAAGTTGCATCTGGGCAATCTGGAAGGTGCGTTAAGGCACTGGGTTCAGCTTCAGAACGATTATGAGATGTATTGCTGTATTGTGGACTGGCATGCCTTGACCTCGGACTATGATCAGACCTCCGATCTGGTTGATAGAATAATCGAGGTCGCCATTGATTATCTTTCCGCCGGGCTTGATCCGGAAAAATGTGCCATCTTCCTTCAGTCGCAGGTCAAGGAGCATGCGGAACTGCATCTTCTTTTTTCCATGATAGTCCCCACGCCCTGGCTGGAGAGGGTTCCCTCTTATAAGGAGAAAAGCGTAGAATTGGGTTTGGATAGTTACGGCTTTTTAGGCTATCCTTTGCTTCAGGCGGTTGATATTTTGATCTACAAGGCTAATTGGGTGCCGGTGGGAAAGGATCAACTTCCCCATATTGAGCTCACCCGTGAAGTGGCAAGAAGATTCAACAGCCTGTATGGCGAGGTCTTTCCAGAACCTCAAGCCAAATTGAGCCAGTTTTCCGGCATCTTGGGTATAGATAACAGAAAGATGAGCAAATCATACAATAATGACATATGTATGGGAGAGACTGAGGAGTCCACCGCCAAAAAGATATCAATCATGTATACCGATCCGACCAAGATACATCTGGGTGATCCCGGACATCCGGACCAGTGCCCGGTATATCTTTTACACAAAATTTATAACCCGGATCATGAAATTATTCATAAGAATTGCTCCTCTGGAAAATTAGGATGTGTGGAATGTAAGAAAATCTGTGCAGTGAATACTAACAAAGCTTTGCGACCGATCCGGCAGAAAAGGGCAGAGTTGGAAAAGGACTTGCCCTACGTGAAGAATGTATTGACATCCGGAGCAGAAAGAGCCAGAGATAGGGCGCAGAAAACTATGGAGGACGTAAGGAAGGCAATGAAACTGTGGTGACGGACAGTCACCATCCTCCGTTGCATCGGGACTTTTCTGCCATAGGCAGATCCGCCTCCGGCGGAGTAGTCCCGATGGCGAGCATTGATAGTGTCAGGATAACAAGATCTTGACGCAACGAGCCAAACTTTTCTGTTGCATCGGGATTTTGTAATCCCGATGCATGAGCAGTAAGTATGGGTAATTGGAAAAATATTTATATAGACAATTATTCTTACTTCTTTACCAGTTCAATTGTGAGATCACTGCCTGTGTTGGAACCAAGTGAAGTAAAGGATGAGTTAATTGAATTACTCACCTTTTATCGCAAGGAATATGTGGTGAGGATCCAAGGTTATGTCATAATGCCGGATCATTTGCATATTCTTTTGAATTCGGAAAAAGGAGGCGCTATTAAAAACTTCATGCAGCACTTTCTCAAAAATAGCTCCAAGAGGATAATTTCTCTTTTAGAATCCATCGCCTCAGAGCCTTCAACCATGAAGAAAGTAGGAAATCCATTTACCTCGGCAAAAGCTGGGAATTTTTTAAATGTGTTTAAAGCTTGTGCGAATGGAAGGGCAAAACACGCGGTGTGGAAAGAAAAATCAAGAGGCATCCCGATTTATTCTGATAGAGCTTTGAAAGTTAAATTGGATTATATTCATAAAAACCCTCTGAGACGTGGATTGGTAAAAAACTTGGAGGATTATATTTATTCCAGCTACCGGAATTACTATCTGAATAATCATTCTGTCTTGGAAATTGATTGTGTGCATTGTTTATTTATTTAAACTACCTCTGTGTCGGGATAACAATCCGAAGGATTGATCCATACGGAACAATATCCCGACACAACCAAAGAATAGAGGGGGAGAATGAAATCAATCGAAACACGAACCCACGAGAGTAGTTCATCCTACTCGGTAAAATTAGAAGTCTTCGAAGGTCCTTTGGACCTGCTTCTCTTCTTGATAAAAAGGGACAAGGTAGACATCTACGATATTCCCATCGCTCACGTCACCAAGCAATACTCAGAATACATCGGATTGATGAAGGAGTTGAACTTAGAGATTGCAGGTGAGTTCATCGTGATGGCGGCTACCCTGATGCGAATCAAGGTGAGGATGCTTTTGCCCAAAACCCAAGATGAGGAGGAAGAGGAGGATCCGCGCGAGCAGTTAGTCGCCGCTCTCCTGGAATATCGAAAATTCAAAGAAGCGGCCCAGGTTTTGAAAGCAAAGGAAGCGGAACAGTCCCATTGGTTTCCGCGAACCGACTTCTCTTTTCTTAATCGGCTTCCCCAAGACGAGATTCTAGTAGAAGCCTCTTTGCATGATCTCATTTTCGCCTTCAAGAGGATTCTGGATACCCAACCCAAGGAGACCTTCCACACCATAGATTATCCCAAGGTGGGCGTGGAGGAAAGAATCGAATATGTCCTGAACTGCTTAGAGCAGAAAGATGGAGTCGTCTTCACCGAGCTTTTCTCGGATACCCCCATCAAATTGGTGATGGTGGTCACCTTCGTGGCGATCTTAGAATTGATCCGACTGCAGAAGATCTATATCAGACAAACCAAGCATTTTTCCGAGATATGGGTGTTCAGAAACGAAAAAAAGTAGATTAGCTTTCCCGGATAACCTGATAACAAACAGACTAACCTAAATTCCAGCACCTAACTTAAGTTAGGTGCTAGAGAGTCTCTCTTAGCCGTAATTCATTCACCGTTGATTCGGGGTGCCTTTTATGGTGAACTCTCACCTTAAATCATCATCGTTGCGGGGCAAGGATACGCGCAACTACAAAAATCCAAACTGAATGCTCTGTCCATCCAAATCTTCTTGACAAAGCTCAAAAATAAGATAATTTTAGCCCGAAGTTAGACGATTAAGAAAATGTGCAAAACAAGACGATTTTTTTTAGTCTAAACCCTCATTTGAAACAAAAAATATGTCGGTAAGATCGAAATTAAACACAATTCTGCGGCGATACTTCTTGGGTGGAATCTTAGTTATTGTGCCACTTATCATAACCATTCTGGTCTTGCGTTTCCTTTTCGAAGGGATAGATGGTCTCCTCTCCCCGTTTATCGCCCAACTCATAGGTTATAAAGTTCCCGGGTTGGGGGTTGTCGCCACCATCATATTGATCTTTTTAGCCGGCGTTCTCACTGCCAACGTTATCGGATCCAGGCTTTTCAAAATATGGGAGATTTTTTTGATCAAAACTCCGCTGGTGCGGACAATTTATAGTTCCTCCAAGCAACTGATTGAAGCGATTACCACCAGCGACAAGGGCTCCTTCAAACAGGTGGTGCTGGCGGAATTTCCTGCCAAAGGGATGTTCTGTTTGGGTTTCTTGACTCAAGAAATCAAGACGAATTTCGACGATGAGCCCAATGATTTGATCGCTGTATTTATTCCCTCCACCCCCACCCCCATCACTGGGTTTATCGTGCTTTTCCACAGGGAGAAGGTGATCCCTTTGGAAATGACCGTAGAGCAGGGAATCAAATTCTTCGTCTCGGGTGGAATCACTTCCCCAAAGGTTCTTCTAGCAAAAAAGAGTTTGTGAATTAAAGCTACCAATGTTAATGCATATTATCATATTTTTAATTGGCTTGACTGCACTACACTTTGGCTCAAAGTGGGTGGTCAAAGGGTCATCCAGATTAGCTAGCATTTTACATATCCAACCAATTATTATAGGTGTAACCATTGTAGCTTTTGGCGGTTCTGCGCCTGAGGGCGCAGTGAGTATAGTAGCCTCTTTTAAAGGAAATAGTGATATCGTCTTGGGTAATATCTTAGGTAGTGTCATAGCAAATATCGGACTGGTTTTAGGCATATCGGCCATGATCTCACCGCTCAAAGTCCGATTGTCCATCATAAATAAAGAGTTGCCTCTTATGATCGGAGCCATAATAGTCTTTTATTCGATGGCTCTTGATCTACGGATAAGCCGTTTAGAAGGCGGAGTACTTCTTACTGGATTTATCTTGTTTTTAATATATGTTCTTTATCAGGCATTAAGACACCGCCAGAATAGCCTTCTGGCAGAGAAAGAGTATGGAAGATTTCTGAAAAGTGAACGGGGAGTGACGACTAGATTTCTTCTGCTCGTTTTTATTGGTTTGATATTTATTATAGGTGGTGCGCACCTGTTAATTAAATCAGCAATTTTCATAGCTGAAGAATTCGAGATAAGCCAACTGGTAATAGCTATAACTTTAGTGGCCATAGGAACCTCCCTTCCGGAATTAGCCGTGTCAACAGTTGCTGCTTACCGTAAGGAAGCAGATATTAGTGTAGGAAATGTAATCGGCAGTAACATCTTCAATATCTCTTTTATCATTGGGGCTGCAGCCGTGATTAATCCCCTAAGCATTGAGAAAGGCACCCGGTTGTTTGAGTTCCCTGTGTCGTTAGTCTTCGGCATTTTGTTGTTCCTCATAATGAAAACAAGGTTAGAAATCAGCCGAATCGAGGGGGCTTTTCTCTTAACACTATATGTTTTGTTTTTGATTTCACTTTGCTTTTTTCGATAAATATATTTGCTCCCCATTGGTATTCCCCAGACGGGCACGCCCTGAACCGCATGGTCTCAGGGCACGTCCGTGCATGGCTGGTCTCAAGACACAGAATTCATGCAGGCTTCACCAATCCTATGGATCCTGTGGACGGGAAATGAAACGGCGGGTGAAGAACACCCGCCTTCAGCAGAAACGGTCTATTGTATCCGTTTCATCCGCTGACCGGTTTAAGATTTTCTTT
>JAGMBK010000005.1 GCA_023129805.1 Candidatus Zixiibacteriota bacterium | reverse complement strand
ACTTTCCCCAGGATGGAAAGACCGGCGATGGTCTGGATTTCATCCAGATCAGAAATTCCCGGAATGAAGAGAACCGGCTTTCCCATCTCAGTGGCTCTCCCCACCGCCTCCTCCATTGCTTCCAACCCGGCTAATTTGCGAATAAAAAGGCTTTTTCCACCTTTGGCACTGCGGATGTATAAAAGCACCGAGGCGGAAAAGATCAAAAGCAAAACCAACATATTTACACGAGTGGTTCTGAACCAGTTTATTCTGGGAAGGGCAAAGTTGGAATAAACAAGCGGAGAATAGGAATTTCCTTTTTTCGCTCTTATTGCGTAAAAATATTCTCCTTTACTTTCCAGCCCAATATCGGTAAAGGAGGTGGTGTTGTCGCTCACCAGGGTGACTAATTTGAGGGTGGTGTCTTTTCTGCTCGCCCGGAAAATCTCATATCCATCTATATCGCCGATCTCTTCTCTATCATCCGGGGAGGGCTTCCAATATAGGTTCAGGTTCCCACCACCATCGTCAGGGGTGTCTTTCACCTCCAAGTCGAGTGGTGGAGCAACCTTTACTGTTAATGTATCGTTTTCAGCTTGAACCGGATATAAGAAGGTGACAAAGAAGCAAAAAAATAAAGATAGGATGGCGAGACGTCTGGGTTTCAGGATTTGGGACATGAATTTGACTTTGGGCTCTTTGGTGAAAGTTTCACATTAGTTTTGAAGTCTCTGAATGACTACTTGGCGAGAAGAATTTGGAGTGTTCACCTTTAGGTGAACCTTGTAAAAGCTCATTGTTTTTTCCCGCCTTTGGCGGGATTTTTAACTGGGTTTAGATTCTTCGTCCCGCCTCTTGGCGGGACTCAGAATGACAGAAGAAATACTTCATGTTTGCTTTGCCAACTCATTTTTCAGATAATCTATCACCTTAACCGGAGTAGGATCTTCATTATTCAATACAGCCAGATAGAAGCTGGTAAAATCCCCCAACTGGATCAAGGAGAACATCCGGGACAAAAGATTCTCTCCACAGCTTTGGATTTCTATCACCTCCACCTCTTGCTTTTCAATGATATCTCTGGCGATTTCCATCCTTCTTTGGATGCGGGGATGATCTTCTTTGTCTTTAAGTATCACCACCATCAGATCATCCCGATAATCCGATAGGACCTTCCACCCCACCAGCTCGTTATGATTAAACTCTGGAAACACGTTGTTGAAAGCAAGCATCTTGGCATTCTCGCAGAACTGCCCTTTCCATCTGGTGGAGACCGCATCGAAATGATCACAGGCAGCATAGATTATGGGTAATTTCCCGTGAAGCTTTGTGGCAAGCTTTTTCGCTTCATTCTCTTCGGTATTAACTTCAATTAAATATTTGTTTCTGTTTGAGATTAAAAACTCTTTGGTTTTTTTAATGTTGTCCTCTTCACCTTGAACGAATCCCAATCTTTCCAGCATTGTCAGTATGGGCACAAAGGAGTATCCTAAGGCGGCACGAGGCTGGAAGCCTTTGGGCAGGTGAACACAAGGAATTTTCTCCTCGGAAGAGATATTTTCCACTTTGCCGTTGGAGGTTATACAGATGATTTTTGCATCTCTTCCGGACGCATCTTCAAAAGCAGACAGAGTCTCCTCTGTGTTTCCAGAGTAGCTGGAGACAAAGACCAAAGATGATGAATCCACAAAATTGGGCAGGGTATAGTTCCTGGAGATGAAAAAAGGAATATCGAGCCTCTCTGTTAGGTATGAACGCACCAGGTCCCCCCCAATGGCAGAGCCGCCCAGACCAGCCACAACAATACTTTTTATCTGACTTTTGTCCCAGTCAGGAAGCTGGGTCTCTTTAGTTAGTTCCAGCGCATCTTCAAATTGAGAGGGAAACTTATAAATAAAATCATACATCCCTCCTTGATCTATCTTTTTGATTTTCTCTGTTTCGTCCAAAGGATGCATGAGATATTTATCCTTTTATTTTAACGTCGCACACCCTTTCCGACTTTGGATCCTGCGGACAACTGCGTTTCCGCGGGATCCATGGGACAGGGTAAACTGAGGTGCGACGCTACATTTTATTCACAAAAAGAGCCTTCTCATTTAACTCTGGAGTTACATGAGTTTGTTTTTATTTCTCCTTCCCAAATCTTTTAGTATAATCCTCAACCAAAAATTTCTTTACCTCATCGATGGTGGAAAGCTTCAGCACTTCCCGGGCATGGATTTTTGCATCTTCAAATTTTATGGAGCGGATGATCTTCTTTATCTGGGGGATAGCCATGGCGGAGGTGGAAAGCTCATCCACTCCCATTCCCACCAAAAGGATAGTGGCCAAAGGATCGGCGGCCATCTCTCCGCATAAGCCCACCCAGATGCCATTTCTGCGTGCGGCGTCAATGGTTTCCTTTATCAGCTTAAGCACCGCGGGATGAAACCCCTGGTAAAGATGGGCGATCTTCTCATTCCCACGATCCACCGCCAGGGTGTACTGAATCAGATCGTTGGTCCCGATGCTGAAGAAATCACACTCTTTTGCTAAAGCGTCACCAGCCAATGCGGCAGAAGGTATCTCCACCATTATCCCCACCGGAATTTCCTCATCAAATGGAATTTTCTTTCGCCTCAACTCCTCTTTAGCCTCATTTAGTATGGCTTTGGCTTTTTGAAGCTCTCCCACCTCGGAGATCATGGGGAACATGATCTTTATGTTCTTTTTGGCACTGGCTTTCAGCATGGCTCTTAGCTGAACCTTGAATATCTCTGGAAGATCCAAGCAGGCGCGGATGGCTCGCCATCCCAAGAAGGGATTGGTCTCATACAGGTCCCCGGTGTGCCGATCAAATTTGTCACCGCCTAAATCGAAGGTCCGCAGGATGACCGATTTTGGATATACCTTCTCCGCCACCTCAAGGTAGGCTTTATATTGCTCGTTTTCAGTAGGAAAGCCAGCCCGGGCGATATATAAATACTCTGTCCGGAATAAGCCGACACCCTCTGCCCCATATTCTAAGGCAGAATCGGCATCAGAGGGGAGCTCGATATTGGCGGAAAGCTCAATTTTCCTTCCATCAAAAGTCTCTGCGGGAAGCGACTTGAGTTTGGAAAGCTCAGCCGTCTTTTGAAGTATATACCTTCTTCTCTTCTCGTATTCCTTTAGGGTTTGCTCATCCGGGCAAATAAGCACCTCTCCCTTTATTCCATCCAAGATGATGCTTTGTTTATCCAGAACCTGATCGAAGAGGTTCTTCAGTCCCACCACAGCCGGAATTCCCATGGATTTGGCTAAGAGAGCCACATGAGAGGTTCCTCCACCCATATCGGTGGCAAAGCCCAGGATACTTTCCTTCTTCATATGCACCACGTCGCCGGGAGAAAGAGACCGGGCCACTAAGATTACCGGAGAGTCGATGCTTTCCAGGGTAAGATGTTTTATGCCCAAAAGATTGTAGATCAGACGGCGGCCTACCGCCTTTATGTCCATTACCCTTTCCCTGAGATACTCATCCTTGGAAGAGGATAAGGACTTTATGGTCCGTTCAAGCACCTTCTTGTAGACAAACTCTGCATTGCTTCTTTCCTGCTTGATTTTCTCGATCACCGCGTTATTAATTAACTCATCCTCCATGGTCATGATCTGAGCATCAAATATCCTGGCATGATCCGGATCGATCCTTTTAGCTACCTTTTCTTTTATCTTGAGAACTTCCTCTTTGGTGTCGTTTAAAGCCTTCTTAAACTTCAAGATCTCCTTTGCCACCTCATTTTCTTCAATCTTCTCTTTGGTTACCTGGATGCTTTCGCGATCCAGAAGAAACACTTTCCCTATCACCACCCCGGGTGAGGCGGGAATACCCCGAAAGATGACACAGACCTGTTTGTTCGGTTTTCTCACTTACTCCTCTCCAAACCTTTCCTCAAACAATTTTGCTATTGCCTCCACCACCTGCTCTTCATCTTCTCCTTCGGCTTTGACGATCACAAAGCTTCCCATTTCTGCGGCCAACATCATCACGCTTAAGATGCTTTTGGCATTTGCCTCGATATCTTCCTTTTTTATTTTTATCTCGGATTTGAACTTGGACGCCTTCTGCACCAGCATGGCGGCTGGCCTGGCATGAAGTCCCAGTTTGTTTATTACCTGAATCTTCCTTTCGACCAAAACATTATCCTTTTTTGCAACAAACGCTTTCCATCATTTTGCAGATTACACAAAAGAAACATTTAAGTCATAATTTAAATCAAATAGATAACAAATGCAAGTTTTCGGAATACTTTAAGGGCAAAATTTTGTTTTTATGATTTTATTCATTTGTCTCATTGAACCTGATTTCTTACCTCACCCCCTGTCCCCTTCAGGGTGAATCCCTTCAGGGTGAACCTCTCTCCATGAAATGGAGAGGGGGAAATAGGGGGAGAGGTCTTCTAAGCTCGCACAAACATTTTGCCGGAAAGTTGTTTCACCAAACCCTTTAGCTCCAAAGATAAAAGCGACGATAAAGCTTGCCATACGCCAACAGAAGCTTGGGAGGCGATTTTGTCTATGTGATAAGGTTCATCTGAAATGAGCTTAAGTATACTCTTTTCCATCTCCGAAAGATGGGACAGATCTTCTTCGGTCAGAACAGAAGATAAGGATTCCCCACTCTTGGTAGTTATTTGCAACTCCTCCAAGATATCCTCCACCGAGGTGACCAGTTTGGCTCCTTGTTTTATCAGTTTATTTGTTCCCTCACTGTTTTTTGATCCCAGATTGCCCGGGATGGCGAAGACCTCCCGGTTCTGCTCTAAGGCGCAATGCGCGGTGAGAAGTGCTCCGCTTTTTGTTCCCGCCTCCACGATCACCACTCCCAAGGATAGCCCGCTTATCAGTCTATTTCGTCTGGGGAAATTGGGTGCTTCAGGTTTGGTGCCCAAGGGGAATTCAGAAAGGATGGCTCCGGATGATATGATCTGTTCTGTTAGCTTCCTGTTTTCCCGAGGATAAATCACATCAAGTCCTGAGCCGAAGACAGCCAAAGTCCTGCCATTCTCCTTTAAGGCGGAAAGGTGCCCGATGGAATCTATACCCCTGGCCAGTCCGCTAACTATGGTGATTCCCCTTTGGGAAAGCTCTCTTCCAATCCTTTCGGTGATCCGTTTTCCGTAAAGGGAGGCGGAGCGACACCCCACTATTGCTACCGCATTCCGATCTTCTTCTTTGATCTTTCCTTTGAAGAAAAGAAACGGAGGAGGGTCGTAGATTGACAGAAGATTCTCAGGATAGTTTTCATCTCTGAAGGTTACAATCTGCACCTGGTTTTTCTGAATCAACCTCAGTTGCTCTTCCACTTTATCCCAGGAGACTTTATTTTTTATATTGGAGGCGACCACCGGCCCTATATCCGGCAACTCTGCCAGCTCTTCTTTTGAAGCTTTCAACACTTTTTCCGGTGAGCCGAAATGTTTGACCAAAAAGATATATCGAACCGGCCCGACCTGGGGGACGGTGAAAAGAGCCAGCCAGCTTTTCAGTTCGGAAGAGTCCAAAATCTTATCCTCGTAACTTTTTGGTCATAGATACGAAAACGGAATTGAATATCGTTTGTTCGTATGAATGTGCGTATGCACTCATACGAGCTTCACATCGTTGGCGAAGCTCGTTGCGATGCTCGACTTCCGAAGTTCGAAGCTTGAAATTTTCATCTGTTGGGAATTTTCCAGCTTCAATCACCGAGCTTCAAGCTTCGAAGCGAGTCTCGTCACCATTAGACGAGCTTCGAAAAGCTATTCTTCCTTCAGGACTCATTCAAGATAGCTCTCTTTTTATTTCCTCAAATTTGGACTTTATAATTTCCTCTGTGCCTGCCAGGTCCCCTGACCTGGCAGGCTTGAATCCAGTCGGGTCAGGGGACCCGACTGGCACAGGAACTTTTTGGGTAATCGATATAACTTCAGTCGTTACATTAATTTTTATCTTCTCTTTCTTTCCTTTTTATTTCTTCTAACTTAGATTTTATAATTTTCAAAAGATCTTTTATCCCTTTGCCGGTCAAAGCTGAGATGTAACATACAGGGATTTTGCTCATGCCAATTTTTGTCTTTTTTACGTGTGGCAAAAGGTCGATTTTATTTAAAACCACCACCTTTGGGCGCTGGGAGAGGAGGGGATCAAAAAGCTCGATCTCCTTTAAAAGTGCCTCATAATCACGCTTAATATCCTCAGAGGTAGCGTCCAAAAGATAAAGAAGAAGTTTTGTCCTTTGAATATGCTTGAGAAACTCGATGCCCAAGCCTTTTCCCTGGTGAGCTCCCTCGATCAATCCGGGAATATCAGCCAGAACGAAGCTTTGGTGATCTTCTAACTTTACCATTCCCAGGTTGGGCGTAAGGGTGGTGAAGGGGTAGTTCGCTATCTTGGGCTTGGCAGAGGAGAGATTTGCTAGAAGAGTTGATTTGCCCACGTTGGGTTGCCCCACTATCCCCACGTCAGCTAAAAGCTTCAATTCGAGGGAGAGCTTTCTTTGTTCCCCTTTTATTCCCGACTCTGCTTTTCGTGGTGACTGGAGAGTGGGTGATTTGAAATGAGCATTCCCCCTCCCCCCCCTTCCACCGCGAGCCGCCGCCACCATTTGACCTTTCTTGGTTAGATCCGCTATGATTTTTCCTGAATCCAGATCTCTGATGATGGTTCCCGGAGGAACTTTTATTGATTCGTCTTTGCCTCTCTTTCCCTGTTTTAAAGCCCCCCTTCCCGGTTCTCCGTTTTCTGCCTTATAATGTCTTTTGTAGCGGAAGTCCAGTAAGGTGGTCATATGGGACTCCACCTGAATGATCACGTCACCGCCATCCCCACCATCACCTCCATCCGGTCCTCCCTTGGGCACATATTTCTCCCGCCTGAAGCTGACGCATCCTCTGCCGCCTCCTCCCCCTTTGACAAAAATCTCCGCATTATCGATAAATAGCATACCACTTTCCAAAAGAAACCAGGGCTTGTCCGATTATCCAGATTTTGCCATCCGGACTAAGGTCTCTTTCAACACAGATTTATCGATCTCCGTATACAAGACCCCTTTAAAGGCGATCGATATCTTTCCGGTCTCCTCGGAGACTGCAATGGAGATGGCATCTGATTCCTCGGTCACCCCGATGGCGGCTTTGTGCCGCATCCCGAAGAGCTTAGCGTATCGAGGATTTTGAGTCAGGGGGAGAGTGCAAGCTACTGCCACCACATAATCTCCCTGTATGATTGCGGCTCCGTCGTGAAGAGGGGTGTAGGGGGTGAATATGGTTACCAGAAGATCAGCCGAGACCTCGGCGTTGACAGACTTTCCAGTCTCTATAAAATTTTTGAGCCCGATCTCCCTTTCAATCACTAAAAGCCCACCATAGCGGAGTTGTGAAAGCCTTACGGCCGCTTTGACCAACTCATCTAAGGTCTTACTCTTCTCGTATCTAAAAAACAGGCGAAAGAGTTTGTTGTGCCCTATCTGAGCTAAGGCATTCCTAAGCTCCGGCTGAAATACGATAACTAAAACCAAAATCCCCACGGTGGCAATGTTGGTAATCAGCCATTTAAGTCCCTCCAGTCGGAACCAGAAGGCTAAAAACGAGATGGAAAAAAGCAAGAAAAGTCCCAAAACGATCTGCGCCGAGCGGGTTCCTTTCATCAAAATCAGCAGCCGGGAAAACAAAAATGCTACCAGTGCCACGTCGATTAAATCGACTACGGTGAATTTTAAAAAGCTGATATGAAATAGCTCCATATTCCCTTCTGAAGACGAAAATTCTTGAGTTTACTTTCTCCCCTGCCTTTTCTTTTCATGTGTCGCAAAAGTCTTTAAAAACCTATTCAGCGCACTACTTAAATTTTAATGAAAAATGAAGGATTTCGAAAGTTCTGAATCCCACTCATCTTTTGTCTTCTCTTTCAATTATATCCTTTATTTTGCCTTCCAATACATTAATATCTTTCTTAACCGTGTCCCACACTGCGTCTAAATCGACGCCGAAATAACCATGTATCAACTTATCTCTCATCCCTGCCACTTTCTTCCAAGGTATATCCGGATATTTTTCTTTGAATTCATTGGTTAATCTCTTAGCAGCCTCTCCCATTATTTCGATCTCTCTCATCACACCGGCTTGGACCAAATTGTTGCCCATGAAACCCTCGTATTTCACACCCGTTGTATATTCTTCAATTCGGTGTATGGCATCCAAAATATGCCTTAAATACACAATATTATCTCTTTTCATTCGTAAATCACCGCTGTTTCCTTTTTGATCCTGTCAATTAAATAAGGACTTATGAACTTTTCAGTTAACAAATCTACCTTTATGCCTAACGATTCGGATAACTCCTGTTCTATTCCTACAATATCGAGTAGACTTTTTCTCTCTGAGAATTCCACAAGAATATCGATGTCACTTTCTGGATTCATATCGCCTCTCGCGTATGATCCAAAAACACCAATCCTTTTTGCTCCGTGACTTCTGAGGATTAAAATAATTTTCTTAAACACTATATTTGATATAACTTTTCCAGCACTCATGATTTCTCATCTCTCATAACGGGGTTCGGAATTTCGGACGAAGTTATCACCACAAACGAAGTTTTCTTTGGGTTTAAGTAGTGGTGGTATAAAAGTATCTGATTTCAAGAAATCTGAAATCTCCATTTATAGGCTTCCCTTCTTAATTTAAGCGTAAGATGGCATCCACCAATTTGGCTACCCTTTTGCTTTCTTTGACATCGTGCACCCGGATGATGTTTGCTCCGCTCATCACCGCCACCGCCAAAGCGGCTAAGCTCCCTTCCAATCTCTCCTCCATCGGCAGATTAAGTATTTTGCCGATAAAAGATTTTCGCGAGCAGCCGATCAAAATAGGACAATTCAATATACAGATTTTTTTTAAGTTTTTCAATATATTTAGATTGTCCTCCAACCTTTTTCCAAATCCGATTCCCGGATCGATCATGATTTTTTTCGGGTCAATCCCCGCATCACAGGCGATTTCGATGCTTTGTTTCAGATACTCTGTGATCTCGCCCATCACATCCTCATATGAAGGATCTTTCTGCATGTTTTTGGGAGTTCCCTTGATATGCATCAAATTTATCGGAACTTTATATTCTGAGGCGATCTTTTTCATCTCCGGATCAAATCGCAATGCGCTGATCTCGTTTATCATCTGTGCTCCCGCATCCAACGCTTGCTTAGCCACTTCTGCTTTATAGGTGTCAATGGAGATGGGGACGTCTGTCTTTTTGGAGAGAGACTTAATCACCGGAATCACCCGGGAAAGCTCCTCTTGGATGGGGACCGGATCTGAGCCGGGACGGGTGGATTCCCCTCCCACATCGATTATATCCGCCCCCTCTTCAGCCATCTTTGATCCCTCTCTAACCGCATCCTCTAACTTAAAAAACTTGCCCCCATCGGAGAAAGAATCGGGAGTCACATTCAAGACCCCCATAATATGCGTGCGCGATGAAAGGTCGAAAATTCCTTTAGAAAAATTGAGCTTGAATTCCATTTTGTTTCATAGGATCGTTTGTTGCATGATTCAACTTTTTCCTATTGGACGAGTCCAAATCTGACGCACGACCAAACTTTAGCGTAACTTTATCAAAAGATTTCTTTGTAATCCACCTCTATTCCGTTCTTGATCTTTTTGTAGTAAATTATCTTTACCGGAATATCTTCCGGGAGAGACTTTTTGATTTCATATGTTTCCGGCTTTATGGAAACGGGGATGTCACCAATATATCCATCAATACCCTTTGATTCTTCCGTAAAATCTGCTAAACGGGAAGAGGTGCCTTTAATCTCCGCTCCTCTCTTTAATATGGCCTCCTGAAACTTCAGCCCCAGGAATGTTTTGACAATTACTAAATCCTTTACCCATTTTTCCACCATTTCCCTGTCAACTTTGCCTATCACTTCTTTTAAACTTTTGACCATTTCCAAGATTTTGTTGGTCGCAGTTTGAATTGCTTTCGGATTTTTCCTTATGTACCACTCCTCCCATTCATTTATTGTTCTTCCAGGAAATTGTTTTATAAGGTCGCTCATCTGACCTACGACTTTAGGTCTTGTGCCCTGAGCATTTTGATTTGCGAGATTAATGAGTTGACTTGCATATTTTGGGAAATCAGGAGTTTCAAGGTCTATACACTTCCTGATTTCCGCATTGGAGAGTATTATCTTCATTGCTTTTGTTTTTCTGCTATCTATTCTGTAATGCCAAAAATTTAGACTTATATTTGTAATCAAAGGATGTATCCACATCCACAAGTCCAGACTTAATCAAATGGGCATTTATAAACGTTTTATTGTGAAGATATAGGTAGCAAAGAAGATTGCCTTGGTCGTCGTATTTGGTGTTATCGAATTTTATAAAAATTCTTTTTCCTGTCAGTCGCTCCAGCAGGAACCGGTTGGCTTCTCCGTTAAATTTCTTTCTTTCTTTGACACCTATTAATTTCACTTTCAAACCATCTTCCAGCATCAACATCTCAGGACTGATAATCTCTTTGATTTTATATCCGCTCTCTTTGTTGTATTCAGAATTATCTACGCGGGAGCCAAATCTCAGTTGCTTTGGATCAACCTTCTTATCAAACTTTAAAGGATCCTTGAAGAGGTAAGGCAATCTTTTGATTTCTTCCTTGAAATCATCTTTTAGATTTTCCTGCTTTATTATCTGAAATTCCGCATCATCAAAAATGGTAAATTTCTCGATTTCTACTTTTTTCTTAATAATAGGCAAAAATCCTTCACTAATTTCGTAACCTTTTGAATTCCTCTTTAGATTCTTTGCCGCTTGAGTTGTTGTTCCACTCCCCAGGAACGGATCCAGAATGGTATCACCGACAAAACTGAACATTTTGATAAGTCGCCGGGGCAACTCTTCGGGAAACATTGCCAAGTGTCTATTCTGTTTTTCTCCCGCGAAGCTCCAATGTCCACAAAAATACTCATTCCATTCCCTTTGAGAAAGTTTGGATTCCTCTTTTATCTTTTTTGACACTTTAGGGGGATTTCCAAGTCTCTTGAAGATCAATATGAATTCATAATCTATCTTGAGAATGCCACTTCTGGGATAAGGAAATGAGCCCATTACGGTCGCCCCGCCAGTAGTATTACAGGTCGTAACTTTTTGCCATATAATTGCACCCATATAATCGAATCCAATTGTTTCACAGAACTTGATAATTTCGGTTCGAATGGGAATTATTTTGTATCTACCGTAATAAACTGAGCGAGCGAATTGATCCCCAATATTTATGCATAGGCGACAACCTTTATGAAGCACGCGGTAGCATTCACTCCATACCAGATTCAGGTTATTTATGTAATCCTCATAAGTATCATTATAGCCAATTTGCTCTTTATGGCCGTAATCCTTCAATTGCCAGTAAGGAGGAGAGGTAACGACCAGATGAACGGACTCATTTGTCAGTTCTTTCATACTGCGAGAATCCCCAATAATTATCTTGTGAGTATTTATTGCCGACATCGTAGGAAAATTAGAGAATTATTTGCCCTTTATTAGGGAGAAGGCTTCCTTTCTGAGGGCATCTTCCTTAAGCGCTCCGCGCATGGCGGAGGTGATGGCCACAGAGCCTGGTTTTTTCAAGCCCCGCATGGTAAGACACATCTGCTCCGCCTCCATGATGACCAGCACTCCCTTGGGCTTAAGAACCTTCATCAAAACGTCTGCAATCTGAGCGGTGAGGCGCTCCTGCAGTTGAGGTCTTCTTGATAAAACCTCGATCACCCGCACCAATCTGGAGAATCCGGTTATCTGATTATCTGTGGGGATGTAGGCGATGTGCGCTTTTCCGAAGAAGGGGAGAAGATGATGCTCGCAAAGTGAATGAAAGAAGATGTCCTTGGTGATGATCATCTCCACCGGATCCAAATTCGGATCATCCTGATCGGGAGCAGAGTAGAGCTTTATCTGAGCCTCGGGATTTTCGGAAAGTCCGGCAAAAATTTCTTCATAAAAATCTGCCACCCTTTTGGGAGTATCACGAAGCCCATCCCTTTCTGGATCTTCTCCCACCGCCTCCAAAATCATTCTGACGGCTTTTTGAATTTTCTCTTTGTCCATTTCTGCCGACGTCAGGCGGCGGAGGGCCGACCGCTGACTTAGGATTTCTTCTTCTCCGTCTCCAGCCGAACAGGCTCTAACTTTTCACCCCGCAGGATTCTATCGATCTCCTCCCCATCCAGAATCTCCTTCTCCAGAAGAACATTGGCTAAAAGATGGAGTTTATCTGTGTTGGCACTCAAAAGCTCGGTGGTTTTTACCTCCGCCTCATCCACAATCCTTTTGACCTCTTTATCTATCTCCTGGGCAGTGTGTTCGCTGTAATCCCGGTGAGTTGCTATCTCCCTGCCTAAGAATATCTGCTCCTCCTTTTTGCCGAAGGTCAAAGGACCCAATCTTTCGCTCATCCCCCATTCACAGACCATCTTTCGTGCCAGCCCTGTGGCTTTCTCTATGTCATTGGCTGCTCCGGTGGATAGCTCATTAAACACTAATTTCTCCGCCACCCGTCCTCCCATCAGATGTAAAAGCTTGGTATCCAGATATTTTTTTGAGTGAGTATGTTTTTCATCTACGGGAAGATAATGGGTGATGCCCAGGGCCAGGCCTCTGGGGATGATGGTCATCTTGTGGATTGGGTCCGAGCCGGGAACCAGCTTGCCTATGAGAGCATGCCCGGACTCGTGATAGGCGGTCAGTTTCTTCTCCTCCTCGCTTATCACCAGGCTTCTTCTCTCAGTTCCCATCATCATCTTATCCTTGGCATCCTCAAAATCCTGCATGGTAACCTTATCATGGCCTCTTCTGGCGGCCAGAAGGGCGGCTTCGTTTACGATATTTGCCAAATCCGCACCAGATAGACCGGGGGTGCCGCGAGCCAGTACGGAAAGATCCACATCCTGACCTAAGGGTATTTTGCGGGTGTGAACCTTGAGTATCCCTTCCCTTCCCTTCACATCCGGAGTATCTACCACGACCTGTCTGTCGAACCTCCCGGGTCTTAAAAGCGCTGGGTCTAAAACATCCGGGCGATTGGTGGCGGCTAAAAGGATCACCCCTTCGTTGGATTCAAATCCATCCATCTCCACCAGAAGCTGATTTAGGGTCTGTTCCCTTTCATCATGTCCGCCTCCCAGTCCTGCTCCCCGGTGCCTTCCCACCGCATCTATCTCGTCGATGAAGATGATACAGGGAGCGCTTTTTTTGCCCTGATCGAAAAGGTCCCTCACCCGGGAGGCACCCACTCCCACGAACATCTCCACAAAATCAGATCCACTCATGCTGAAGAAGGGTACCTCTGCCTCCCCGGCAACAGCTCTGGCTAGGAGGGTCTTTCCGGTTCCGGGAGCTCCCAAAATTAGCGCCCCTTTGGGGATTTTCCCTCCCAGCTTTTGGAATTTGCCTGGGTCTTTCAAAAACTCGATTATCTCCTGAAGCTCCTGCTTGGCTTCGTCTGCCCCAGCCACGTCCTGGAAGGTCACCTTGGGTCGGTCGCCGGAGAGGAGCTTGGCTTTGCTTTTTCCAAAGGAGAAAAGACTTTTAGGACCACCACCCTGCATCTGTCTGAGCATGAAAAGCCAGAAGACGATCAGAATTAACCAGGGAAGTGAGGTCAAAATTATCCCAGACCAGTTGGTAGTAGGTGGCTCTGCATCTATCTCCACATTTTTTGCCTCCAGCTTCTCCAAAAGCCCAGGATCCTCAAACGGAATGTGAAGCTCGAACTTGCTGAAACGACCCGTCTGTCTTCCCACAGTTTTGGATATTTCTCTTACAAATTCTCCCTGGACATCCTTCTCCATCAAGGTTACCTTCTTGACATTAGATTTCTCCAACTGTTGCATGAACTCAGTATAAGTGATGGTAACCACGTCCCTCTTGCTGCGAGAATAATACTGGAACAAAGAGATGGACAAAAGCAGGAGGATCACCCAGAAGATCAAAGTACGAGTTCCCTTCCTCCATTTGAATTCCTCTTTCTTTTCCTCCGGAGGCTTTCTTTTTCTCTGGGGTCGACCAGGAGAACCCTCTTTCTCCCTATCTCTTCTCGAGTTCTTTTTCATAAGCACATTCAGCAAGCTTAGCTGTTTTCTCTTTGAAACATTCTCCATACGATCATTCATTTTTTTCATTCCTTAACTGAGCAATGTAAGGCAGATTGCGATACTTCTCACCGTAATCCAAGCCATAACCCACCACAAACTCATCCGGTATGGAAAACCCCTCATATCTTAAAGGTATTTTGATCTTTCTCCTCCTCTTCTTATTGAGCAAAGTTACGATCGTTAAGCTCTTCGGTTTTCTGGTCAAAAGATTATTTCTTATATAATTTAACGTGAGACCGGAATCTATTATGTCTTCCACTATTATTACGTGCTTTCCTTCAATATTTATGCTCAAATCTTTGAGCCATCTCACCACTCCCGATGCATGTTTACCAGAGCCATAGCTGGCTACGGAGATGAAATCAATCTGGTGGGGTATTTGAAGCTCCCTTGTTAGATCTGCCATGAAGATGAAGCTTCCTTTGAGTATTCCCACCAGCACTGGATTCTTATACCGGTAATCATTTGAGATCTTGTGCGCCAGCTCTTTTATCTTTTCTTTCAATGCCCGCTTTCCAATTATGATTTTAAGTTGATCCTTCATATTTTAAAAATCACAAAACCGTTGCCTCAAGCTTCAACACCTTTTTGGTTTTTTGGTTCACCTTGAACTCATCGCTGATCCGGTAACCTACTACCCAGACGATTTTGCCTTTTGAGGTCAAAATCGGCACCTCATCCCGCAGGTGTCGGGGCACTTTAGCATCTATTAGAAAGTCGGCAAGACTTTTGGTCCCCTTCATTCCCAGGGGTTTAAATTTATCTCCCCTTCTTCTACTGCGAAGGCGAAACGGCTTTTTTAACTTTTCCCAGTCCAGAAAGGCGGTGTTCTGATTCTGGGGGATGAGATTCTGTGATAGAAGCTTACCTTTATGGATTTCCCCGTTTATCTTTATGCCCCAGTCCTTTCCTATGGATCTCATTTGAGTCTCATTTGAGTCAACTGACAACTGACCTGCGGACAGATTCACCTCTCCAGGAAGGGTGAGGGGATAGTTATATTTCTTCTTCTCTTCTCTGTAGAAAGCTAACTCGTTCCCGCTGACCTCCAGCCATATTTTGGCGACTAATTTGACTTTTTTCCCGCTCTTTTTTCGATGAATCAGGTTTAAGGCTCTATCCACCGACTCAAAAGACCCCCGCCTAAGGCGGGGGATCCTTCGGACAAGTTGATTCAGATCCCCTTGTAACTGTTTTATAGAAAACCGAATCATCTCCCTTTGCAAACATATATCATAAGCTGCGAACTCTTTCAAATCAAGAATCATTTTGTTTTTTCTTTTGATCCCAATATCTTGCAGGATCTGTTCGCATTTTTTTTTGATATATTCCTGTTGGAGTGAGATAATATCTGCGGTTCGGTTCAGGGACTCTACAATCTTGGGGTTAAACTCTTCTTTGATTTTGGGCAGAAGCGTGAGTCTGATTTTATTTCTGAAATAATCGGTCAGATAATTGGACGAATCCAGTCGGTAGGGGATCTGGTTGGCTTTTAAGAATGTTTCGATCTCCTCTCTTCTGATCTGAATTAAAGGTCGGATGATTTTACCTCTTTTGGGTGGAATCCCCGAAAGCCCGGCACCTCCTGCTCCTCTCAAAAGTCTCATCAAAAAGGTCTCCGCCTGATCATCGGCTTGATGTCCAAAAGCAATTTTGTCAGCTTTTATCTGAACAGCTAAATTCTCCAGATACCGGTAACGTATCTCTCTGGCGCTCTCCTCAATGCCGAGTTTTTTTCTTTTAGCTTCCCCTTTAACATCGATTTTCTTGGAGAAAAACTTCAACTTCAGATGGCCTGCCAGCTTTTTGGCAAATCTTTCATCCTCATCCGATTCAGCTCCCCTTAATTTATGGTTTAAGTGAGCCACATAAAGTTTGAGACCAAACTCAGATTGTATGTCAAGCAGACCATGAAGCAGAGCCACAGAGTCGGGTCCCCCGGAGAGCGCCACAACAACCCGATCACCTTTTTTTAGAAGCCCGAAACGATAGATGGTCCGTTTTAATTCTTCTATGAACTTATTTTCCTTCATGTTTGTTTAGCGAATGTACCATTTATCTAATAATAACAGCTGAAGCATTTGTTGTCAAACAAAAAGCCCATATGGTTTCAAGATGACAAATATCGATCAATGAATGGATGGAAGTGGGTTAGCCTCACCCTTAGATTATTGGGACGAAAAGACGTCTCACGGTTCGGACAGGGGTTGAACCCCTGTCGGCAAAGGAAGGATAGGGGTGCAACCCCTATCCAACAAGAGAATCACAATTTACTTGACACACTCTTCTTCAACATCCTCTTAACTTCTGCTAGGTTGGTGGCTAAATTACTCTTTGAAAAATCGAGTTGTTTTTATGAGACAAGATGTTTCCTTCCTTTTTAACATTTCTGCAACTCAAGCAAGGATACACCCTTTACCTTGCGAAAACGAACCCGATTTTGCACGCTAACATTATTTGATCTGGTATCTCGCCAGTTAAAAATCTTGCTCTTTGGTTATCATTTAAATACTTTAGATAGTATAACTATTTAAAGACGAAGCCAAAACCAATATGGGTGGTATATTTTCAGGCTCAGATGAAGGATTAGTCTTCCGAATGCTATTTAGCTTTAAAAATCACCCGGAATACGGGAAATGAATAAGATCATATCCACATATATTCTGCTTATTAGCTTTTGCCTATTTCTCTCATTTTGCCCTACTCTTTCTGCCCAGGAGACCACCAAGGAATCCATCCAACTTTTAAACGCTGACTTTTCTGAGCTCAGGCTGGAGAAGGACAACATCATGGTCAATCTGATCGGAAACGTCATCTTCAAACATGGTGACCTGAGTTTAAGAAGCCATCGAGCGGTGTGGTATCGCACTGCCGGTCAGGTTGTTTTCATCGACAGCGTGAGAATTGAAGACCCCGATCAAATCCTCACTGCCGACAGGGTTACCTATTACAAAAACTCTCGAAAGGTGGTGGCGGATGGGAATGTAGTATTTTTCAGCAAAAAGGAGGATGCAAAGGTAACCGGGGGGCATGGAGAATATGATCGGGTCAAAAAGTTTGTCGTCTTCTCTCAGTCTCCGTCCCTGACCCTGAAACCCGATAAAGGCGACAGCACCATCAGGGTAACAGCTGAGCTTATGGAATATCATATTGATGAAGAGAAAGGTATAGCCAGAGAAAAGGTGCGTATAACCAAAGCTGATATGACCGCCACCTGCGATGAAGCCACCTGGATAAATCGGGGAGACAAAATAATCCTTAAGGGAAAACCAGAGGCAGAGAAACAAAATGATCGTCTCACCGGTGAGAAGATGGAGATTTTCATTCAAGACGATAAGGTGAATAAAATCAAAGTGGAGGGCAACGCCAAAGCTTCTCATCTTGAAATCACCGATTCTTTAAGTCAAACTGCAAGGGAAAGTTTTTTGGCGGCAAAGAAGATAGTCTTCTTCCTGGAGGATGAAAAGCTAAAACAGGTGGAGGCTTGCGGAAACGCCACCAGCATATATCATCCCCAATCTACGAGAGAATCTGGAACAAAGCCTTCGGTCGATAAAAATGAAGCCTCCGGCGACACCATTGATCTTTTCTTGCTCGATGATCGGATGAACCGGGTGCTGATCAAAGGCGGGGCCATGGGAACATACACCTTTCCCAAAGAGAAGATAGAAGACAGTTCAAATGTGGAGGACACCATCTGGTATTCGGCAGAGGCGATCGATTATCAGATAAACAAGAACCTGATTACTTTACAGGGAGAGAGCAACCTCAGATTTGGACAGATATCGCTTTCGGCTGGAAAGATTTTCTATCATACAGAGGAGCAGATTTTGGTGGCGGAGGGGATAAAGATCAAGCGAGATGAGATGGACGTATGGGAGGGTTCCCCGGTGCTCCAGGATGGAAAAGACGAGATAGAAGGGGAGCGGATGAGCTATGATCTGCGCCTCAGAAGAGGAAAAGTTAAAGCAGGGGTTACCAGCATTCAAAGAGGAACCTATAGGGGAAAGCTTTTAAGAAAGATAACGGATGAGGTGCTTCTGGCGGATAAAGGCACCTATACCACTTGTGACTGTTCTGAGCCCCACTATCACTTTTACGCCCGAAGGATGAAGATCATCACCAGGGATAAGGTGATTGTTCAGCCGGTGGTATTATACATTGGCAGCCTTCCGGTTGCCGCCATACCCTACTATGTTTTCCCCATCAAGCCGGGAAGACACTCCGGATTTTTGACCTTTGATCTGGGCAATTTGGAGGCGGGGGAAAGATTCATTCGGAATCTGGGCTACTACTGGGCGGCTTCGGACTATTGGGATTTGAAGACTGCCTTTGATTATTACGAGGGATCGGGGTGGATAATAAAATCGCAAGCTCGCTATGCCAAGCGGTATGTTTTAAGTGGAAGCGTGGCAGGGTCATATAACCGCCAATCGAGTTGGAACTTGGCCACCTTGACCAAATCCCGAAGTGACCGCTGGGATTTAACCTTCAATCACCGGCATACTATCTCTCCTTCTCTTTCCCTTTCTGCCTACGGCACCTTCTTAAGCGATAAAGATTACTGGCGTGATCTCAACCTGGACCCGATGGAAAGAAGGAACAGATCTTTGTATTCTCAAACCAACCTGAGCAAAAGATGGAGCACAGCCAGCGTTACGTTGGCTTTTGATCATAGATGGAATTTGGACACCGAGGATCGCACGCTCAACCTTCCTGTTATTAGATTCACCCGACCGTCGCTGCCCCTTTTCCCTCCAAAAGAGAAGAAAGACGGAGAAGTGGATCGGAGATGGTATAATTCGATCTACTATTCCTTCTCCTCCAATTTTGTAAATTATCAATACCGGCTCAAGAAGGATGGGTATTTTGATCGAAAAAAATTCGCCGTTTCCGACAACCACCTATCCCTTTCTGCTCCTCAAAAGCTTCTTGGCTGGCTGGTCCTAAATCCGGGCTTTCGCTACCAGGAGACCTGGTATTATGTTTTCAAGACCAACTTTTCTGAAGGTTTTCCCATTCCGGGAAATAGCTCTGCCCGGCGGGGGACTTATTCAACTAATGTTTCCGCTAACACTGTTCTTTACGGAACTTTCCATCCCAGGATAGGAGGGCTGGTGGGAATAAGGCATGTGATGACGCCGAGAATGAGTTTTACCTGGCAGCCTGAGTTTACTCGCAAGAAAGAATATCGTTCATACACTGGAAGAGGAGGCTCAGGTGCAAAACGCAAGTCGGCCAGCTTTGGGTTGAGCAATCTCGTTCAGATCAAGACAAAATCCACAATAGAGGGAAAAGAGGTGGAGAAAAAGTTGGATCTTTTTAATTTGAATTTCTCCTCCGGATATAACTTTTTAGCCAAAAAACATAAGTTATCTAATCTTTCCACGGTTCTGCGTTCGTATGCGGTTAAGAATGTGGATTTAGCTTTCTCGGTGATCCATGATTTCTATGATAAATCCGGCGAGCTGAAGTTGCTTTCGCCACGCTGGTTATCTTTCAGCCTGGATACTCGCATAAATCTTCGGGGAAGCTGGGAGGAATTAAGTGCGGGTAGAAAAGAAGAATATGAAGAGAAGGCTTTTGGTGAAGCGGAAACATCCGAGAGCAGTAACTCTGAAGCAGAGGGTTTTTTGGAGAGAGTGACTCAATCCTGGAGTATAAACATCAGCCATAGGTACAGTCAAACCAGAGGAGGGGGCAAAACGCACTGGGCCACCGCCTCTTTGCGTCTCCCCCTGACCCGAAGGTGGCTTCTGAATTACCACAATCGATATGATTTTGCTGAAAATAAAATCACCGAGCAGACTTTCGAGTTTTATCGGGACATGCATTGTTGGGAGGGCAGATTTACCTGGATTGCTACTGGATACCGAGAAGGTTACTATTTCCGCATCAACATCAAAGCCCTGCCCGAAATTAAAATTGAGAAAAGCCGGGGCGGGCTGAGAGAGGTATTCTTTTAGAGGTATTTGAAAAAGATGGAGAAAAAGTTGCTTGGCCGTTCTCTCCACTGAGTCCACAGGAGATGAATCACTTTCCACCAACTGATAAGATATATGTTGACAACCTTCTTATTGCTACTTACTATAATCTCGAAATTTTTTGCTTTGTAGATTGAACCCTTGAACTTTTGAACCATTAAACCGGAATCGAAAATGTCCACCTTAAGAAAAGATCCTATCACGGGTAGATGGGTGATCAACCCGGACCGGAAGAGGAATCGTCCTTCCAGTTTAATTGAGATGGAGAAATTGATCGAGGAGGGGATTTGTCCTTTTTGCGAGGGGAATGAAAGATATACCCCTCCGGAGATTTTTGCCTTAAGAGCCAAAGGGTCTGAAAAGAATGGACCGGGTTGGGAGGTGAGGGTGGTGCCCAACACCTCTCCAGCTTTGAGAGTGAATCTGGATCTGGACAGAAGGGCGGAGCGAATGTACGATTTGATGAATGCGGTGGGAGCGCACGAGGTAATCATTGAGACGCCCAAGCATATAGCCAATTTGGCCGATTTGGAAGTTTCCCAGATCAAAAAAGTTCTCCAAACATACAAACAGAGGATTTCAGATCTGAAAAAGGATCTGAGGCTAAGGTCGATACTCGTCTTTAAAAACTACGGAGAAAGAGCCGGGTCCTCCCCTGTAAAGCATGCTCATTCTCAGCTTATCGCTGTTTCGGTTACCCCCAAAAACTTGAAGGAGGAGTTAAAGGGAGCAAAGGAATATTACGATTACAAAGAAAGGTGTGTTTTTTGCGACATGATCAAGCAGGAGCTTTCCACCAAGAAGAGGGTGATCTCCGCCAACCCCGATTTTCTTGCCATCGCTCCTTTTGCCTCACGCTTCACTCACGAGGTCTGGATTTTGCCCAGAAAACATTCGGTTGATTTTGAAAACTCAAGTGATGGAGAGTACCAGAATCTGGCTTTCTTGCTTAAAGAGATCCTGTTCAGATTAAAAACTCTTTTGAACGATTCACCTTATAACTATATCCTTCACTCCGGTCCTAACCGAACCAAAAGGAGAGGAGGAGCCTGGAAGACTCTGAACGAAGATTATCACTGGCATATAGAGATCATGCCCCGCTACATGCGAATAGATGGATTCGAATGGGGAACCGGCCTTTACATCAACGCCTCCACCCCGGAGCAGGCGGCGGCAGACTTAAGAAGGATTAAAATATAGGAATTTGTCGAAAAAGCAAAATCTTTGGCGAGGGGATTTTTTTTGCCTTTAAACTAAAGAACAATTTATCAATCATGAAGCCATATTTTTGAAACGCAGGAAGGGGAAGCCAAAACCCAAAGGTTTAAAGCAATACCTGCGATGTTACAACATATGATTCTTCTGCACTTTAGTGCCTAAAATTCTTAATGAGAAAAAGATTCTTAAAGACTTAATGAAGTTGATATTTTGAAAACCTCACACCTTATCCCCTTCAGGATGAACCTTTCTCCATCCTTCGACCCCTCGATTTTACTCGGGGTGGTGAGCTTGTCGAACCACAAGCTCCCTTCGGGCCTGAGCTCTCCTTCGACACCCCGCCTGTGGCGGGGGACGAAGTGCAGGGTCGAAGACAGGACGGTGACAGTTCGACTTCGCTCACTGTCCCTGAGCAAGGTTGAAGGGAGCAGAGTCGAACCGCAAAATGAAGCGGGGATGCATAACTATGTATTTGTTGTTCGAGGAAAAACCGTGGGTTTATTTAAATGGATTGAACAAGAATTTAAGCCGAAAGCTTGCACTTCGGAAAAGTTCATATATGATGATATGAACTCTCAGTCAGGCCGATCTCTTCCAATCATATACCAGCCGTTCGATACAGGCAAGAAGCCACACTGGCGAGACCGAGGATCGCTTTTCAACTACTTTTTTTCAACAGAGGGAAAGAGATTACTGGATTTCGGTCCCGGGGATGGATGGCCATCTTTGATTGTAGCACCTTTGTCCACAAAGTTGTGGGAATTGACGGTTCCCTTCGCCGGGTTGAGGTATGTAGAAAGAACGCTAAACGTCTTGGCATTTCAAATGCGAAATTTATCTACGTTGCTCCCGGAACATCCTTGCCCTTTCAGGACAATGCCTTCGATGGAGTCATGACTGCTCATTCTGTGGAAGAAACCGCAGATCCAAAGACCACCTTGCAAGAGTTTTTCCGGGTGTTACGCTCCGGGGGACGTCTGCGGATTGCCTATGACGCTCTTAGCACGTACAAAAATGGCCGAGAAAAAGATATTTGGCTTTGGCAGATTGACGACCATACATGTTGGCTCATTCTATTTGATCGCCATATTGATTAAGAACGTGTCAGGCTGTATGGTATAACCTTTGCGATGTCCCGACAAGAGGTGATAAAGACTTTTTTCAAAGATGACAGTCCATTTTCTTTTGATATGATTACTGCGCTGTTTTTGGAAAAAATTCGTTTGGCTGTCATTGACGTACGAATCTGCTCACTTACTCATCCCTCAGGAAAGACCGTGGTATCCTGGTTAAATGACATTGGATTTCGAGAAGTAATCCCTTCGCACAGTGGAGCGGAGTTGGCAGGTCAATTATTCGACCAACTTTCAGAAGAGCAGCGCCCGAAAGATATCAAAGGCGTGGATGCGATGTTGCGACCGTTGTGAAAATTAGGTTGCAGATGGCTGCGCCTCTGAATATTGATCCTATGATCACAGCAGTCGAATAACCTACGATGCGGAGTATACCCGACATCATCTTGATAAAACTTGATCGTTACATTCATCCATCACTGTATTTGCGGCTGGGGGAAGTTTATCCTGAGGCAAATCGAAAGACTCACCCAAATACTTGGGGACTTCGCAAACGGGCAACACGTTAGCTGACATTGCTTGAGTCAATTCTAATGTTAGAACAAAAGACATTAAATAGAGAGGCATACAAGTGGTTTTATGACAATGTTCATTGTCATTACTATAATCTTCTGATGAAATATTGTTTTCTACCTTTCGGTGGAGAAACAAAATGCAGAGAAGAGTTGATAGCGCACGTCGATTTTTCACCAAGAGATAGGATTTTTGACATGTGTTGTGGGACTGGCGGCGCTACTTTTGCCATTGTTAGGAAAGCAGGAAAGATGAACCAAATAATAGGGATGGATCTTTCTTCGGGACAAATAAATGTGGCTAAAAAGGGAGGGCACAAAAGCAGCATTCGATTTGTGGAAGGGGATGTAAGTGCCACTGGCTTTGAGGATGGATATTTTGACAAGGTGTTTATCACCCATGCTCTTCATGAAATGCCAAGAGAGGTTCGGTTAAAAGTTTTGACCGAAGCAAAAAGCATTCTGAAAGAAAAGGGTAAAGTAATAATCCTGGAAGTGGATAATCCGGAAAGTTCCATTATTCGATTATTTATAGGCTTCTGGTTTTTCTATTGGCTGCCTTTCAATTTTGAGACACCCACCCGAAAAGATATGTTGAAGCATGGGCTTACCAATGAGGTTAAAGAGGCGGGCTTTAAGAGCGTCAGAAAAATCTCAAAATATCAAGGCGTATTTCAAATAGTAGAGGGAGAAAAATGATTGGCTACCTCACCTGAGACCGTGTTGACTGATCCAAAGCATACGGTGAAATATGCGAAATTACATTTCAAAAAGTTAAGGTAAATCAGGACCCCCGTGGATCTGATATTTTTTGTGGCAATATTCCTATATTATTACTGGAGTCAACTTTACAACGAAATCCGCCTGTATTTTGGCTGAAAGACGAAATGGTCTAAAGCGCCAATGATCACTAAAGTCAGGAGGGCAAAAATTAGAAAACCGATGTTCCCGTTTAAACCTACCAAAAGGTTTTTGATAAAAGCAACAAGCCCCGAGCCAAGTTCGGGTCCAGGCAGAACATGAGAAAAGGCTTTGACCAGCGGTCTTAAATCCACATAATAAAGCGTTACTCCCGCCGTAATGATTATCCCCAGAATTGTCAGGAAGATATTCACAAAATTGAACCGAGATTCCGCTTCCCCTTCTGCCGGAAGCCTTTTGATAACGGATTTTGCAAAGCTTTTGGAAAGATCAAAGCCCTTATCGTTTTTAAGACCCACATACAAACTTTGGTATTGCTTCAAAGTCTCCTGACAAAGCGGGCAAGTTTCCAGATGCCTTTCGGCCAATAATGTCTTTTGTTGAGAAAGATTCCCGTCCAGATAGTCCTGAATCTCCTCATCGGTTAAGTGTTTTAGTGGCATAGATCCTCCGGCTGATATTTTGCCATCAGGTTCTCCTTTAAAAGTCGTCTTGCCCGAAAGAGATAGCTTTTGACAGTCCCTTGGGGTAATCCCATTGTTTGGCCGATCTGGTTATAACTCATTTGATCCAGATGATAAAGCGTCAGTATGGTTCGAAAACGAACCGGCATCTTCTCAATTTCAGTCTGCAAGAGAAACGAGATCTCTCTTCCCTCGACAATTTCATCCGGACGAATACTGCAGTCTGAAATAGACTCCAGCGATTTGTTTTTGGATGATAGATCATCAAAAAGGGGAATCCTTTTTTTCTCCAGATAACTAATACATGTGTTGTATGCAATCTTCGCAATCCAGGTGGAAAGCTTCGATTCAAACTTAAAGCCTCCTAAATTTTGATAGACCTTCAGAAATACGTCCTGACAGATATCTTCCCTATCCACACTGTAGGAAACCATTCTGAATACTATATGGCTGACCAGGCGTTGATACTCTTCAACCAAAGACTGAAACGCTTTCTTGTTTCCAGCCAGTATTTTGTTAATTAGAAGCTTGTCGTCTGTCATTTTCTCTCTACATAATATACGACAATCAGCATGTCAGAAATGTTGCATAATTTTTTTATAAAAGCGATGCAACATTTTTTAAAGCCACCTGTCTAATGTGACAGAAAATGAGACGAAGTAAAAAGGCCTAAACGAAAGGAGAAAGCTATGGAAAACGTTTGGGAAGCAGTGCCCCTGATTGTGTTCTTCGGGGTCGTAGCCTACGTTGTTAAAATCATTTTGGAGAATGCCACCAAGCGGAAGCTGATCGACAAAGGAATGGTGGACGAAAACATCAAGTATCTCTATGCGGACAGGCCGGAAAGCCGGATCCTTTCGGCTTTGAAGTGGGGTATGGTTTCGGTCGCCATCGGACTTGCCGTTTTTGTCGGCCAAATGGGCCCATCCCATTTGGTGGAAGAGATCACAATCGGAGCGATGTTCGTCTTTGCCGGTCTGGCATTAGTCATTTATTATGCGATTGCCAACAAAATGCTGGACAAGTCCAAAAAAGAAAGCTCTGAGATACAATCGCGGTAAGGTCATTTTTTGTAACATGAAATTTTTAGGTTCTTCTCCCACTTTAATTCTTGTTGACGACCTCATCCCTTTATCCCTTCTCCGTTTCACGGTTCGACTTCGCTCCCTTCGACCTTGCTCAGGGACAGTGAGTGAAGTCGAACTGTCACCGTTCTGTCTTCGACCCTGCACTTCGTCCCCCGCCACAGGCGGGGTGTCGAAGGAGAGCTCAGACCCGAAGGGAGCTTGTGGTTCGACAAGCTCACCACCCCGAGTAAAATCGAGGGGTCGAAGGATGGAGAGGGGATAGGGGGTGAGGTTCAAAACAGCCTAAAAGTGTACAGGTGAGTTGGAAGTTTTCGCTCGCCAAAGCTACAAAATTGTCTTTCCTGCTTGACTAATAAGCCAAACATTATCACATATATCAAAGCATTGATCGGAATTTCATAAAAAAGGTCACTTTCGACTTTTTCACAGGTTATTATGAAAATCAGAACGATCACCACCGACATATCTCTCAAATCTACAAAAGAAGTCGATAAGATCAAGTATGGTCTATCGCAAATGCCCGGCACTGAACTTCCACTTACCAAGCAAAAAATGAAAACTCTGGTTGACAGACTCAATACAGAAAAACCAACAACAAATGAACAGATCAATTTTTGAGGTAGGGCAGAAAGCGCTTGACACAATGAAAAGTATTTTTTACTCTTATATTGGTTTGTCAATTAATTCTTTAAGAAAGGAGGAAAGGTGAAAAAAGCATTCGTAGTTTTGCTGGTGCTTTGCTTGTCGCTTGCGTGCGGCTCATCCAGAAAGGTTTACCGTATCGAGCCAGAGACCGTTACCGACTTAAGCGGCAGATGGAACGATACCGACGCCCGGCTGGTGGCAGAGGAGACGATAGCTGATTGCATTTCCCGGGTATGGCTAACTGACTGGGTGGCTGACACAGGTGAAAAACCGATAGTGACGGTGGGGACTATTCGTAACAAAAGCAGTGAACATATCGACACGGAAACTTTTACCACCGACTTTGAAAGAGAGCTTTTAAACTCCGGCCAGGTAAAATTCGTCGCCAGTCGAGGCCAACGGGATGAGATTCGTGACGAACGCTTCGACCAACAGGAATGGGCTTCCCCTGAAACCATGAAACGGATCAGAGCTGAAACCGGTGCAGACTTCATCCTTTTAGGTGCCATCAAGTCGATTGTCGATGAGATCGAAGGAACCAGGGTGGTGTATTATCAGACTGATCTGGAACTGATCAATATCGAAAGCATGGAAAAAGTTTGGATCGGCACCAAGAAGATCAAAAAAGAGATATCCAAGAAAAAAACCAAGTGGTAAAATTGGTGGACCTGACAAAAGTGGGCACTAAAGGGGCGGGCATTGGTCTGCTTTTGTGCCTGTTTTTATCTGTCGGTTGCGGTTCGGTAGCAACAAAAAAAGCATTTTATGAACCCATAACTGCCGATCTCAGAAACGATAATTTTGATGCGGCCGTCGGTAAAATCGAAGCAGCCAAAGCGGACAATAAATACAAAAAAAAGGACCGCTTTCTCTATTACATAGATGCAGGATTGGCCTATCATTACGCCTCCCGTTTCGATACCAGCAATCAGAAATTAACCCAGGCTGAAGATGCCGCGGATGAACTTTTCACCAAAAGCATCTCAAGAGCGTCTGCCTCGCTTTTGTTAAATGACAACGTCTTAGAGTATGCCGGTGAGGATTACGAAATTCTTTACACCAACCTGATCAAAACCCTCAACTATATAGCCCAAAATGACTTTGACGGCGCCTTTGTCGAGGTCAAACGAGCCAATGAAAAACTGAATCTGTTAGAACAGAAATATGGTGATGTCTCCCGGAGGTTCAAAGAAGGCGCGCTCGATGACACCGTCAGGGTCGATATGGACTACCAGGCGAAAAAAGTCAGGTTCAACAATGATGCTTTCGCCCGCTACCTGAGTATGCATATGTATTCTACCGAAGGCAAGATGGACGATGCCAGAATTGATTATGATCTACTCCATCAGGCATTCTTAGAGCAACCTCATATCTATGATTTTGAGGTTCCAGATGTAAAATACTTCTCCAGGGACAAAGAGATACTGAGCGTGGTTGCCTTAGCTGGACTGGCTCCGGTCAAGGAGGCACTGAATCTGCGCATCCGGACCGATAAGGATTTAGACTTAGTGCAGGTATTATACACCGATCCGGGGAGAAAGGATTCTGAATACGGGCACCTGATGATCCCGGTTTCTGAGGATTATTATTTCAAGTTTTCCATTCCACAGATTGTCTCCCGACCGTCATACATAAGCCGGATAAGAGTTTTTGTTGATTCGGAGCTTATCGGTGAATTGCAGTTGCTTGAGGATGTAGCAAAAGTAGCCCAGGAGACTTTCCAGGCAAAGAAGTCACTTATCTACCTTCGCACTGTTGCCCGCGCCGTTGCTAAGGGATTAGCCGCGCATAAGGCTAAAAAGAAAGCCGATACCGGAGGACTGGAAGGATGGTTGAAAAAAGCGGCAATTGATGTCGCCACCGATGTCTCCGAAAATGCCGACCTTCGCTGTTCGCGTCTGCTTCCCGGAAAAATCTATGTGGGTGATTTTGAGATCGAACCGGGAACCTACGATCTAACCATCGAATTCTTGGACGTGAATGGACATTTAGTCAGCGCCACAGACGTTTATGAATATCGAGTTTTTAAGAATGCATTAAATCTAATCGAGGTTTTCTCGCTTAATTAACTCATTCAGCGAGGATGTCTATGATGCTTCGGTAATAGTCTAAAGATCCCCCGCAAAATGCGGAGGGGGGAATTGCCAAAGCTCAGAGCATCGGCATTCCCTTCAGGATAAACCTTCAGGATAAATCCTAATGCCGATGCATCAAGGAAAACCTTCTGACGACGTACATGGAGTACATTCTTGCAAAACGCAAAGTTAACCAAATAAAGAGGAGGAGTTATGTCCAGCATGGAAAGAAGAGATTTCATAAGATCCTTATTGGCTGGGGCTTCTGTGATAGCGCTTGATTGGAGTCTCTTCCCAATAGGTGCAAACGCTGATTTGGGCGAAAATGAATTTGATGCGGTGATCATCGGCTCAGGTCTGGGAGGATTGAGCTGTGCGGCGGCTTTTGCCCGGCAGGGATTTAAACCTTTGGTTCTGGAAAAACATTATATCCCAGGCGGATATGCCACTACCTTCAAACGACCTGGTGGCTTTATCTTCGACGTCTCCCTGCATTCCACATCGGTCGGAGAAAGAGAGGGGATACATAATCTAATACCCGGCTTCCCGGAAATTAAAGACGTGGAGTTTGTGCCCCACCCCAATCTTTACCGGGCAATTTATCCCGGTTATGACTTCCGGGTACCGCAAAAGGATCTTCCCGGCTACATCAATATGCTGGTAGGTTACTTCCCAGAGGAGAAGCAGGGAATAGAGGCACTGTTTGAGGACATGAGAGGGTTGACCAGCGACATCCAGAAACTGTCCAGCGCCAAAGGCAAGGTAGATATGAGCCGCTTTCCGGTCGATTTCCCTTACTTATTCAAATCCTACACCAAAACCTGGGGTCAAATGATGGATGCCCATATCAAGAGTCCCAAGTTGAAGGCCATCATCTCCGCACTCTGGGGATACTATGGGCTTCCCCCATCCAAACTTGCCAGCATATATTATGCCCTTCCCACAATAGGGTATCTTCAAGAAGGTGGTTATTACCCCAAAGGCAAATCCCAGAAGATAAGCAATGCTTTCGTCAAATTCATCGAAGAGCGCGGCGGCAAGGTAATGCTTAAAACTCGAGTGGAAGAGATATTGGTGAAGGATC
>JAGMBK010000049.1 GCA_023129805.1 Candidatus Zixiibacteriota bacterium | reverse complement strand
TCACCGTCCTGAGCCTGTCGAAGGAAGGTGAACACTCCAAATTCTCTTGCTCTCGTTCGTCACGAACGCCCTTCAGGGTGAACGGACAGGGTGTCTGTTACCAACCAAGGACAAGGTGTCTTGATTGGGCGGGGGTTTAACCCCCGCCCAATCTTGAAAATTCGTATGAATGCTTCGCATCTGAGCCAAAAGAATCTTATCCTGCGGTTGGTGCGGAGGAACAGAAAACTGTTATTTTCACTCTCTTTTGTGAAAAAACTCAGAAAAAAACGGTGTGCAAAAACCGCCCAAAATACGAATAATTCAACTTATTTTTTCCAAGTGCCCCTCTGTCAATGACTTAGTCTGTTGCGGGGGTATGGTTGATATCTGAAAAAAATTAGGATTTTTTGCTTTTTTTCCTTGACAAAGATTAAAGAAACATTATATTTTAGTTAGACGAGAAAACTCTCGTTCCGAGCAAAAGTATTGGTTTGTAGTATTAGTTTTACCCCAACCTTAAAGTTCAATTAATCTCTTGACAAGACATCTTTGATGCCGATAAAGAGAAAGAGGATATTTTTGTCCTTTCCTTTTTCCGATTTAGGGCATGAAGCTGTCCCTTCTTTTCCCCGCCACAGTTCCGCCAACGGCGGGATTTGCGGGACAAGCAGACATATTTTCCTTCAGGGACGAGGGACGAAAGGAGGCGATGCGCTTTTTCAAAAAAATAATTTGGTTTGATAATCAGACCAAAAAAAGCAAGATTTAACTTTGTTTTAAAGGAGAAAAATAATGACCAAAAAACTATTTGTAGTTCTGGTCGTAATTGCAGCCTTGCTGATTACCTTCTCGTTTGTGATAGCGGCGAAGAAGGCACCGAAGGGACTGCTGGACAGATATGAGAAAGCCGAGTATCTGGACAAGCAGACTGCCACGGGGTTTGTGAAGGCTCCGGTGGAGCAGCAGGAAGCCAGCGTCTTGCCAGGTCACCGGGCCAAAGCATCTCTTCGGTCGGTTGAGGGAACTGTAGTTGACGTAATCCCCTTCGACCGGAAGGATTACTGCGACATGACCGGAACCCCGGCTTTTTTCATTACCAACTGGATCTGGGGAGGAGAGTTTTACGCCAACTTCCAGGAACCCTACAACTACGGATGCGTGGACGTGTTTCCGTTTCTGGTAACCACCATCGGCTTCGAGCTCTATGCCTATTCCGCTGTGCATGTCGATATACGCGGTATTGTCTACGACAACGATGGAACTAGCTGTCCTCTTCCCGGCGCAGAACTTTGCACCACGCCGGTCTATGGCTTTGACATTCCATCAGATGGCTGGTGGATTTTAACTATGGACATGGTGGACGAGTGCTGCGTGTATGAGCCCTACTTCGCTGGAGTTGAAATCCTGACCTCCTTTGGCGATCCTCTGCCTGACGCGATATCGGGAAGCGATGGGATGATTTGTCAGAGCTATAACGACTGGGGCTCCGGCTGGGCTGATCTGGTAGGTACTCTAGGTTGGCCTGGAATGATCATGCTTTACTCTTTTGGTTACACCAGACTCCAGAATGACTGTGTTGAAGAGCCGGTATGCTGTCAGTTCACGGACCCGGACGAGTGCTCCTATCTGGCCCCGACCGAATGCTTCGCTGCCGGAGGAACCCCTGCACCGGACGCACGCTACGAATGCATAGACAATTATTGCGTGCTTCCGTGGGAGGGAGATACCTGCACCGTGGAATTAATCTATCCTGCAACGGTCTGTGTGCTGGCTGGAGAAGCCGCCACATATGACGTGACCGTGGCTTTTGAAGGTGCCCAAACCGACTGCTACTTAGCCACCGATCCTGATCCGGTATGCACGGACTGCGACCTCTCGCTGTTTGTTCCCAATCCGGTTACGGATCCTGAGACCCAGTCAACCCTGACCATTCAGACAGATGAAACAACCCCGGTGGGTACCTATCCCTTTGAGGTCACCGGTTACAGCGGACTGAAGTACACCGCAACCTTAGAAGTGGTGGACCCAAGTGATCAGTGTGAGATGAAGCGGGATAACGAAGGCTGGGCGTATTTCTGGGACGGCTGGGTGGTGGGCGACATGCAGTTAATGTATTTCGATCCGGATGCTCAGTGTTGTGCCTGCGGTGACGACGTTTATCCCTTCAATGTGAGCGATATAAAGTTGTTGATTTACAATCACCAGGGGTCAGCAGCATTCATGGATTACATCTTCCACATATACAGCTCCACCGGCGACCCGTGCGATGGACCACAGCAGGAGTTACTGTCGTGGAATGTCGACGACTTTTCCGATTGGATGACCTGGACGCTCTTCCCCTTGCCTGAGGTACTCTGCGTGGACGGTCCCTTCTTCTTTGCTTTGGAGTTCAACTACGACGCAGGTCCAATTCTACCCTGCGCCCTGTGGGAAGGCGAGGCTTACCTGGATATGTGCAGCCAGTGGGTATTCTATGGCGGTGAGTTTGTAGAATGGGCCGACATGTGGACATCTCCCAATGGATACATGTCCATCAGAGCTTTAGGCACATGTGCCGACGAGGAATGCCCGGTTGTGTGCTACATGTCGCAGGATCAGGGCAACATCGCCTGGTTCAACAGCGGCTTTGAAGAGGGAGATCAAATAGTCAAGTACTACAACCCTGAAGACTACTGCGAACCTCCAGTGTACCCCTACAACATCGAGGATCTCGACTTCTTATTCTACGAGGTAGGAGGCGCGGGATCGGTACCGGTCGTAATCCACGTATATCTGGAATGCCAGGACAGCTGTGACGGACCGGGAACGGAGATTTTTGTGTCCGATCCCTTTGAACCTGACCTCTACGGAACCATGGCACACGTGGACTTCGACGAGCCCATCTGCGTATATGAGCCCTTCTACATCGGCTGGGAGTACCTGGCTGGAATACCTGGCTCCACCCCCAGTCCGCTCTTCATGGACGGAACCGTGGAACCGGCTGAGTATTGCCATGCCTGGTTCTATAAGGTCTCCGCGGGTGCCTGGATTGAGCACTACGATTTCTGGTCAACTCCCGATGGTGTGGGATATCCCCTCATCCGGGTGAGCGGTTCCACCAACCATCCAGACTGCGATCCTCCGTCGTGCGACACCACCATCACCAAGCTGGGAGGTGGCGAATACGCCGCCTACTACTGGAGAATACCGGATGCTTACGGGGATGACTTCTTCAACGAGAGATTCGAGATGCCGGCAGCGCACGGTGGAAGGCTGGAGTATTTCGACATCGCCTTCCATGAGCCGCGTGATTTCGGCACGCCTAATGCAGACTTCTATGTGTGGCTCTCTGACGGGATGTTCCCTCTGGACAACAACCCACCCTACCAGGCTATCGCTGACTTCCACATGGACTACAACGATTTAACCTTCTATCCGGGCTACACCAGGGTTTACACTTATTCCCACGGAATAGAATTTGGTCTGGGTGAGTTGTTCCATATCGGATACTCTCAACCACAGGCCGATATCGCAGATAGCTTAGCCGTCCTCAGCGATGACGGACCCATAGGTTCCGATCGCAGCAGTGAGTGGTGGGGCCTGTGGGGCACCATGCTGGACGACTGGGGCGTTGGCGTTGACTTCATGATCGATGCCTATCTCTGCGATTTTGCTATTGAGGGATCCACCTTCACCATGAAGTGCTCTCCCGCTCTGGCTTTCGGCACCCCGGAAGATGTGGACGCTGACCTGTACGACGTCGAGATCGGCTCGGTGATAGGTTACAACCTGAATGTCACCTTGAGTCTGCTGTCACCGCCGACTGGCATCAGCGCCACCTTCAATCCCAATGGTGTGCCTGCGCCTTTCGACGCAGATGTGCTCATAAGCATTGCCGCGGGTGTGCCTTATGACGATTACCCCCTCACCATCCAGGCTGTGGGAGCCGACGGACAGACCAGGGTCTGTGATGTGACCTTGAAAGTTCAGCCACCTTATGACGAAGATGTGGTGGAGTTCCACGCAGGCTTGCAGAGGACCTCAACCTTCGGAGCCATAGGAAACGATGTCAAGGACAACTTCGTCTGGAATGGCACCAATTACCTGTTCGATGGTACCATCATCTCAGCGGTCCCGGCTGAGTCTCGAGGGTTACAGCGTGATCATTTCGCTTTAGACGTTTACAACTGCGAGCACGTCGGGTTCATACCCACCCAGCACCTGGTTAAAACCGACGAGCCATGGTGTCCAGGAGGAGGCGAGTATGAGGAGTGGTACGGTGAGATAGCTTACTCAAACTTCTACACCGAAGAGGACGTGATCTCCTGCGAGCATGACTCGCTGTTTGTGATCGGTCTCAAGTATGTGGATGGTACAGACTTCTCCATCAAGATCAAGATCTACTACAACCCGGAGGGGCCTGACATCCCTGTGCTGTGGGCTTCCGTGTTCGAGGACTGGGATGTGGGCAATGCCTATGACAACTGGGTTGGCATGGATCCCGACCACAACCTCATCTGGCAGTATGATGCGGCTGATCCATCAATCGTCTTCGGCATCATGAAGTGCCCGTTCTATGATGAGCCCATGCACAGCATGGTGGGTGTTAACAACGCCTACTATGTCTGGCCGAACGCTGGTTTCTGCGACAGTACGGGTACTCCTGGTTATGAGTTCTACGGACTGGACTCGCTGTATGCTTTGATGACCACGCCTGGATACAGAATGCCTACAGACATCAATGCGGATAGCAATGACATGTCCTTGCTGATCACCGGTCCTCCGTTCCAGCTGAATCAGGGCGATAAGCATATCGAGATCTGGATCGACTTCGGCAGAAACCTCAATGACGGAATGACCTGGCAGCAGTGGTATCACAAGATCTTGAGGTATGTCGGCTTCTACAGAGGAGACGTAAACGCTTCGGATAGTCTGGAGCTGCCTGCTCTGGATATAAGCGATCTGGTTTACCTGACCAGCTACCTGTTTAGGGATGGTCCCGCACCTCTGCCGTTTGCTGATCAGGGTGACGTGGATGGTAAGGGTCCGTATGGCGCTTTTGTATGTGACGAACTCGACCATGAGTGCCCCAAGGAAAACGTTACCATCTCAGATGTGGTTTACCTGATCAACTACGTCTTTAAGGGTGGACCTCCACCGGTTGACCGCATCCGCTTCATCGAGCAGTGCTGGACCAGACCGAGCTTGTTCCTCAATTCCAACTGGCAATAGAGTCGACCAGAGCTGACTGGAAAAAAAATCACCCCTGCTAAAAAGCGGGGGTGATTTTTTTTTGCTAAAGACCTCCCATGTTCGGGCAGGGGCGGGGGTTTAAGCCTTCCTCTCGTTGGTAAGGGACACCTTGTCCATTACCAACGAGGAATTTGAGGTCACCGGGATTGCATCCCGGTGCTTAAGGTTAAGATAAAACCACACCTGCCTTGGGGGGCGGTAGGCTCGTAGACCCGAAATGTTCCGCCTCCGGCGGGTTTCGGACAATTGACCTTTATGGGCGGGATTAATTCCTGCCCCTATGCAAGAAATACTCAAGATTGGGCGGGGGTTAAACCCCCGCCCAATCAAGGCGTGATCGGTAAGTTTTTGGGAAAAAAAACTATAAGCCTATGCCATGCCCTTGGTTGGTAAGGGACACCTTGTCCGTTCACGGTGAATCCGTTCAGGATGAATCCGTTCACGGTGAATCCGTTCAGGGTGAATCCGTTCACGGTGAATCCGTTCAGGATGAATCCGTTCACGGTGAATCCGTTCAGGATGAATCCGTTCACGGTGAATCCGTTACCATTAAAGCATCACGGACGTGGGTTCATCCTGAAGGGCGTCCGTGACGAACGAGGGGCTCCTGACGCAACTATAAATTCGCTCCTTACGTTCCCAATTCCCAGGCGGCAAGATATTTTTTTTGTTCCGGGGTGAGGCGGTCGATTTTAACACCCAAAGCTTTCAGTTTCAAGCGGGCAATTTCCGAGTCGATCCTCTCAGGCACAGCGTAGACTTTGTTTTCCAATTCTTTACCATTTTGCACCAGATATTCCGCAGATAGAGCCTGATTGGCAAAGGACATATCCATCACGCAAGCCGGGTGTCCTTCTGCGGCGGAGAGATTCACCAGCCGTCCGTCGGCTAAAAGATTTATTCTTCTGCCGTTGGGCAGGGTATACTCGGTCACAAACTCCCTTATCCGTCTTTTTTTCCTTGCCATCTTCTCCAAAACAGGAATATCAATCTCTACATTAAAATGCCCGGAATTGCACACCACTGCATTGTCCCTCATCACCCGGAAATGCTCTCCTCGGATGACATTTATGTCCCCGGTTAGGGTGCAGAAGATGTCTCCAATTCTGGCGGCTTCTGGCATGGGCATTACCCGGAAGCCATCCATCACCGCCTCGATAGCCTTTAAGGGATCCACCTCGGTGACGATGACGTCCGCTCCCATCCCTTTAGCTCTGGTGGCAAAACCCCGACCACACCAGCCATATCCTGCTACCACCACCTTTGATCCGGCTAAAAGCAAGTTGGTGGCGCGCAAGATACCATCTATGGTGGACTGACCCGTGCCATACCGATTATCAAAGAAGTGTTTGGTCTTGGAATCATTCACCGATATTAATGGATATTTCAACACACCATGTTTTTCCATGCTTCTTAGACGAACCACTCCGGTGGTGGTCTCCTCGGTTCCACCGAGAACACCCGAAAGCAGTTTTTTTCGTTTGGAGTGCAAAATCGAAACCAAATCTGCTCCATCGTCCAGGGTGATGTCGGGCTCAATTTCCAGAGCATCCATGATGTGTTGATAATACACTCTATTGCTCTCCCCTTTGATAGAGAAAACCGGCATGCCAAAATCGGAAACCAAAGAGGCGGCTACATCGTCCTGGGTGGACAAGGGATTGGAGGCGCACAAAGCCACCCTAGCGCCACCTGCCACCAGGGTATGCAAAAGATTCGCAGTCTCTGTGGTCACATGAAGACAGGCAGAGATTTTTGTCCCTTTGAGTGGTTTTTCCCTTTTGAATCTATCCTTAATCAACCTCAGAACCGGCATATTTCTTTCTGCCCATTCGATTCTTAATCTGCCCTGCTTGGCTAATTTCATATCTTTGATATCGTGTTTCATGGTTCTCCTCCTTGTCTGTTGCCGTCCGCTGTTGGGGCGGGGGTTCAACCCCCGCCCCAACAGGCAGAAGATTTTTCACCTTTAAGCATCTCTTTTTAAATCTTCGGTCTTATTTCGTGGCCGCCAGGCTCGTCCCGCAAAATGCGGGACGCATCCCCTGACCTGGCGGAAAAACAAGCAGTTACCTGTCGGGTCTGGGGACCCGACAGGCACAAACCCTTAAACATCCTTGTTCAAATTTTTCTCGTGCCCGCCAGGTCCCCTGACCTGGCGGAAAACAAGCAATTACCTGTCGGGTCTGGGGACCCGATCTCAAGATCCTGCGGACAGGCACAAAAATTTCTTTCTGCCCATTCGATTCTTAATCTGCCCTGCTTGGCTAATTTCATATCTTTGATATCGTGTTTCATGGTTCTCCTCCTTGTCTGTTGCCGTCCGCTGTTGGGGCGGGGGTTCAACCCCCGCCCCAACAGGTTGAACCCTTAAACATCCTTTTTCAAATCTTCTGCCTTATCGATTTTCTCCCAGGTAAAATCAGGTTCAGTTCTGCCGAAGTGACCATAGGCAGCGGTCTGCTTAAAGATGGGTCTTCTTAAGTTCAGCATTTCCATGATTCCCGCAGGAGTAAGCTGAAAATGCTTTCTGATCATCTCCTGAAGTCTTTTGTGGGGGATCTTTAACGTTCCGTAGCTGTTTATCATGATGGAGACCGGATCAGCCACCCCAATGACATAGGCTAATTGAATCATCAGCTTGTCTGCCAGTCCTGCCGCTACAATGTTTTTTGCAATATAGCGGGCGGCATAGGTGGCAGAGCGATCCACCTTGGTGGGGTCCTTTCCGGAAAATGCGCCTCCTCCATGAGGTACCGTGCCACCGTAGGCATCCACAATGATCTTCCTGCCGGTCATCCCGGTATCGGACTGAGGTCCACCAATTACGAATTTTCCCGTAGCGTTGACAAAATACTTGGTCTTATCATCGGTGCTGTCCTTTCCGATTACGGGCTTTACCACATTTTCTATTATCTGGTCTCTGGCTTTCTGGGTGATCATTTTTCCGGTGGAATCCAAAATCTCTTCGGAATGTTGGCAAGCCAAAATCACCGTGTCCACCCTTTTGGGGATACCATCCTCGTATTCCACTGTGACCTGAGATTTCCCATCCGGACCCAGATAGGGTAAGATCTTTTTCTTTCTCACCTCAGCCAGTCTCCGGCAGAGTTTATGAGCCAGCATGATAGGCAGAGGCATAAGCTCAGGAGTCTCCCGGCAGGCATACCCGATCATCAGCCCCTGATCTCCTGCTCCACCTGTATCCACCCCCTGGGCAATGTCCGGAGACTGATTGCCGATGGCATTCAAAATGGCACAACCCCCAGCGCTGAATCCTAATTTGGCGTCGATATACCCAATATCTCTTACCAGATTCCGCACCAATCGGGGGAGGTCAACGTAACCTTTGGTGGTTATCTCTCCTCCCACGATGACCAAACCCACGGTGACGAAGGCTTCACATGCCACCCTGGACAGGGGATCCTGCCTCATCAACTCGTCTAAGACTGCATCGGAGATCTGATCGCACATCTTGTCCGGATGTCCCTCGGTCACTGACTCAGAGGTGAAGAAGTATTTTTTTGCAGACATTTTTTACTCCCTTTCTTTCAAACCTGGTAATCAGATGGTGAGTTGAAATCCATTTCACAGAAAGAAGAATCAAAGTAAGTCAATCTCAGATGAATCTCCTACATTGAGACGATGAAGTGCTCCTCTGATCTGAGCACAATTTCCTATCAAGGAGGACTCCAAAGTCGAGTTTTCCACGCAAGCTTGTTCTCCGATTATCGAATTCTTTATGATGGAATTCTTGAGAATAGCTTTGTCTCCTACAGACACGTTTGGACCGATAATACAGTTTTCCACCTGAGCCGTTTTTGAGACAAATACCGGAGGGATTAGAATCGAGGTCTTAAGCTTCTTTTGAGGCTTCATCTTTTGCAAAAGTTGCCTGTTGGTCTCAAGCAAGGTCTCCGGCTTTCCGCAATCATACCATTCCGTTATATCAAAGGTCCTAAACTTCACTCCCCGGTCGATCATCAATTGTAAGGCATCGGTCAACTGGTATTCGTTTTTGGTGACTATTTTTTTTCTGATTATCTCGCTTAAGCTTTTCTTGAGCATGCCGGTGCTTTTGAAGTAATACACCCCCACCGCGGCTAAATTGGTGGTGGGCTTCTCCGGCTTTTCGATCAGCCTTTTGACAAACTTCCCCTTCATCTCCACAATGCCGAAACGTCGTGGATCTGCCACCTTCTTCACACCCAAGGCATCGTATCCCCCCCGAATCACCGGAAGAAGATCTGCTTCGAAGACCGTGTCTCCCAGAATTATCAACACCGGCTCATCATCTTTCATCTCGCCAGACGCCATGTTGATGGCATATCCTAATCCCTTAAGCTCCTTCTGTTCTATGAATTTGCATTTGAACTTATAATTTTTCTTAACATATTCCACAATCTGATCGCCCAGAAAACCGACTATTAGCACCACCTGGTCGATCTTCAGCCGTTTAACGATATCCAGTATATGTCCTAAAATCGGCTTTCCCGCTACGTGAAGAAGGACTTTGGGAACGGAGTAGGTATGAGGTCTTAGCCTGGTCCCGATTCCTGCTACTGGAATTATCACCTTCATATTGATTTTCCTTTTTTACCCAAAAGTCGATCAGATCAGAAAAAGCAATTTAAAGTTTTTCCCAAAGATGTCAACTTTTATTTTTCAGAGTTTAGAAACAAAGAGATAGAAAGTATCTCCCGTTTGTCCACTATCTTGAATCAAAAAGGGACGCTTCATATTTGATCTTTGCATAGAATTAAAAATCTCTTGCCTTTCCGTTTTTATTTTTTATATTTTATCCGAACCGATCAATCAGATGAGAAAATTTAGGTATGATCGACCACTTCATTTATGACCTGTTATTTTTTGATCCTTCTTTAAGTATTTTGAAACTTGATGTGGTGAAATGCGTAACCAATGAGGGAAGTTATGTTTAAAACGGAGGAATCATGTTAGGATTTAGCAAAGCTGAGATCCTTATATTTATCCTCAGTATGATCCTTGTGCTTTTGATCTTCGACTCTTCCTTTGGAACGGAATTTAAGGCGGCGGATAATTTCTTCTTTCCGGATACTGCTATTATCCATGATGATCTGGTTATCACCGGAGGAAACATCAAGCTGGATGGAATAATCGAAGGGGACTTAATCTCCGCCTCCAAGTCTCTGGTTCAAAGCGGGTTAATCCTGGGAAGCTTGAACGCGGCGGCACAGGATTTGGACATCTTAGGAGAGGTTAAGGGAAGCGTAAGAGGATTTGCTCAAAACATCAATGTCAATGGAAAACTGGATCGCAACCTGTTAGCTTTCGGCTATGCGGTAGATATAAAACCTGGTGCCGAAATCGAAAAGGACATCACCGTCTTCTGCGGAAAGATGACCCTACATGGCAAATTGGGGGGCAATCTAAAAGGGTCTGTGGGCGAGCTGGTTATCTCCGGAGTCGTGAATGGAGATGTCTCGATCGAGGCAGAAAAGATTACCCTCATGCCCACCGCCAGAATCGAAGGAGATTTCAAATACAAAAGCGAAAAGGAAGCCAAGATCGAATCGGGAGCCCAGATCTCAGGAGAAACCGTCTGGACCGAATCGAAAGTTGAAAAAGAGAAAAAACCTAAAAGCATATTTACCGGAAAATCTTTGATTCCGGAGATGCTTTTCCTTCTGGCTCTGATGGTCACCGGAATTGTGTTAACCCTTATCTTCAAGAAGAACGCCTACCAGGCCAAGCAGGCGGTTGGGGGGTCTTTTCTGAAAAGCTTGGGTTTGGGTTTTGTGTTCATGGTTTGCATCCCCATCGCCATGATAATTTTACTCATAACTGTAATCGGGATACCCATTGCGATTATAGCCTTTTTTGTTTACGCCATCTTAATCTACATTGCCAAGATCCCGGTGGCAACCTTTGTAGGAGAGAAGATCATAAAGGCTTTAGGAAAACAGGGAGAGCCATCGCTTATCTGGTCCATGTTTCTGGGACTGGTGGTTTTAACCCTTCTTTTGAATATCCCCTATCTGGAGTGGCCCGCCTATTTTGTTGTGCTCTTCACCGGTTTTGGCGCCATATTGAGCTCCCAGCGACGATCAGCCAGCTAGATTAGAATTGCAACTTTTTGGGACAAATAGTAAATTGTCCGAAACCTCCGCCATTGGCGGGGCGGCAAGCCGTGAAGGCTTGCCTACGCGCTAAGGAATGCATCAAAGTGATCATTGAACCTCATAGAGCCCGATAATTCAAAACCACGCCGAAAGTCGTAGGGACAGCTTTTTGTAGAGTAATTTTATGTAGGGACAGGGCTTGTCCCTGTCCTAACTCTAAGGCTGTAATTTTGATAAACACCCTTTCCATTGTTGGGGGCGGGGGTTGAACCCTTCAGGACAAGCCCCTGTCCGAACATGGAAATAAATGCATTAGTAATAATTTCAAACAAAGATGGCAGCCCCTGCCCATCTAATCGATTCCTCCCCAAATTTATCTCTGATTCTGTCCATGACCGAATAAACCTTTCCCCTTTTATCTATATAATCCACAAAAGGAAGGGACATCTGTTGTGACTGCCCATCTTTTGTAAGATGGGACACGCTCACCCCCAG
>JAGMBK010000048.1 GCA_023129805.1 Candidatus Zixiibacteriota bacterium | reverse complement strand
TACCTGGAGTATCCTGATCCCATTCATGGTGAACCATTCATGGTGAACCACTCGCACTACCCTAAAAACCAACAACCTCATAGAACGATATCTGGAGGAGCTGCGGAGGCGGATAATCCCCATGAGATCTTTTAACAACTCCAAAAGCGTAGAAAGAATCATATATGGATTAATAGCTTATGTCTTAAACCAACAACAGGATATGCCCAAAAACAAATTTACACAATTATCTTGACATAATCGATTTCGGAGATATAGATTATCTTCTCGATTTCCTGTTCCGAAAGGGTTTTCCGCCTGAACCTTTCCGAATCGGCGATGTCAACTGTGATGGTGAAATAGACAAGCGCGACCTCAGTTACCTGTATAGCTTTCTGTATTATTACGGACCAAAGCCCTGTGCGAATTACAGATAGAAAGTTAGCTTGATCCAAAGACAAGAAAACCGCCCTTTGTGGAGCGGCTTTTTTATTGAAGCTTGAGCTAATTGTGTACAACTCCTCTGACAAAAGAGCAAACGTATACCTCCGGTGGATGTAACAAAAAACCTCACGTATCGATGCGGTATTTCTTTATCTTCTCGAATAAGGTGGTATAATCAATCTTCAGCGCGCAGGCGGCTTTTCTTTTATTCCCTCGAACCTGACTGAGCACTCGCATTATCAAAGCACTTTCCGCCTCAGCCTGAGCATACTGCCCCACCTCTTTTAATCCTGCTCCTTCTCGCAATCTTATCTCATTGGGCGTGGGAATTCTTATTGCCAGATGCTGGGGCAGAATCTTTTTCCCCTCGCACAGAATTATAGCTCTCTCTATGGTATTTTCCAGCTCCCTGACATTTCCAGGCCAGTGGTATTTACCCAAAAGAGCCATCGCTTCCTTGGAGATACGCTTATTTGCCTTTTTCATCTCAGCACAATATTTTTTTACAAAATAGTCGGCTAACTCCGGTATGTCTTCCCTTCTTTCTCTTAAAGGCGGAATGGTTACAGGGAAGACGGACAATCTATAAAACAGATCTTCCCGGAATTGTTTTTTCTCGGTTGCTTTTTTTAAGTCCGCATTGGAGGCAGCGATCACTCTCACATCTACGGTTAGAGTTTTTGTTCCTCCCAATCGTTCAAAGGTTTTGTCCTGAAGGACCCGAAGAAGCTTTGCCTGAAGGGCAATATCTAAATCTCCCACCTCATCTAAGAAAATGGTTCCTTCCTGTGCGATCTCAAATTTTCCCATCTTCCGAGCCACTGATCCGGTATATGCTCCTCTCTCCGACCCGAAAAGTTCATTCTCCAAAAGCTCTCTTGGTATGGCGGCGCAATTGATAGCCACATAAGGACCCTTTCTTCTGGCGCTGAGGCTATGTATGGCGCGAGCGAAAAGCTCCTTTCCCGTGCCGGATTCACCTAAAACCAGCACCGTGGTATCAGAAGGAGCCACCTTTTGAATGAGTCGGGAGACTTCTTGCATCTTTTCACATTTTCCAATGATCTCCGCATATCCTAAATTATGCCCCAACTCCTCTCTTAAAAGGACGTTTTCCGCCACCAACCTGCGGTTCTCCAAAGCTCTTTTGATCAGAACGCTTAGATGATCGGTATCGAAAGGTTTGGTAAGAAAGTCGAAAGCCCCCTCTCTCATGGCTTCTACTGCCTTCTCGATGGTGCCATAGGCGGTCATCAGGATGACGGCCACGTCGTGATCCATCTCCTTCAATGAGGACAATACTTCAATTCCATCCATCTTGGGTAGTTTTAAATCAGCCAGCACCACATCATACTTCTTATCTTTGGCCCTCTCCACCCCACCTTCTCCGTCTCTGACAGTCTCCACCTCATATCCTTCCGCCTCCAGAGTTTTGGAAAGCATCTCTCTCATGCTATCTTTATCTTCAATCACTAAAATCGAAGGCATAGCCCCCTCCTTGTTGTCAAAAAGATTCCTTCAAGAAAAAAAGAATCATGTTACTTGTGGGAGTAATCGACACAAGTTGCGATCTCTTTTGATTGAAAAAAGAAATTGTATGAAAAATGGGCAAGAGTTGTAGGGGCGGCAGAGGAACTTTAATACCCCTTAGAGAACCTCTCCCCCTATCCCCCTCTCCATTTTCTGGCTGTATCATAATGTCATTCTGAGGCGTTAGCCGAAGAATCTCGATTTTCTAACTTATTGAAACTGTTAGATTCTTCGCTTCGCTCAGAATGACAACTGTGTGTTTTTAAGGGTTGCGACACAGTCTTTTTATGTAGAGGGGGAAAGGTAATCAGACAAAATCTTTGATACTTCAGAAATAGAAATTGCAGAAGCTTAATAACATCGGCATTTCACGAGACTATTTCTCAAATAATTCCCGAAGTATCAGAAACATAGTTGTCATGCTGACCCCGTCTCTGGTGGGATTTTCAACTGGGTTTTAGATTCTTCGCCCTTCGGGCTCAGAATGACAAAATAAAAAGTGATTTGAGAAACAGCCCCTCCTAATGCCAATGCATCAAGAGAACACTTTACGGCTCACAATATCGACAAGGACTGTAACAAGAATCCAAAGCCTCCCCCCTGGTCTTGAACTCGATTTTATTTCTCTCTGCCATTTGTAAAGCGTATTTGCAATTAGGCCGGTGAAATCGAAAGGAGTTTTTATTTCCTATATAATATTCTTCTTTTTCAGAAACCGGAATTGACCATACCCCGATTTTTGCCTCTCTGGCTTGTCTTTGTAGAGAGCAAAAAAGATTTCTATATTTTAAATTGGGAGAATGGGTATATACCCAGGCAAAACCCCTTTTAATCAATTCCGCATTGATTAAAACACTGTCCACCCATACATATGCTAAAATCCTTCCCCACTTATCTTGCTCCTGTATATCATATTCTAAAGTGAGCTTTCCCATTCTTAGCAATTCTTGGTTTGTTTTTGTCGCTTCCCAGAAAAGAGTATCTTTTGTTTCGGGCGTATCTATACCAATGTATCTTATCGTATCACCGCTCTCCAACTCTATGGTATCACCATCGATGACATCTTTTACTTTCCATTCTTCCGGACGAGGATAAAAGATAAAAATTAACAATACAACCGTTAATACAAAAACTATATAGAATATCCATCTCGACTTAAAAAAACTGTTCTTCATGTCAAACCTTTTGTCTTATGGATTTTGAATTACACTTATTCCAGGCGCCAGTATCCAGACCCCAGTCGTCAGACTTCAGACATCTGAGGTCTGCTTACTGGTATCTGCTTACCGGAGTCTGTCTACTGAAATCTGCCTACTGAAATCTGCTTTCATTGCAGCAACAAATCACTGGTGCCATCCTCATTTTCCGTGACGTAAACCAAATTCTCCACCGAATCTTTAATATCATCTATGTGGGTGATCAAGAATATCTGTCTGAATCTATTTTTTAACCGGGCTAATGCGTTTAAGATATTCTCCTTTCGGAGCGTGTCCTGGCTCCCGAAGATCTCATCTAAGATAATAAAGGAGAAACCCACCTGGCTGGATTCGGAGATCAGAAGGGAGATGGCAATTCGCAGACACAAATTAGCCAGATCAGTTTCTCCGCCGGAGAAGCGGCTTATGGGCAACCTTTCCCCCTGATCATAGATATAGATTTCGTAATCCTCATCCAGTTCCAAATCCTCGTATCTATTCTCACACAACTCCAGGAACAGGGTTTTCGCATAGCGAGAAAGCGTGGGTCTGATACGTCCGATTAAGGATACCCTGAAATCTGAGAATAACAGGTCCAGCTTCTCCAGATACCGCTGTTCTTCCTCCCATCCTTTTATATTCTGCTCCAACTGGATGGTATTTTTGATCTCCTCTTCAATCTGCTCGATCTCTTTTCCTATCATTTCCATCTGGTGGTTAATATCCTTTAAAACCAACTCAGTTGCGTGCACTTCTCTTCTTTTCTCCTCTAAGTTTTTCTCCACGTCTTTGTATTCTTCTTCCGAAAATTGCAGGAGCGAAATAGCCTCGTCTATTTTCTCCTCCTCTTGCTTCAACTCCTGTAATTTCTTTTCCAGTTCTTTTGTCCTCTTCTCCACCTGTAACAATCTTTTCAACTGGGAAGCAAGCTCTGTTGATTTCTGCTTTAGTTTTTCTAAATGCTCAAATTCCTTTTTGAGTTCTTCATGATGGGAAGGATCATATTCCACTTCACCCAAGTCTCTCAAAACCTGTTGTAATGAAGAAAGATTTTTCTCTTTCTCTTCTAAGCCACTTACTAAATTCTGCCTCTCCCCTTCCAATCTGGAAAACTTCTCTAAAGATTTTTGCAGCCCTTCCTTTTGCGATTCCAGCTCAAGCTTTGTCTTTTTCAAATCTTGCCCCTCTTTCTTTATCCTCTCCCTCTCTTTTTCTATGGCATGTAATCTTTTTCCCAATTGATTTTGTTCATTCAAAAGATGCTGTCGAATCTTATGGTAATCGGATCCCATGGGTCTCAGGCAACGATCGCATACCGAATTCGGACCAAGCTCCTCTATATGCTCCAACTGCGATTCCAATTTGTTTTTTTCATCCTTGGCTGACTTGAAAGATGCTTCCATCTTCATGTAAAGGCTTCTCTCCTCCCCCAGTTCTTTCTCAACCAAATCCTGTTTTTCTTTGACCTGTTCCAGATTTTTCTCAATCTCACTCTTAGGCTCAAGCTCTTTATTTATAAACGTCAGTCTCTTTTGATCCGAAGTTAGCGATGCTTGCATGTCTCTCTTCTGATTTTGTGTGATTTTTTGGTGCTCCGCTTTTACCCTTTGTTCGTCTAAAACAGACACCTTCTTTTTGATCTCCTCATAAGGGGCAAGTAATTTCTCCAGCTTTTTCCTCTCAGAATCAAGCGCTAATAGGTTCGCCTTTTCTTCTTCCTGTGATTTCAGTTGAGTCTTTTGGCTCTGTTTCTCTGTTTGGGTTATGCTCCTTTGTTGACTAAGACGAATATGTTCTTCATATTTTGACTTCAAATTTTCCCAGAACTTTTCTGTCTCCTTCAAACCAGAGGTCTCAGAGTCAAATTTTTCTTTGGTAACTTTAGATTTATCTTTTAAAAGGGAAAGATTTTCTGACCTCTCTTTTTTCTTTGCCCGAAGCTCGTCCTTGTCTTTCAGATGGGATCGGTTGAAATCGAGCTTCAACTCCAACTCCCTTTTGTCTGACCTTAAATTTTTCAAAGCCACGTCCACGGTTTCGATTCCCAACATGCGGGCTAAAAGTTCCTTTCTCTTATATGGCTGAAAATCGGAGAGGGCGTTCAGCTCTCTTTGCTTGGCGTAAAAGGAGGTCATAAATGCTTTGTAGTCCATGTCCAAAGTTTTCTGGATAAGTTCGTTAACTGAATTGTTTCCCCTGGCTGACACCTTTTTGTTAATGATGACCGAAGCATCCACTGAAAGGGATGCTCCTTTTAGCTCCCGCACCACCTGAAAGTTGTCCCCATTCATCTCAAAATCCAGGATCACCCGACACACGTCCGCCTTTCTGGCGAAGATGGATTTGATCTGATCCTTGCTGGTGCGGGAAGCATCCGTGCCAAACAGAGCCCAGGCGATAGCTTCCATCAAAGTGGATTTGCCTGCACCATTGTTCCCAATGATCCCCACTATCCCATCCGGAAACTCAAGCTCCGCCTCTTTAAATCTTCTGTAGTTTTCTAATCGAAGATTTCTTAAATGCATTCGCGAAATTGGTTAATAGTTCATGGTTCATAATTCACAGTCAGAACTACGGTTTTGTCTGCCTACTGCCTACTGGATACTGTCTACTGAATACTGTCTACTGAATACCGCCTACTGCGTCTGCCAATAGGTACTTCAAACCTAACTCCAACAATCTGTCTTTCTTCAGATTCTCCACCGCCACCTGTTTCAGGAACTGCTCAAACTCCACGTTCAATTTACCAATGGAAGTTCTGGTGGATTGAACCTCCGCCTCTTCTTCTTTTTTTTCAAATCTCAAGTCAAAATGGAATGCCCGTGACTTCAGCTCTGCTACTTTTCGAAAATCCAATGAGTTGTATATATGCTCTGGAATATTTTTTACCTTTAGCCTGACTATCTTCTCTGCAATATCCGCCGCCTCAGTTCTTTTTTCAATCTCTTGTAAAATCTGTTCTTGGTCTAAATCCTGAGCTTCGACAAAAGGAAGCTCGATCATCTCCCTGGCGGAGACTTGATGGAACTTTACGTTTATGGTTGGCGAAGATGTTTCTGTGGACTGTGGATTGTGGACTGTGGACATCTCTATTTCCACTTCCACAAATCCCTTGTCTTGACCCAGCTCTGCCATGGACACTCTTTCTGTGGATCCAGCATAATACGCCCCGGATTTCACCTCACAAAAGCGGTGATAATGCCCCAGTGCCACATAATCGAAGGGCATCTCCAGATAGGAGGACGGGATCTCCTGTTCAGCCAACTCGCCCATGGAGAACTCTCGTATGCCTGCCACTACTCCATGCAACATCAGAATGTTGAAGGTTGAATTCTGTCCGCCGTCGGCCGTCCGCAGTCCGCCGACGATTCTCACCTTTGCCACTTCTTTAGAAAAATCCTCCTGATCCAGACAGTGAGGGATGGCGTGGATGGCAGTCTGATCAAGTTTTAGAAGCTCATACTGATTCCTGTATACCAGATGAAGATAAGGAGAGAAAACCTCGAAAAACGAAAAAACCGAGCCGACTGCCCTCTGCTTGGGGGTATCGTGATTGCCTGAGATGATTACCATGGGAATCTGTAGATTCACGATTCGCAAAATCTGTCTTATGGCAAAATTGATGATTCGATTGGTGGGTCTTACCGTGTGAAAAAGATCTCCCGTATGCAGGACAAAATCCGGCTTCAGCTCGATTATCTGATCCACTGCAGATTTAAATACATTGCAGATGTCTTCTTCTCTTTGATTGAATCCTGTGGGGGATAATCTGCGAGAGAATCCGCTTGCCCCCAGATGGCTGTCCGATATATGAATGAATCGCATTGGGAAATCGATTCTTACAAACCAGAACCTGATTCATTTAACCAGAACCTAACTTAAGTTAGGTTCTGGTGCCACAACTTTACAAGCCATTAGTGGTAGCCGCAACCTTCAGGTTGCGCAGGCTGAAGCCTGCGGCTACCGATAACGCGGCAGGCGCACCCTTCAGGGTGCGAAATACGTGCGCCCCGCCAGAGGCGGGGCGGCTACCGCGTTCAAGGTTTTCACACAGCCCGATTAGAAAAAATCCCGATCTATTTTTGTCTTCTCAAACTCTTTCTCTTCCCTGGCTCTGCCTTTCAACCACTCTTCATAGAGATGTATCTTCGCCGGAATGGCAAAAGGTGATTGGGGAGAGGTGATCAAAGCCTCTCCCGCCTCCAGCATCTGAATCTCCGTGCCCAAATCCGAAATATCCTGTTTGGCTGAGGATTTAACTATGTTCCTGTCCCTCTCATCAGCCAATCCCAGAATAAACAGGGTGTTGAATTGAGACAGAAGCTCCTCGTCAATCAATTTTGGCTGCTGGGTGATGGCGCAAAGTCCAGTCTTAAATTTTCTTCCTTCTCTGGAAATTTGGGCAAAGATATTTATGTCCGATCTCCCCTTTTGAGAAAGAACCCTCTGTGCTTCTTCCATTACAATGATGGTAGGTAGAAGGGCTTTGAATTTTGCTGGATCCTGATATGCCCGGCTGTGATGAAAGAACACCGCTCTGGACAGGACCGCGGATATCAAAAGCTCCTCCTGCTCGGACATGTTGGAGGTATCCACCAAAACCAGCTTGCCCGAGTCCAGATCACTGATCACATTTCTGGTGATGGACAATTCCGGATCTTTGTGTATGAATGGAAGCCTGAGAATTTGTTCCACTCTTCTCTGAATAACACCAGCGGTCGATTCAAAAAATCCTTTTCCACTGGAAAGCTTAATAAGAAGATCTTCCATCTTGGCATAAGCTATCTCCTGCATCCAGTTTCCACCGAAAAGAAATCTTGCCGCATAAAGCATCTCCACCTGCGGCTGGGTGAAATCGTATATGTGACGGAAGTCCTTTATGTCTATTTCCCGCGGGCTTATCTTAAGTTTATTGTGGGGACCACCTAGATTCCGGGAACTGTAAACTCTCAGTCGCTTTTCAGCCAGAGGATGATCCACCAGACCCTTATGGGCTGGATCTCCCCCACCATCGTAATACTCACCATGAGGATCCAAGATCAACATGCCATATTGAGAAGATTCCAGAACCGTGCCGGCAAGCACCTTCATCAGATTGCTTTTGCCCATGCCGGTGGTGGCGAATATCCCGATGTGATAAGGAAAGATCTCCCCTGAGATACCCACCCGAAAGTCTAAAACATCCTCCCCTGACCTTAAGAAACCGATCTCCAGATCACCCATGAAGTTTTTTAAGAATTCAAAATCCTTCTTTTGCGGGGTTCTCACCCTGGAAAAATGAGAGGGGATGGTTTTGGGCTTGCGGAAACTATTCCCTTTTATGTATCCCAATGGAACACAGCGTCCGACTTTATATAATCTTCTCTCCTTCTCATGGAACTGGAAAGGCTCGTTCTGTCTATCTAAAAGCATCATATTCCCCGCAGTTCTCTCCGCCCAGTTGGGATCGGATGCCTCCACTCCATAGCTTACGTCCACCACCCTCAAATAGTAGGGCAATCCTCTATCCTCATCTTCCGCCAGAAGTATATCCCCCAGATGCAGGTCCTCTTCATAAAAGGTTCGAAAATAAAGTTCGGTTATCTTCTTTCCGGTAATTCTTCCTTTATAATCCATCTCAGCTTCCTTTTTTCGATTTTCTGTCAAAAGTGTAATTCAAGTCTTTAGACCCTTCCATGGATCACGCGTACGCAAGTCTTTACGGCTTGCCAGCCAAGCCATGAAGGCTTGGCTACGCGACTAGAATCTAGTTCCCTTCATCTATTCAAATCCGCATTTAACACCTCATGAAAGTCGGTAAACAAAAGATCCCAGTCTGACGTGGTGATGCCCTTCTCAAAAGCCCTGGACTGCAGTTTATATCTGATGTCTTCTATCTCCGATGAGGTGATTCGGGAGATATTATGAACTGCCGCCAGAGGATAAGGGTATCCCAGGAAAGCCGGATCGCCGGAAAGATAGGATAAAACAGAGAAAATCATATTTGCATCCACCGGATCGATCCGATTGACATCTATCCGGAAGGCGAAATCTGAGGAGGCTTTCAGCTTAGCCACATAGATCTTTCCGAGATAGCCGGAGCCGGTGGTGTGAAGTTTCTCATCGGATATCTGGCAGAACCATTTTGAGTTGGGGCAGAATCTCTCCGCTGTTTTCGTCACCGCCGGAATTAAGGGGGATTTGTCTCCCCAATAAAGGGTGCTGGTTTTGGTCACTCCCACCAGATGGACACCCTTATCTTTAGCTTTCCGGGTAAATTTAAGCATGAAATTGTAAGGCGGTGCAATACTTGCCTTAAGCGACCCATCGATAAGCAACATATCACCGCTCTCCAGCTCATCTAAAAGCTCTTGCGCCATCCTCCATTCGGAGAAGAGACGCAGACGATCCAACATCTTCTCTATTCCCGGAGCTTCTGAGGGCTCTTCACCCACCAGATCACCATAGGCGGAAACATACATTTGTGAGAGATTAGCCTGTGAGATTATATCCAGTTTTAAAGGTATCATCTTCTGATCGATCCTTTTCTCATGTTGGTAAATGACAGAGCCCACCCGGTACACGCCGATCAGAAATGATCTTCCCTTAACCACCGTAGCCGAACCGCCATCCACGGCGGCAACCTTTCCCTTTGGCTCTTCTTCCTTTATTATATGGAAGGAAAGCTCATCTAAATCCTTGTCCAGAAGCAAAGGCTCTTTTTCTTCCTCACCTGACTCTACCTCAATGTAGGAAGGCTCAGAATCTAATGCCTCCTGGATGAAGCTCACCGCCCGATTGATCTCAGCCTCAATGGTTTCGTCTATATCCAGCATTTTTGCTTCCCTGTTCTATTAAGGTGTATAAAGCTATTTGTGCATATTCTGCAACGAAATCTCTCGTTTTCCAACTTTGCAAAGCATTTGGGTGAACGAGTTGATCTGATAAGACCTTGCTATTTGAAGTCCTCCTTCTTCGGTTTATCAAGAACAATTATCACCTGCTAGGCCAAAGGTCTCATCCAGGTTACCCATTCAAATAGTTTCCTATCAAGGTCGTCCAGTGTTTTAAGGAGAGAAGAAAATACCTTACTATTTCGAAATGGGACTGCAAATAGCGAAAACAGATGAAAGAAATCATAATTGGCTTGGTGAAAAAATTCTTTCATTCTTTCTAAGTCTTTGGCAGTTAGAGGATGTTCATCTTTAGTTCTAAAGCGAGGTGTTAGCTTTCTGAAAAGATTTATAGCTGGATTATGAGCCATAGGCTCTATGAAGATTGCTTTGCCTTCTGGGTTCAAAACTCTTGCTAACTCCCTCAAAGCCTTATGTAATCGAAGATGGTGTAAAATACCAGTACCATACACCATGTCAAAACTGTCATCTTCAAACTGCATCTCCTCTGCATCCATCACTAAAAACTCAATATCCTTCATTTTTTCTTTACAAGCTCGCGCTTTGGCCTGTTCAATTGCTACCCTGGAAATATCAATACCCATAACCTTAGCACCGCGCCTTGTCAGGAAAAATGCGTATGAACCACTTCCACAACCGAATTCCAGAACCTTCTTATTTCGGCAGTGGGCAAAAAGAAAGTCTTCATAGTATTTTCTACTACTTTGAACCACCGTATAGAATTTGGAGACAGGCTTTCTGGCTCCGAATTTATATGTCCGATCGAAAAATTGCTCTTCATCCTCTTTACTTGCTTCTTTCACTCTTGACCGTTCCCTTGAATGGTAGATTTTAGATAACACCAGATTCGATGAGACCGAGCTTCTTATAGGTTTGCCTTCCCGGGAAAGGTTCAGGAAAAAACACAAAACCCTTGGGAGTCCATGCTATTCCCTGGATACATCCGTAAACATCCATCAAACATACGGCCTCCCCTCTTCGACCTTCCCCTCTCACGCTATTGTTTCTCTTTTGATACCATGCTAAACCTCTGTATTTTCCATTTCCCCCTTTTTTTATTCAGAAAGAGCCTAAGCGACTTTTCGATCTGGTTTGGTCCTTGTTCATCCGTTGCATATTCTAATCTTAGTCTCAACCTCACCTCCGCACTATCTTTCACCATCACAAAACTTTTTTTTGCTATCCGGGCACCTTCAAGCTTTTTCCCAAAAGAGAGGCTATCCAAAAGCCGGGATGCTATGTTTTGTTTTTTGTCTTGTGTAATTGAGTCCAGCACCACCTCACTTCTCTGATTTACCCCTCTCTCAAATTTTGCCAGAAGTTGTTTTATCAATGCCACATCATCATCCGGCTTCTTCCCCACACATCCATAAATCAATAAAGCAACAAAGAAACACCAAGCAACTCTAAAGAAATATCTTTGTCTAATCATCTTAAATGTTATGATGATATTAAGCTAAAAGCCGATATAATTATAAAAAGAAGTTCTGCAAAACACAACTTTTATTTTTGAAAACCTTAGGAAGACCTTGCGTAAAAAAAGATGAGGGCTCACTCCGGTCGGATAGGGGGGCTAAGAAACTATCCTTGGGGATCCAGAGCTTGCCCTCATATCTCAAGATCCTGCGGACAACTTTTTTCTTTTGAAACCGAATAGAATATAGAAGCTGTTAGAAGAGTCGTCAAGAAAAAAGTTGATTTTTCAAAAAAATTTTCCCAGCTTACCTTCTTTTATCCCCCTCTCTATTTCACGGTTCGACTTCGCTCACCGTCCTGAGCTTGTCGAAGGATAGAGAGGAAGGACAGGGGGTAAGGATTTCAAAATGCCAATTTCATTAAGTCCTTGAGAATCTTTTTTTCCTATGAATCTCATTTGAGCTAACTGACCTTCCAGATCGGACAGGGGCTTGCCCGCCCTTCGATGAACTCAGGGTGG
>JAGMBK010000047.1 GCA_023129805.1 Candidatus Zixiibacteriota bacterium | reverse complement strand
TGGTCTGGAACGTCCTGGTATCATAATGTGACCAGAACATGTTGTCCACAGCCAGAGGATAGTTCTGTTCCTGCCTGCGCTCCCGGTATCTTCTCCACTCGCTGGTATCGGGCGTCGGTTCCAAAAATTTGTAGTCCTTCCACCACTCGCCATCCCAAACTTCATCCTTGTGCTCATTAATAAAGTTTTGGGCAAAGTTATGGGCGAAGGCCACCGCACTGTCCCTCAGTGCCTCCGTTGTAGTGTCTGGATACATCTTTATAGCTGCGCTCCAAGCCATGTCCCAAGCAGTACGATCCAAAAAGTTGCGATCCAGACGTCTGCCTATGGTGTATTCATTCTTGAAGTATCCCAGCTTGGCCTCATAAAACGTGCTTTTGGAGACAGAATGGGTCAGAGCCAAATAGCCTTGCTGTGCCTTCTCCAGGGTGCAATTATAGCTTCCCAGATTGTAAAGCCAGCTGTGGTTATACCTTTCATACTGCCTCCGATTGAAGAAGCCACCCATGCGCAGGGTGACCGAGGGAGTGATCTTGTAGGTCAGCTTGCCCTGAGTACGGTAGGTCTGCTGCTGGTGATGCGGAAGCTTGTGCAGCCGGGGACTCCAATCGTCAGTCAGATACAGATTGCCGCTTAAATAATAGGTTAGCTTCCCCTCCGTGCCGGACACAGGTCCGTTCAAGCTTAAGAAGTGCTCATTGCTTCCCAGATCATAGTCGTCTAGAAGTTGGTCGGTGGAATACTGGTATCTTCCGGAGAACTTGGCTCCACCCTCCTGGGTAACATAATTGACGATACCCGACATGGCGTTACCATATTCCGCACTGAACCCGCTAGTGATCAACTGTACCTCGGCGATGGTAAAATGATTCAAATTGGTGGCCTGGCCTGACAGGATGGGGTCAGTGATGGACAACCCGTCCACCATGTATACCACCTCCTGGGGGCGACCACCTCTTAAGGTTATGCCCGGGTTGGCGGTATCGGTAACACGGTCGCCCTCGTTTCCGATAACGGTTCCCTGGGTGCCCGAGTTAATGGGCCCCCCGATGGGATCAAAAACCACCCCCGGAGTGCGGTAAACAATCCCGTCGGTATTGATCACCGGACGATGAATTATGTCCACCGAGGTAATTATGTGTGCCGTGGAAGTTAAGTCCGGCTCGAATATGGGTCTCTCCGCGGTCACGGTGACACCCCTTACTTCCACAGCCTCGGAGACCAACTCAAAATCGATGGTGGTGGTCAGATCTATCGATACAGAAACGTTGTCAAACTCCATCGGAGCGTAACCTATGACGGTGGCTTTCAGCTTGTACACTCCGGGAGTCACGTTGAGAATGAAATACTCTCCTTTTTCATTTGCCGCTGCTCCCATGGTGGTTCCCTCTATCATCACAGCCACCCCGGGCAGCGGCTCACCGGTATCCTTGTCCTTAATTATTCCTGCTATCTTCCCCGTGGTTCCGCCATAAAGCAGGGAGGCAAAGATAAAAAGCAATATGCTCCCGGTGAGCATCAGCTTTAGTATCTGTTTGTTTTTCAATTTACTTCCCTCCTGTTAAAAAGTTAACTTCCAAAACCGTTAACCAAAACGTTATTTTGTGCTCTTGGCTACTCACCTCCTTTTTGGAAAAGGTTTGCATTTGATTTAGTTTATAAAGTGATTGTCTTGGGTTGAACCATTTTTCAGGCTCGGTTTTTATTCTATCCTATGAACAGCGGCATGTTACATCTAACTTTTGTAACTTCGATCGTGGTTTGCGCTCGTTTTCAGAGTCGAGAGGAAAAACTCGGTTGTTCAACAACCGCACACTTTGTGGGAATGTTATTGTTTTTGCATTCTCAATTTACATCCCTCAGAAATTTCCTATTCTGAGCATTTAACTTCTTGTCGATTCACCTGTTATATGATCGACACAAAGCCTGAAAAGTTTAGGATGTAAATTATGGAGAAAACGTGCCAAAGTGTGAACCGATCCTCCCTCAATTTATCCCGAAAGCCCAATTTTTGAACAACTGACTCAACGGGTCACACGAAGGTAGTCAAATCCGATGACTCTGCTATGGTGAGGTTAAATTAATACTATTTTATCCTTTGTAAAGCTTTTTCTATCCGAAAAAGACTTTTGTCTCCACCCTGTTGATGTAAAAATAGTTTGTCTTAATAAATGTAATACTGTTTTATCCTTTGTAAAGCTTTTTTTCAATGAGGCCTAACTTTTTTTCGCTCTCCATTCTGAGGTTAACGTGATGATAAACTCATATTTGCATACGGTTTATTTTATGTTTTGTAGAGCTTTTTCTATCCGGGACAATCCCTCTTTTATGTTTTCCACGCTGTTGGCATACGAGATGCGGATGTAACCCTCTCCATATTTTCCAAACGATACCCCTGATAGGACTGCCACCCCAGCCTCATTCAGAAGGAAGTCAGCTAACTTCTTAGCCTCCCAGCCAATCCTCTTCACATTAGGAAACACGTAGAATGCACCTTTCGGAGTCTTACAACTCACTTTGGGGATGGCATTCAAACCTTCAACTATAACGTCTCTTCTTCTTTTGAACTCCGCCACCATCCTGTCCACCTCGTCCTGAGGTCCGGTGAGACCCTCGATCCCCGCCCTTTGAGTAAACGTAGCGGTGCAGGAGTTGGAGTTGGTCTGCAACCTAGCAATCAGAACTGCCAGGTCTTCTCTCATAACCCCGTAACCCAATCTCCAGCCGGTCATGGCGTAGGTTTTGGAAAATCCATCCAGGATTATGGTCCTCTCCTGCATTCCCGGAAAAGATGAGATACTGTGATGGTCGCCTTCATAGATTATACGGCTGTATATTTCGTCTGACAGAACAAAGACATCTTTTGAAATTGCGATGTCGGCAATCACCTTCAGATCATCCTGGGTCAGAATTCCACCGGTTGGATTCTGAGGAGAGTTGATGATGATCATTCTGGTCTTATCCGTCACCAGTTTCTTTAACTCATCGGTATCCAAACGAAAATCGTTCTCCTCTCTCAACTGGATGGGAACCGCCTTTGCCCCGATGAAATTTATCACCGATTCGTAAATGGGAAAGCCGGGGTTGGGGTAGATAATCTCTTCTCCCTCGTTGGCTAAAGCCATTATGCAGAAAAACATGATCGGTTTTGCCCCCGGAGTCACCACAACTTGATCAGGATTTACCTCTATCTTTCTGGTCTTTGATATCTCCTTCGCTATCACCTCTCTGAATTCAGGAAGTCCGGCAGATGGATTGTAATGCGTATATCCGTCCTTAAGCGCTTGTATTCCGGCTTCGATGATATTCTTGGGGGTATCGAAATCCGGCTCGCCGATCTCCAGATGAATGATGTCTTTCCCCTTTGCCTCCAGTAGTTTGGCTCTGGCTAATACCTCAAAAGCGGTTTCGGTTCCCAATCTCGACATCTTCTCAGCTAATCTCATGATAATCCTCCAAAAGAAGAAATGATTAATGACGAATGATTAATGACGAATGACGAATTTCTTGTTTTTCATCCGTCATTCGTCATCAGCCATTCGTCATTTTCTTTTTTATTCGTCATCTGTCATTTCGTTTTATGTCAAAAAGCTGTTTTGCCTTAAAGGCGATATGCTCGGCGGAGACCTCGAATTCTTTTATCAGTTCCCAGGGTTGACCGGATTCGCCGAACCTGTCTTTGACCCCGATCATTCCAAAAAGAAGGGGTTTTTTGTAAAGCTGGGTAGCTTGAGAGATCACGTTGGCTATCCAGTTGCCGAATCCACCCACCTGATGTTCCTCTGCAGTTACGATAATTCCGGTTTCCGCCGCTGCCTTGATTAAAGGCTTCTCGTCCAGTGGTTTTAAGGTGTGCACATTTATGATTTGGGTTTCGATCCCGAAATCCTCCTTTAATATCCATGCCGCCCGCATGGCCTCCGGAACCTCGGGACCACAGGCGACGATGGTCAAGTCCTCATTTTCCGAGGCGTATTCGGATGCCAGAAAAACCTCAAAAGCATCTTTGAATTTTTCTCTTTCTCCCCTGTATCTGTAAATATTCGCCTCCCCGAATTTGAAGGGGGTGGCTTCATCTGTGACGATGGGAGTTGCCTCTCGAGCAAATCTGATATACTTGGGTCCCTTGATTTCAAACAGAAGAGCTTCAGTGGCTTTTTCGGTTTCGATCGAATCGCAAGGAACCGATACGTGCATATTCGGCAGTCCGCAGATCTGGAAAAGATCTTCCAATGCCTGGTGAGTGGCTCCATCCGGTCCCACGGATACGCCCCCATGTGCACCGGCGATCAAAACGTTGAAATTCCCGTAACAGACCGTGGTTCGAAGCTGGTCTAAATTTCTCCCGGCTGAGAATACTCCGTAGGTGCCAAATACCGGGATCATCCCCTCTTTGGCTAAACCGGCTGCCACTCCGGTGCCACTCTGTTCGGCAATCCCCATACTCAAAAATCTTTCCTTTCTCTCCGGATGCTTCTCGTGAAACTTGCTGATGGCGATGGAGCCTGATATATCCGCTCCCAAACACACCACTCTGGGATCATCTCCTCTTTTGTCCAGAGCACGCCCAAAGCCCACACGGGTGGGGTCCATATCCACCTTCATATTTTCTTGCTTGTTCCAGAAGTAGTCCTTTTTGAATTTGGGCATCTTTGCTTCTAATTTCTTTGTCGCCTCAGCCTGATAATCGTCTGCCTTTTTGAATAATCTATCCTTGTCAAGCTTCTGATCAACTTTCAATTGTTTTAAGGCCTCCTCCATCTGATCGCAAATGGGAGCTTTTCCGTGCCAGCCTGCTACATTCTCCATGAAGTCAACGCCTTTGCCCTTGACCGTGTGAGCAATGATAACCGTAGGCTTTCCTTTATAGGCTTTGGCCTGCTCGAATGCATCCAATATCTCCTTCATATTGTGTCCATCTATTTCGATCACATTCCATTTGAAGGCTTTGTATTTATCCACGATGGGATCGATGTCCATCACATCCTTCACCCAGCCATCAATCTGCAGACGGTTTTTATCCAGTATGTTGACCAGATTGTCCAGCTTGAAATTGCCCGCCTCCATAATCGCTTCCCAGATTTGTCCCTCCTGATGCTCACCATCTCCGGTAAGGCAGAAAACATGATAGCTCTTATTTTGAAGTTTCGCCGCCAGAGCGATTCCATTGGCGATGCTTAAGCCCTGCCCTAAGGATCCGGTTGAAGCTTCCACTCCCGCAAGCTTCAGCCAGTGAGGATGTCCCTGAAACGGGCTATAAAGTTTTCTCAGCTTGACCACTTCTTCCACATCGAAATAGCCTGCCATGCCCAGACCCAAATAAAGTGAAGGAGCTTTATGTCCGGAGGACCAGATGATTCGATCTCTCATCTCCCAGGAAGGATTTTGGGGATCATGGGTGGCTACATGCAGATACAAAGCTACAGTGATATCCATGACGGACATGGTTCCGCCAGAGTGTCCGGACCCAGCCGCACACAGGGCGATCATGTTATATCCACGCATCAGGTTCGCCGCTTCAATCAACTCTTCTATGTTATAATTTTTCCTCACCTTGCCGGTCTTGGAATCAACGATAGACATTTCTCCTCCTGCAGTCAAAAAAATTTAACGGTCAAATCCGGAAGTAATTAAAATTCATACGCTTTGCTCTCAGCGTGCGCGTGTGAAATTCGTAACATAGCCTCATAAGATACGGTTTTAACAATTCATGTCAACTCTTTTCGTAAAAGTTTTTTGCAAAAAATCCACTCCCATGTTCTCAGGATTCATTGGAGAAGCTGGGTGCACTATAAATTATTTGCTGCTCGCTGGGGACTGTCCATATGGATCCTTCGGTGTGAACCATCTGGTTCACACCTTCGGATTATCATCTCCAGCTTTGGTTTCTTGTGGATGATAACATCCACAAGGAGCTGAAACTATATTGGCAGGGTGAACCCTGCCCTATGGGTGATAAGCCATTGTCCCTCGTAGGGGACGGGAATTCCCAGACGGGTCTCCGTCATCCCGACCCAAGGCGCGGCTTTTTCAACAAACCCTTTAGCTTTACTTTTCTGTGGATTCAAGAGATAATTGTTGAAGAAAACGAAAAGCTCAAAAGGCAAACAAGAATGTCTGCAGGTGTGAACCATTCGGTTCATATCCGCAGGTCAGTTGACTTCCTATGGTCATTTGTTCATTTGAATCCATAGGAACTCAACTGAGATCCAAATGGACAAGTGAGATCCAAGTTCGGACCACAGGATCCAAGGGATTTGCACTCCAAAATCTTGTGGAATCAATTTTTTCACCGAATACTTTTACTCCAATTTGCGTTCACTCTCACGGTTAGCTGGCTTTGTTAGAAGCATAATTGGTTAATAAAAGAAGGATGAAAAGTTGAAAGCCCCAAAAGAAGTCAACAATCAGGATATGTCACAGTGAGGGTGGGAAATGTAAGAATAGAGTTCGAAGAAAAGGAAAGGAGCAGCCAGGTTGCAAAAAAACAAACCCAACCTATCATCTTTTCAAGAGGGTATCCTTATTCCCCCACACAGCCACGCAACAAAGGGGGTCCCATGCGGAAAAGATAGTTTATCAGGTAAACCACATCCCCGATAGCGATGGTGCAGTCACCATTGGGATCACCAGCCGAGAGAGGTTCAGGGGGCGGTCCATCTCTAAAAAGGTAATTAAGAATGAACACCAGATCTCCCAGGGTAACGATGCCATCACCGTTTGCATCTCCATAAACATAGGTATACCCGGAAGCCAGAACTAAAGCATCATAACAATTGATCCGTCCATGACCCAGCTCAAAACTTTTTCCCGTCTCTATGTAATACATGTAGTCTCCCACCTGGTCTGCGCTCTCCTCGATAATCTCTCTTAACTCATACGCGTTGAAATTGGGTTCTGTGGAGAGCAAAAGGGAAGCCAGTCCGGTGACCATGCCACAGGACATGGAGGTGCCTGCCATATAGCCGTAGGTCTGGGTAAGATAATAAGGTGGTCCGCTCAGTGTTACCGGATAATTAGGGGTAGTGGAAAAGATGTCATTTTCATCCCAGGAAATGCCTCCACCACCAGGGGCGGCTACACATATGGAGGGACCATAGTTAGAATAGCTAGCTAACTGATCATCACAAGTGGTAGCTGACACGGCTATAACATTAAGATAGCTGTCCGCATAGTGAGCAGGATATATGACCGAACCACCGAATCCGTTCCCAGCGGCAGAGACCAAAAGTACGTTATTGCTGTCGGCATACCTGACCGCCTCCTCTTTGATAAAGGAAGCTAATCCTCCACCGCTATAGTTGATCACTCGGGCGCCGTAATCCACTGCGTGAAGAACCCCATTTTTAAAGGTGTTATGGGTTCCAATTCCCGAGCTGTCGAATACCTGATCAATCAAAATTCGGCAATTCCAATCCACCCCTGCCACCCCTGCTTCATTGTTGGTAACCGCGGCTATGATTCCCAAAACATGCGTGCCGTGCCCATAGTTATCTTTCACCCATTCCCCATCACCTGTCATATCCTCACCCAGCACATACCTGCTGGTATCCGCCAAGTCCGGATGAAAAAGGAAACCTACGATCATTGGTACTCCGGAATCCAGAATGGCGATCAAAACATCGGAACTGCCAACAGAGATATCCCAGCCAGCCGTGGCGTTAATGTCTGCACCGGGGGTTCCTGCCGGCGGAGTCTGCCCGTAATTATAAAGCCCCCACTGGTATCCGTCTTCGAAGTAATAATCGTTGGGCGGATACATGGCTTTATCAATCATGTTGGGCTCAGCGAATTCAATCAAATCGCTGGAATTCAGATTCTCAATCACCTGAAAAACATCACCACGGGAAGCCAACTCCACCCTCCCCATCCCCAGCCGATCAGGACCTTCCACTATCTTCGCCTTGTTTTCTCTAAAAAACCCCTCTACCTCGCTTAGCTTGACCTCTGATTTCATCTTAAAAAGAATCTCTCCTTCCACATACTCTATCTCCTTTCCCATCCAGATCCCTTTTAAGATATTTTTCCCATTGAAAGATGCTGGATAAAGAGGTGTAGCAAATAGGATTATACAAATCAAAACCAAAATTACTTCTCTTGTTTTCATGGCCCCTCCAGTTCTATAAGAACCAACCCCTTATATAATTAAACGTCATCAACGCCGAAAAATGAAGCATTCGCCAAAAAAATCTTATGCTCGATATTTGCCGGACGGTCATTCTCTCAGTTGGCAACGGACGCCCACGTCCGTTCTCCCGCCAAAGGGGGTGAACCGCATGGCTCGCCCCAAAGGCGGGCTCAGGATGAATCAGTGACGAACGAGGATATTTTTCGATGCTATGGGCAAAAACAACGATTTCCATGAAATCATCCCTTTAATTTAAAACATATTCGTTCAATCCGCTTCATCCGTTGGTATGAACCATATGGTTCATACCGTTGACACCGAGCTACAGGACTACGCACATCCTATCCCCGGTGCAAGTCCGCCCTTATAAAGATAATTTATCAGAAAGATCACATCCGCAATATCGACCGCACAGTCTGCGGTCGGATCACCTAATCTCAATGGATCGGGAGCAGTGCCTCCTCTATAAAGATAATTTATTAAAAATACCACGTCCGCAAGGTCTATCTCTCCATCCCCGGTCACATCCCCGGTGTGATCAGACATAAACCTGGAGAGCCTAAGGGTGGGATCACCCAAAAGGGTCATCCCGTAAAACCAGGGACGGGACACATCTCCGGCACAGGTCTCTATATGATTGATACACCACGAAAGATATGCTTCTCCGAAACTGGCGCCATTGCCCAAGGGTTCATAGTAACCGAAAAAGCACAACATGCTTCCGGTTTTGGTGGAGCCAACCGACAAAAGACCATAGGTGCTTTGAAAGATATACCAATTCCCCATGTCATCCTGTTCCACATATCGACAATTTGAGCAGGCAAAAAGATTATAAAAGAAGACCTGAACATCTATTTCTTCTATCTCATAGTTGTAAAAAAGAGAGTAGTCGTAGGGTCCCTCTCCCCAATAGAGATAGTGCGCCCAAGGGGATGAATGGGAGCAGATAAGCAGGTTTTCGTATCGATTGTTGGTGGTCTCTCTAACCCTTTGCATATAGTCTTCCCTAGTGGTCACATAAGGATCAGTAACTCCGTCTGTCACAGGATAAGCCAAAGCCACCTCGTTTTCCCATCCATAAATACACCAGTCGTTGTCAATATAGGCTAATGCTTTATCCAAAAGTCCCAGCTCTCCGGTTCGATAGCGGTGATTCTTATCGAAATAGTTGTTCATCATCGCTATCTCAGAGGCACCATGCTCGGTGAGATTAAAAGCCAGAAGCCTCCCCACCCAGATATCCGCCTCCATATTCCCAGCGCCATCTTCATGCCGATCGTAAAGCCCATCAGAATCCCGATCAATCCAGTCTCCGTCCAGATCCATAAAGAAAAGGTCTATGGGAAACTCCTCGTAGTCCCACACGGTCATCTCATACCAGGCGATGGGCAGATCCCCAATTAAAATGGCTCCAGCTATGTTACGACTGTTCCATTCAGAGACTAATATGTCCTTAAGCGCAACTTCATCTCCGCTATTCACCGCGGTGTAAACATTGGGAGTGTAACCTTCATTTTCCAGATCAGCAATAAACACGGAAAAGGAACTTTGAATCGAAAGATATAAAAGATTGTTGATCACGATACAGATGGGCGTATCTCCCTTACTGCCAGAGTAGATACACCTGGCATCAAGCTCGCTGGCGAACTGGCGACTGTCTTTGTACTCCTGATAGGTGATTGGATTTCTGTAAGGGTCCATCCAGCGAAGCCGGGTCACCTTACTATAATCAAAATCGGACTGAGCCCAAAGGTCACCGCTGATTGAAGCTATCAGCCCCACAGTGAAAATAACCATTAATATTTTTTTCATCCTTCTCTCCTTCATCTCGATATCCGTTCAATCCGTTGACCGATTTAATCCGTTCAATCTGCTTCATCCGTTGGCACGAACCATATGGTTCATACCGTTGACACCGGACCATAAGCTTACGCACATCCTATCCCGGGTGCAAGTCCGCCCTTATAAAGATAATTTATCAGAAAGACCACGTCTCCCATATCCACCACACAGTCTGCGTTCGGGTCGCCCAATCTCAATGGGACAGGAGCAGTTCCTCCTCTAAAAAGATAATTTATTAAAAACACTACATCAGCAAGGTCTATCACACCGTCCTCGTTCATATCTCCGGTGTGGTCAGGCATGAACCTGGAAAGCTTAAGGGTGGGATCCCCCAGAAGGGTCATCCCGTAAAACCAGACCCGTGAAAAGACTCCGTAACAGCTCTCCATGTTGTTTTCGCACCAGAAGAGAAAAGCCTCCCCGAAACTCAACCCGTCACCCAGCGGCCCATAGTAATCATCAAAGCAGAGCATGGCCCCGGATTTGGTGGAGCCGACCGACAAAAGACCGTAGGTGCTCTGGAAGATGTACCAGTTCCCCATGTCGTCATCTTCCACGTATCGAGTGTTGGAGCAAGCGAAGAGGTTGTAGAAGAGCACCTGAACGTCTATCTGTTCAATCTCATGATTGTGAAACAGCGAGTAATCATATGGCCCTGTCCCCCAGTAAAGATAGTGTGCCCAGGGGGTGGAATGGGAGCAGATGAGCAGATTCTCGTATCGGCTGTTCGTGCTCTGTCTCACTCTCTGCATATAATCCTCCCTGGTGGTCTCATAAGGATCCGTGACCACATCGGTGACCGGATAGGCCAAAGCCACGTCCTCTTCGTATCCGTACATGCACCAGTCGTTGTCCACGTAAGCCAGCGCCTTATCCTGAAGCCTAAGCTCGCCGGTGCGGTAGCGGTGATTCTTGTCCAAATAGTTGTTCATCATCACCACCTCGCTTGCGCCGTGATCGGTGAGATTCATAGCCAGGAGTCGTCCCACCCAGATGTCTGCCTCCACGTCTCCACTGCCATCGTCATGCCCGTCGTACAAGCCGTCAAAATCGCGGTCAAGCCACCTCCCGTCGAGGTCCATGAAGAAAAGGTCGATGGGGAACTCCACGTGTTCTCCGCCATACTCCGGTGGATGGGTCATTTCGTACCAGGGGACAGGCAGGTCCCCGATCAGAATCGCGCCGGCTACTCCACGACTGTTCCACTCCGAGATCAATATGTCCTTAAGGGCGACCTCGTCTCCGTTGTTCGCCGCAGTGTAAACGTTGGGAGAGTAACCGTCAATCTCGAGATCGGAGATAAAAGCTGAGAAGGTGCTCTGGATGGCGAATTGCAGCAGGCTATTTATTACGATGCAGACGGGCGTGTCTCCTTTGCTGCCCGAGTAGATTAGTCTGGCATCAAGGTGCCCGGCGAACTGCCGACTCTCCCGGTACTCCTGGTAGGTAATCGGGTCTCTATACGGGTCCATCCAGCGAAGCCAGGTCACCTTGGAGTAGTCAAGGTCAGACTGAGCCCAAAGGTCACCGCTGATTGAAATGACCAACCCTGCGGTGAGAATAACCGCTAACATCTTTTTCATTTTTCTCTCCTTATCTTGATGTCCGTTTAATCCGTTCAATCCGTTGCTCCGTTCCATCCGTTGACCTATTTCATCATAACCATCTTCTTAGTCTGGCTGAAACCTTCCGCCTGGAGCTTGTAGAAATAAACTCCACTGGCAACCTCATCTCCACTTTCATCTTTTCCGTCCCAGATCACCTCGTACGTTCCCCGCTCCTTGCGCTCATTCACCAGGGTCCTCACCACCTGCCCTAGTACATTATAAACTCGCAAAGTGACGGGGAGGGGGTGAGTCTGGCTACCTCCTACCGTATACTGAATTCTGGTAACGGGATTGAAGGGATTGGGATAGTTAGCTGACAAACAGAATTGCGCGGTCAGTTCTTCTCGTGCTGTTTCTTCTTCCACATCAGTCCATACATTGCTGCTGTCAAAGGCAGATTGAGCAAACTCATCATTATATTTCATGACGGTTATACTGGTAAGCCGATCTGTTCCCTGCCCCAATATGATAGCCGCCACCACCTCCTGGGTATC
>JAGMBK010000046.1 GCA_023129805.1 Candidatus Zixiibacteriota bacterium | reverse complement strand
AATCTATCAATAAATCATCTATCTTAATTAACTTTGGTTTTTCTGCTTTTGTTTCCACTCTTCTTAATACTGTTTTTATTCTGGCAAGAAGTTCTCTTGGGCTGAAGGGTTTCACTATATAGTCGTCAGCTCCCAATTCTAACCCAACCACCTTATCGGTTTCTGTCCCTTTAGCAGTGAGCATTATAATGGGGATAGAAGAGGTCCTCTCATTTTTCTTAAGTATCCGGCAAACCTCCAACCCATCTATCTCTGGCAACATCAGGTCTAAAATTATGAGGTCGGGAAGAGTGGTGTTAAGATAGGAGAGCAGACTTGTGCCATCGTAAAACTCTTTTACCCCAAATCTCTCCTTTTTCAAATGATGGGTTATGAGTTCTACAATATCAGGTTCGTCATCAACAACAGCGATTAATTTGCTCATACGACTTTTCCTTTATCATCCACCACATTTCACTTCCTGCGAGTGCACTCAGTGCGAAGTAGGACATGTCTGTTCGGGATGAATCCTTTCCTTCGACCCTGAGGTCTTCCTTCGACACCCCGCCTGTGGCGGGGGACGAAGTGCAGGACCGAAGGGCAGGACAAGTCCGTGACGAACAGACGAAGGTATCATTTTTTGCATTCATTGATTGTTTCGATAATTTTGTTTACCGTCTCGAAATTTTCAACTATTCCTTTCTCATCCGGGATTTTCACCCCCAATTTTTTGTCTATAAATGCCACCAAAGAGACGATGGAGAGCGAATCGATCAATCCTGAGGATATCAAAGGAGTAGCATCGTCGATCTCCTCGTCCGGATCTTCCACAAATTCCTTTTTTATGTATTCAATCAATTCCTCTTTCATTTAAATCCTCCTTGCAAATATATTGTGAGATGTTTCGCTTCGCTCAACATGACACGTCCTATGGATCCTGCGGACAATATGTCAACTTTTTTATTCGTTTTCCACAGTAACGGGAATCGAAAGCCGAGCCTCGATACGAGCTTCGACACCGACAAACCAGCTTCCAGCTTCTAATCATTCTCTAACGTAGAGAGATCACCCACCGGTTCTCCTCTCTCTTGAGCGCGTAAGACCCTCCTCATTATCTTTCCGCTTCGAGTCTTGGGCAAGGAGTCGATGAATTCGATCTCCTGGGGCATGGCGATGGATGACAGTTTCTTACGGATGAAGTTCATGATAGAAAGTTCCAGGTCATCTGTTGGTTCAAATCCGGGTTTTAATGCCACAAAAGCTTTAACCACCTCCATGTTTATCTCATTCGGCTTTCCTATGGCGGCAGATTCTGCCACGGCCTCATGTTCTAAAAGAACGGACTCTATCTCAAAGGGACCAACTAAGTGTCCTGCCACGTTGATCACGTCATCATCCCGTCCCATAAACCAGAAATATCCATCTTCATCAATGCTTGATCTGTCACCGGTTATATACCATCCGTTCTTGAATTTGCTCTCATAGCCACTCTTATTGTTCCAGTAGGTTCGGAATATGGAGGGCCACGGCGGTCTGAGGGCTAGGAGTCCGGGTTTGTCTTTCTCGGTTATAGGTTCGAATTCGTGGCTTAAAACTGCGGCAGTTATACCGGGAAAGGCTTTGCCCATTGATCCCGGCTTGATCTTCATTCCGGGATAATTTGAAACCAAAATACATCCAGTCTCTGTCTGCCACCAGGTATCATGGAAGGGCAAGCCGTAAACTTCCTCAGACCAGACTACCGCTTCCGGATTGAGCGGTTCACCTACAGAGCACAGATGCCGGAGGGATGAAAGATCAAATTTCTTAACGATCTCCTTTCCGGCTTTCATTAACATCCGAATAGCGGTAGGGGCGGAATACCAGACCGTGATCTTATGTTTCTGAATAAGTTCATACCATTTCTCCGGAACAAAACCTCCATCCAGCACCACCTGGGTTATTCCCAAACTCCACGGACCAATGATTCCATAAGACGTACCCGTAACCCATCCCGGATCAGCCGTGCACCAGTAAATGTCATCCGGTCTTAAGTCTAAAACCCATTTGGCGGTCAGGTATTGAGAAAAAATGGAAGCATGAACGTGCAATGCTCCTTTGGGCTGGCCTGTTGTGCCGGAGGTATAGTGGAGCACGGAAGGTGTCTCTGCCGTAGCTGGAAAAGATTCAAATGATTCAATCCGAGGAGCTTTGCCAAATGAAAATGCCATCTCGCACTCTTTTACGGGAATGCTTTCATCTTCCGATATTATCACCACATGTCTTAAGTCCGGAAGCCTGTCCTTGATCTTTCTTATTCTGGGCACCAGCTTTCTGGTGGTCAAAACAGCAGAGGCATTACAGTTCTGCAATCTGGTAAGAAGTGAATCCTCTCCAAAAGCAGAAAAGAGAGGGACTGCAACTCCTCCCATTTTCAAAATTCCCAAGAAAGAAAAATAGAGTTCCGGGATTTTGTCCATAAAGACAACCATTCGCTCGCCGCTTTTCAGTCCCAACTTTTTACTTAATAGATGGGCAAATGAATTGGAGTGTATCTTCAAATCCTGGAAGGTGTATCTTTTCACCTCTCCTGAGAAGCTCTGCCAGATTAAGGCTAACTTACTGCCCAGACCCAATTCGCAGTTTCTGTCTGAACAATAGTAGCCGATATTAATGGAAGCGCCCTCTTTATACGAAAGCTCCTTTTTGGCAATAGACCAATCAAAATCTTTACATCTTTCCTCATAAGAACCGATGTTGCTCATTTCAATAAACTCCTTTGTTCTTCAATTCTGTTGGCGCAGAAATTTATCACCTCCTGGCCATCCTGCACCTTGATATCCGCGCCCTGCGGGGTGACTATTATCCTTTCGTCCTTGTATAGCCCCCCCTCTTTTATCTTTTTTAGTTCAAAAGCCAAGGATTCTTTCAGTTTGGTATACATTCTTCAAACCTCCTGTAATCATGCATTCCTTGAATAAAACCAAAATTAAAAATGAGAAATTCAAACATACAACTCAAAAATAACAATTGTTGTCTTTCTTCGCAAGCATTTCCGTAAAGTCATTCCTAATTTTTTGACACATCGATTTCTTCCGTAGTACCTGTTCCGAGAAAAACGATACGCTCACAAAGGCTGAGCGAAGATGTTAGACTGCAGTTTTGATTTCACCAGTTAGAATCAAAACTGGAATTTTGCAGGATTAAACTTGTGTTAAATCGAAGTCAAAAAGACTTTACAATTGGGAGAATTTATAATATACTCAAAAAGTGACTCGTTTACCGAATAGGCACGCGATTCGGTTCCCTAGGGTGGGGAACAAACGAAATAAGTGGGGGTTATTGTGCCTGAAGAACTGAAAGAGATAAAACTTTGCCTTAAGGAGATATCAGAATGAAGGATGTAATAGGCCGAATAAGGGCAATAAGCGAAAGGCTTAAGAAAGAATATAAAGCCGAAAAGGTCATTCTGTTTGGCTCTTATGCCAGAGGAGAAGCTACTGAGGAGAGCGATATAGATATCTTAGTCATCGCACCTACCACAGAGCGATTCTTTGAGAGGATGACAAGGGTAAAGCGCCTGATAAGGGATTTGCGCAATGGTCTTCCTGTTGCTCCTCTCGTTCTGACTAAACAAGAGGTGGAAAAAAGAATCAAGATAAAGGACCAATTTATAAAAGAAATATTAGAAAAAGGGATAGAATTATGAAGAAGCTAGGAAATTCTCTCTATCCATCTGATTGGCTTAAAGTGGCGAAAAAGGACTGGCATCGAATGAAGATAATGCTGAATGAGGAAGATGCCGAGGCAGCGGGGTATTTCCTCCAGCAGTCTCTCGAAAAATATCTTAAAGCCCTCCTGCTTGAAAAGGGCTGGAAGCTCAAAAAAATTCATGAACTGGATGCTCTTCTTGACGAGGCAGTCAAATATAACACAGATCTTGAGTCCTTCCGTGACCTATGTGAGTGTGTCTCAGGATATTATTTTACTGAACGCTATCCGGCTTTAGTAGATGTAGGATTAACCTGTAAAGACATAGAAAGAGATATTGAAGGGGCAAAAAGATTTATCAAGGCTTTGTCTGGTTCATAGGTACGAGCTATACAGTTCTTTGCATCGTATGGTGCAGGGCGGTTCATACAGCAGGATTAACTATAGGTTAAATCGAGGTTAAAAAGACTTGACTTTCGGAAGGAAACTGGATAAGATGATTTTTTGTTGGTATCGGACGCCCTCGTCCGTTCTCCCGCCCTTCGGGTCTGAGCCCTCAGGGTCGAAGACCAAAGGCGGAATCAGGATGAATCCGATACCATTAGCGTCACGGACGAGGCGTCCGTGACGAACCACGAGGTGATACGTCGTTGCTTTCATTTCTTCTTCTTTATCTTTTACTCATTAAGTTCTTCCGAACGTAGCCTACAATTGCATTATCAATAACTTTAGTCTCGCTTGTATGAAAACCTTTTCCGATTCTTTTGCGGATGTTATTTTTATTTTGGATGGCAATTTCAACGAATTTGGGAAAGATTTCAGTGAAACAATTGTCAATATGCGCTGGGTTCTTGGAGTTATAGAAAAATAGCAATGTATGTTGTCTATCAATAGGTGGCATCAAATCTGGAAGAAAATGGTGGATTGCTTTGCTATTAAAAATAAGCTTTATTTCTCCCACACCAATTTTCAAGTTTTCTATAAGTTTCTGAAGCTGATTAGCCACAGGAGTGTTAGTGGTTAATTCCGTAATTTTTTTATCCCTAAGAACTAAGATTTTTTCTTTGTGCGAAGTTATGCTCTTCTTGAAATTATCGAAATCAAGTAACTTAGTATTCGTTTCACCCATTCTATGTAAACCCCAAGAAGCTAACGTTGCGTACAGATACTCAAAGAATAATTCATTTTTGAGAGCATCTGAAAGTCCGTCCTTATGCAATAAATCTATAACTCTTTTATGAAAATATATGGATGGTCCGGAAAAAATAGGTTTGTTCTTTTGCTGTTTGTCGAAATCCTTCACAAATTCGTTAAAGAAACGTTTCAATTCATATATTCGGTCATTCATTCTTTTTAATGTTTTTTGTTGTCTTTTTATTCTTCAAACCTCCTAAGTCAACAACGGCATATAACTTTATTATTAGCGTCACGGACGAGACGTCAGTGACGAACGGGAAGCACGCAAAAGTAAACTTTTGCACTTCAGGTTCTATTTATTTCGCCTCGGGAAAGAAGACCACCTTTCCCGCCTCTCTTTTTGAAGAAACCACTGCCTCCATGCCTTTGTGAAAATCTTTCAAAGGCATCTTATGGGTTATCACCGGTGAAATATCCACCTTTTTGAACTTCAACAGATTGCTCAACTGAAACCAGGTGTCAAACATCAACCTCCCATTTATGCCGACGATGTTTGCACCTTTGAAGATGACGTTGTTGGATAAATCAAACTCTATCCTGGAGGCGGGAATGCCGAAGGCGGTGAAAGTTCCTCCTTTTTTTAAAATGGAAAAGCCATTATCAATTGCCTTTTGGGCGCCAGTCATCTCCAAAACCACATCCACCCCCTCGCCGGAGGTGGCATCCATTATCTCTTTAACAGTATCATGGGTAAGAATGCTCAAAGCCACATCTGCACCCATCTTTTTTAAAAGGTTGACCCGATAGGGGAATTCTCCCACGGCAAAGATTTTTGCCGCCCCTACTGCTCTGGCAATTCCGGTGGCAAAGCAGGCGATGGGTCCATCCCCCATAATGGCGATGATCTTTGCAGAGACTCCGCTTTCCATAACAGTATAAGTGGCATTGCCAAAGGGCTCCTGAACCGAGGCGATCTCGGGAGGGAGACTTTCGTCATTCCTCCAGGCACAAACTTCAGGAATTGCCGCATATTCGGCAAAACAGCCATCTGTATCCACGCCCAGAATTTTCAGGTTCTGGCAGATGTGCTGTTTTCCGGTCAGACACTGGAAGCAATGCCCACAGGGGATATGGGTCTCGGCTGAGATAAGGTCTCCTACTTTGATTCTTTTCACTAAATTTCCCACCTGCACCACCTCTCCGGCAAACTCATGTCCGAAAATCATGGGTGGATTGATGCGACTTTGTGCCCACTCGTCCCAATTATAGATATGGGCGTCGGTTCCACAGATGGAGGTGGCTTTCACCTTCACCAAGACTTCGTTCGGTTTGATCTTTGGGATGTCAACCGTCACCAGCTCTGCTCCGGAAGCCCTTTCCCTTTTCATAACTGCAAGCATCTTTTCAGACATGATATCTTTCCTTCCACAAATGACAAAAACAAAAAAGCAGAGCCGTCCTCATTTGACTCTGCCTTATTTGATTCAATGGAACTTTGTAGTTCTATTCTGTGTTTGCACTGTCTGCTCCAGTTTTGTCACTTCTTTAGAATTAGATGTGAAACTAACCATAATTTAGAAGGTTCAACACCTTGTTTTATTCGAAAATATCAAAGTATTAGGGTTTTGTCAAGGAAAATGGAAATCAGGCGTTTCTGCATGTTCACCACGCCACCACGTCCCGCCACAGGCGGGACGGCTACCCCCCAACCCAACCATATATTGTCTCGCTGTTGTTGCGGGGGGGGGCACCCATACCTTACAACATTTCCGGTTGGGGGTGACGGAGACCCGTCTGGAAGGACACCCAGAACCAACGCTTGAGCTAAGTTTTATGTGCAATCACTATTCTGTCTATCCCCCCCAGATCCTTCTTTATTGCCGTGTTTTTTAAATCTTTCCGATTTCGAATCAAACCAGCAACTTTGCTCGCCTGACCCAAGCCCACCTCCAGAGCCAGCATTCCTCCTTCTTTTAAGAAGTCAAGCGAACCCTCAATTATCTTCTTATGGAAAGACGGTCCTTCTTCGTCAGTTCTCAAAGCTACGATAGGCTCATAGTCTTTGACTTCTTTGGGAAGGTGGTCAAATTCGTCCTTGCTCACATAAGGCGGATTCGAAACCACACAATCGATGGTTTTCTCCAGCTTCTTGCCCTCCAATGGATCAAAGAGATCACCGCAAACAAATTCGATCTGGCTCTCCACCCCGTGCCTTCTGGCATTTTCCTTTGCTACTTTCAAAGCTTCGGAGGAGACGTCGGTGGCAAAGACAAAAGAGCTTTTCAGATTTTTGGCTAAACTGATGGCGATCGCTCCTGATCCAGTGCCCAAATCAATGATTTTAGGCTGGGAGCAATTCTTGAGATGTTCGATAACTGTCTCCACCAGAGTCTCCGTCTCCGGGCGTGGAATTAGAACATTCTGGCTCACCTCAAATTCCAGACCAAAAAATTCTGTGCTCCCGATGATATATTGAAGTGGTTTTCCAGCGATTCTTTCTTGGATGAACTGATTGAACTTTTGAACCTGCTGGGGAGATAGGATTCGATCACGGTCCAAATATAGATCTATCTTTTTCGCATCAAGAACCGCCCCCAGCAAAAGTTCAGCATTGGTGCGGGGGCGGTCAATCCCTTCGGATCGTAGCTTTTCTACTGCCCGGTTAAGTATCTCAAGACAAGTCCTATGGATCCTTCGGATATTGTTCATGTGGAATTTGAGAGACAAATTCGGATCAAATGCGGAAGTTTAAAAAATCTGTCAACCCCTCCACTCTCTTTCCATGACACTCGAACGTTAAATCAGGGGTGGAGCAACCTCTACGTGGAAAACCATAAAGCCAGTTTCTAACCCCAAACTTCGCCCCGACATCCTTTAAGGGTTCTGAAAATGATCTTCTTACAAAGATCGTCGGTAAAAATGAAAACGCCAGGCTGGCAAAGCCAAATACTTTTAAAAATTTTCTGCGACTCAGCATGTTAGTCCTCTGTTTTTTTTGACTGTCAACGGATGCAGTGGATTGGTCAGCGGATGTAACGGATTAAGTGGATTCTATCCGTTACATCCGTTTAATCTCAGTTGAGTCAAATGACCGTTGACCGTTCAATCTGTTGACCATTCCACTCCTTTACCTTCACTGGAGGAAGAATCCTCTTATATTCCAGTTTCTTCGTACCAAAATTTATTAACAGACCCACTTCACTTCCAGTAGCTTTCAGATAAGAGATAAGCTGAGCTTCATGATCGGAATCTAATTGCGACAAAGCTTTTATCTCCACCACAACTTTGTCCTCAACTAAAAAGTCCAGAAGTTTCAATCCTACCATTTCCCCTTTGAACTTTATTTCTACTGATTTCTGAGGTTCGAACTGAACCTTTCGATTTCTCAATTCAATCTCTAAAGCCTTCTGATAAATCTCCTCATTATAGCCGGGTCCTAACTCTGAATGAACCTCCATAGCAGCACCGATGATCTCATAAGTCAAATCTTGATGGGGAATCTTGTTTGCCATAATATTGAATAAAGCTGTCAGCGGATGCAACGGATTAAGCGGATTATATCCGTTACATCCGTTTCATCTCAGTTGAGTCAAATGACCGTTGACCGATCTAACGACCTACCCTCCTATGAAAGTAAAATCCTTTATCTTCATCGCCGGCACGTACATGACCACCCCGAACTGGGGGCATACTTTTCTCTCTTCGCTCATCATCTCCACGTTGGAGAACGCCTCTAAGATGCTCTGCCCAATTCGCATATTTGAAACCGCAGACTTGATTTTTCCATTTTCAATCAGAAAAGTTCCGTCTCTGGTTGTGCCGGTCACCTGGGTCTTCATGGGATTCATATAGTTGATGTACCAGAAATGGGTGATTAAGATTCCCCTCTCGGTCGACGCGATCATATCCTCCGGGCTGGAGTCTCCAGGGGAGACCACCATGTTTTTGGGATATGGACCAAAGGTGTTGTTGGGCGGAAGCGCATGTCCGGTGGATTCTACCCCGGCTTTGTTCGCATAATAGGAGTTATACACCACCCCCTTGGCTATCCCGTTTTCGATTAAGGGGACCCTCTTTTTAATTGATCCCTCATAATCAAAAGGCATCGCGTTCATCTTCGGATGGAACGGATCTTCGACGATGGTGATATTATCGCCGGTGATCCTCTCGCCTATCTTTTTTGACATAAAACTTCGTCCCTGCAGAAAGGTCTTTGCTCCGAAACCTAAAAAACCCAGAAACAACAGAAGCGATGCCACAGCCGCCTCTTCTAAGATAACGGTGTATTCCCCCGGAGGAAGGTCGATCGGATCTCTGGAAAGGATTGCTTTCAGAGTCGCCCTGCGGGTTATCTCTTCTATGTTGATTTTACTCACGTCCCGGTCATATCCCTGTGCCCAACCCGACACCGTATCTCCTGCACTTGCGGTGAGCGAAAAATGCGCCTTTGTCTGCTCGAAGAACTGTCTTGTTCCCAGGGAGTTCACCACGGCGGTCACGTAACTCTCTGTTTTGAAGGCTCCCGTGCCAACCAGTTCTTGAGCCTTACATCTGTTGACAACGGTCTGGATAGCTTTTGCCCGGTCCATTGGAGAATAGTCAGACGTCGTCTGATAGAACCCCTTGACCTCCTGAGCCGGTGGTGAGGCGGGCAGCGAGACAAAGTCTGGATCTCCCTTTCGATATCCGGCAATCTCTGCGGCGGTTCTTACCACCTCTTTGATGGAGTCATCATCGATTCGGTTGGTCACCGCTACCCCGATCTTTTTGCCCACAACCGTCCTTGCCATGATGGTATGATCCAAGCGGCAGATATTTTGGCGAATCACATTTTCCGCAAGCTGGGTGAAGGAAAACTTCTCTCCAAACAATACTAATTCGGTTTGATCCGCCTGAGAAGATTTAAGCCCCTTTGTTAAAATCTCAAATACTTTATCTTTTTCCATCATCTTTGGATTCTCTCGCTAAAATTCTATTTGGTCAATTGCCCACCTTCATTTGTTGTTGCGGGGTACCTTACCCCGCAACATGCGTAGGCATTCATACGAATTTCTGGTTCGGGGTGAGGGCACCCCGAACCAACCTCTTAAAAATTCGACTCAAATCAGTGGCCCACCTTCACGTTTCTGAACCTGGTCGGTGAGGCACCCTGACTGGTGGGCATGTTCTGTGCGGGCTGGCCTTTGCCGCAGTTGGGAGTGCCCCAGATTTCCCAGTATTTTTCGTTGGCAATAGCGTCACAGGAATTCCAGAACTGAACCGTGTTTCCAGAGTAGGATGGGGTCTTAATCATCTCACCCAATTTGCCAGCTTTAATCTCCCATCCTATTTCACACCCCATCTGAAAGCTCTCCCTGGTGTCGTCAATGGACCAGGTGCGAACGGTCTGCATCAAAATGCCATCATCCACCTCAGAGATCATCTGCTCTAAAGTCCTATCTCCGGGCAAAAGATTGGTGTTGGTCATTCGAACTATGGGGAAATTTGCCCAGCCGGACGCTCGCATACAGCCGTTGCTGGTTGCGCCTACGTCAGGTGCAGTCTCACGGGAGGAAAGATAGCCTGTAAGAATTCCATCTTTGATCAAAAAGCTTCTGCAAGCCTTCACCCCTTCATCGTCATAACCAAAAGTTCCCAGGCCAAAGGGAGATGTGGAATCGTTCACCACATTCACTATCTTTGAACCATATCTCAGTTTATTCAATTTATTCGGTGTGGCGAAGCTAGTTCCGGAAAAGTTCCTCTCTGCCCCAAACACCCGGTCCAACTCCAGGGCATGTCCGATGGATTCATGGATCTGCAGACCTACTTGGGGTCCGTCTAAGATTATGGTGGTGCTCTTAGAGGGGCACTCTTTGGCAGAAAGCAATGCCTTCGCCTCCTCTGCAATTCTTTTAGCATTCTTTTCAAAATCCAACTCCTGGATAAGCTCATATCCTTTGGTCTGGTGCTGTCCGCTGGAGTTGGGATATGATCTTGTCCCCATCTGCCGATGGCTCTTCATGGCAACAGCAGAGATCCCAGCGCCGCTCTGAATTATCAACTGCTTTATGACCGATCCTTCTGAGCTGGCAAAAAATTTGTTCCTCCTTATAAAATTCATGTAGGATTCAGTCTGGTTTATTCCGGATACCTTTTTCATCAAACCATCCAGATACAGGAGATAATCAAGTTTTTCTTTCAGGGGAATGGAAAAAGGATCGGTGATGACGGGAGTTTCATATGTGTCTGTGACCTTCTCCAGGGGAGAGAGAACTACATCTCCCTCTTTTACTCTAGAGCTGGCCCGGGCGATCTCTGTAGCCTGCTGGCTCACCCTTTGGATGCTTTCCTGATTTACATCCGCGCTGGCGGCAAATCCCCAGGCACCGTTGACCATTACCCTGATCCCGAAGCCGAAATCGGTCGCCTTCTCAATTAACTCCACCGCCCCGTTTCTGACGCTTATGTTCTCCTCTTGGGTCTCCTCAATCCTTATATCTGCATAACTTGCCCCTTTGTCTTCAGTTAAAGATAAAGCCAGCTCAGCCAACTTATTATGTTCTTCCATGTCGCTCTTTCCTCTCCTTCATCCTCATAAGCTATGAGGAATGGCCAGTATGATCATGGTTACAATGAAGGAAACAATCACCAGGGTGGAATAACCTCGAGGGGAGACAAGATTCTTACCTTCACCCTTACCCCAAAGGGTCCCCTTAACCACGAACAAGGTGAAAAGCCAAAACAGAAGCATTATCTGGCCTTTATTATCGGTCACATCCCTGCCAAAGGGAAATGCCTCCCACAACACGCCGAAGGCAAAATAATTCATGGCCCATCCAAAGGGGAAGAACCCTATAAACAAAAGAAGAAGGGTCACAGCACAGAATTTGACTGACTTCCTTAAGATACCTCTCCCCTTTCTCAGGTCTATGGCAGAAAACAAGGTCAAGGTTGCGAAGAAGATCGCGCCAAAGATGGAGAGAACATGAGGAATGATAATGTGGGCGGGGACTTCACCCTCGAACTTGAGCCGGATTGGCCTGACTTGGGCTGATCTTCTCTCCGGCAGGGTGACTTTCACCTCGCCATCCTCACGCTGAGTGGTAGCTTCGAGGAAGTACCAGGCTTTTGTGCCTTTAGAATGATGAGGTATGGTTGCTATAAAGATATTCTCCTCACCCGGTTTAGGGCTCATCTTAACTGACTGAAATTCACCATTCTTTCCGATCTTATAAAAAAGCCTCACATCCGAAGCTCCTTCCACCCTGGCTGATATCTGAGGGACCTCATCCCCCATCTGCTTGGGAACGGTGAAATGATCGATCAGGATGCCTTGTTGTTCCACCACCTCATGGACAGAACGCACCGCAGTGGTCTTCCTGGTGAAGACCAAAAGGAGAAGGGTAAAAAGAATGGCAACTAAAATTTTCCAGAACTTCATTTTTTTCTCTTTTATGCCTCTCCCCTTTATTCTCCTTCAGGGTGAACCCCTCTCCACAAAGAGGGTGTGTC
>JAGMBK010000045.1 GCA_023129805.1 Candidatus Zixiibacteriota bacterium | reverse complement strand
ACCGATCAAAACTTAAGGAGATATGGGGGCAACCAATCGATCACCAAAAGCTATGATAATTCCGTAAACATAGTCAACAACTATTCTTTCAGCGCTCCTCATGGCATCAAGCTTCCTTTTCTGAAAAGGATAAAGTTTAAAAGCACCCTCAGTCTGTCTTTACGCATTTCCAAAACTTTCCGTAAAACCAAAAGCTCGGTGGGCGGTAAGCCATTCAACATTACCGGAGATAGCGATCGTCTTTCCATCTCCTCCACCGCTGGCTACAGCTTCTCCTCTCAGGTTACGGGAGGATTCAACGCCAAGTGGGCTGATACCAATGACAAGAAAACTAGAAGGAAAACTCACACCAGAGAATTAGGAATCTGGATGCAGATAAGATTCTAAAGATGCTCACAATGGAGTTGCAGGCTAAAGCACAGTTGTCGACTTTTACAATTACTGAATTTGAAGGAAAGCTGTAAAGATGCACTTCGCATCCGCTCAATTCAGCAGGATGATGATAGATCAAAGTCCCTGTCTGCGAACATGCTGGTAGCTTCTTTGTCAATTATTCCAGTGGCGATTTGAATTTTTTGATTTTTGTTTGTAAAAGACTAAAATCTCCCGATACACTCTGGCGAAAATGAATTTGATCACAAAAAGGAACATACTTTTCCATCTTTGCTTCCTATCTTTTTTGCTTTACGACTGCAACGCCTCTTCACCGCAAAAGTTTGACGGGGAGGCAGCATTTACCCATCTTTTGGAACAATGTCAATTCGGTCCCCGTAATCCAGGATCAGAGGGACACCAAAGGGCCAGAAAATATTTACTTGACAAACTCCGAAGGCATACTAATTTTATAAAAACACAAGATTTTGTTTACCTAAACCAAAAGCAAAAGATCGAGTTGAAACTGACCAACATAATAGCTTCTTTTTATCCAAATAAAAGAAACCGGGTGCTTTTCTGTGCCCACTGGGATACCCGCCCTTTTGCAGATAAAGATTCGGATACTGCCCTGCAGGCAGAGCCTATTTTGGGAGCAAACGATGGCGCCTCTGGAGTGGCAATTCTTCTGGAGATCGCCAGAGTTATCTCCCGAAATGAACCCAAATGGGGGGTGGATATAATTCTTTTCGACGGAGAGGATGGGGGAAGGGAAGGTGATCTGGATGGATTCTGCTTGGGATCCAAACATTTCGCAAAAAATATGGGAGAATATCAGCCCGAATTCGGGATCCTGCTGGATATGGTGGGGGATAAGGATCTGGCCATTTACAAAGAAGGCTATTCCTCAAGATATGCTAAAAAATTTGTAGATTTAGTCTGGTCCCGGGCAAAAAACCTGGGGCTTTCCTGCTTCAAAGACTCTGTTAAGTATTTCATGTACGACGATCACATACCTTTGCTCAACGCAGGAATCCCAGTGATCGACTTAATCGACTTTGATTATCCTTACTGGCACACTACCTCTGATACGCCGGACAAATGTAGTCCGGAAAGTTTACAAAAAGTTGGAGATTTGCTTTTCCACATTCTTTACTATGAGAACTGATTCCTGGTTGAGAGCCCCTCTGAGATTCGATCGGTCAATCTAGGAAGCCCAAGAATTAGGCGACTCCGATGGTATACTCAAACTTACATATTGAGTTCCTAAGTTCAAATTTAGACTCTTTGAGACTATATCTCAGATAATAGCCTTATGCAGTTTTTCAACTTCACCCCTCAAGAGACAAAAGCCTTGATTTTTCTCTTGGCAGCTTTATTAGTTGGTAGCGGGATAACTTTGTATAAAAGAACCCATCCACAATTTGCCCCCGAATTGATAGTGGGAAAAAAGGAAATTGATCCTCAACCTCAGACTAAATCTTTTTTGATCGAAGAACAAGGAAAAAAGAAAATTAACTTAAATCAAGCAACCTCCGTTGAGCTTCAACTTCTTCCTGGCCTGGGTCCAAGCTTGAGTCGGCGAATTGTTGAATACAGAGAAGCTAATGGAAAGTTCCACCAAGTTGAGGACGTTATGCAGATACCCGGCATTGGTCTTAAGACGTTCGAAAGAATCAAAGACTATATAACAGTTGAGTAAAAGTCGAAAGGGAGCACAAAAGTGAGGATAATATCCGGTGAGCATAAAGGTCGACGGCTGGTTGGTGGAAAAAAAACGGAAGTGAGACCCACATCCGATAAAGTGAAAGAATCTATTTTCAATGTATTGCATGAGGAGGTTGAGGGGAAAAGGATTCTGGATCTATTTGCCGGAGTTGGCAGCTTAGGCATAGAAGCTCTGTCGCGAGGAGCTGAATCGGTCACCTTCGTGGATGCATCCTCGCAAAGTATAAATATCTTGAAAAAGAATCTCCAAGATCTAAGTCTGGAAAGTAAATCAACCATCCTCCATCTGGATGGACTGAAAGCTTTAAATAAACTCAAAGACAAGTTTCAGATAATCTTTGCCGACCCCCCTTATCTTAAAGGATTTGTCCACAGGATAATTAACTTGGTTGCCCAATCAGAGGTGTTGGAGAAAAATGGCATTTTGATTCTGGAACATCACAAAAAAGAAACATTCTCTTTCCTTGAAGAGAAGCTATCTGTCTTGAAGCAAAAAAAATTTGGAGATACTATGATATCGTTTTTCTTAAAAGGCGGCTAAAAGCTAACTTCAAGTGCCTTGCAGATGTTTTAAACCAAAGGAGATTATATGAGAATTGCTATATATCCGGGGAGTTTTGATCCCATAACCAACGGTCATCTGGATTTGATCCAGCGGGGCCTTTTGCTTTTTGATCAACTGGTGGTAGCCATTGCAGACAATCCCAACAAAAAGCCTCTTTTCTCTGGGGCAGAGAGATTGGAGATGGTGCAGGCAACGGTAAAAGGTCAAAAGCGGGTGGAGGTTTTGCTTTTCACCGGACTTTTGGCAAATCTGGTCAAAAAACGCAAGGCTTCTGCCATCATTCGGGGTGTAAGAGCGGTGTCGGATTTTGAGTTTGAGTTTCAGCTCGCTTTAATGAACAGAAAATTAGCTCCCCATACGGAAACGGTCTTTCTGATACCTTCGGAGAAATATACTTATCTTAGCTCCAATTTGATCAAAGACATCGCCCGCTTTGACGGTGACATAGCCTGTTTTATTCCGGAGTTTGTAAAAAGAAAGCTAAAAGAGAAATTTGGGTTCTTATAAACGGCTTGAAAAATCCAATGCCCAACTTGAGTAAAAGATAACCTTTACCTTTTCTTTTTTATTGCTTCCTAACTTTCTAACCTCATCCTTTTAGTTCTTTACCCAGAGCCTCCACTGCTTTTGAGGCTTCCTCCTCTCGAATTACACAGGAGATGGCATTGGTGGAACTACATACCGCCTCCACGTTGATCTTAGCATTGGAAAGGGCGGAGAACACCTTGGCTCCTATGCCCGGCGTTTTGGAAAGACCCGAATGTATAACAGAAATAACTGCAACGTTGTGATCTACTAACAGATCCTTTGCTTCTATCTCCTCTTTTATCTTATTCAACTTGAGGATGGCGGAGTTTAAGTGATCTTTGGTTACCACCAGAGTTATATCCTGTCCCCCTTCAAGCCCGGCAGTAGAGGAAACTAACTCCACATTGATATCGTAAGACCACAAGGCTCCGAACACCTGCGCACCTACCCCGGGACGATCCGGCGCAGATTTCAAAGTGATCTTAGCCACATCCGTTTTGCTGGTAACACTAAATTCCGGCATACAAAAAATCTCCTTCCCATCGGGTCTTTTAGTCGTTGATTTGTTCTTCTTATAGATAAGTAAAGCGATTTTTGAATAAAGTCAAACGATTTTTGATGGTTCTTCTACATTTTAATGGCTGGAACTTCGGATAAGAAGGGGAACCTTGTGGTGCTTCGGGAATAGTCCCAAGACCCCACCAAGGGCGGGGGAATTCCTGAAGCTGACGAAGGAAAGGCATCGGCATTTCCTAATGCCGATGCATCGGAAGAGATAAGTAAAATCATTTTTAGATAAAGCCAAATTATTTTTTGCTAAGAATTATAGAGACCAAATACAAATCAAAAACTAAAGGATTCCAGCACCTAACTTAAGTTTAGTGCTGGCTTAGAACCTGATGCTTAAATATCGGTAGAATCTGTTCCCTTCATTGATGCTGGATGTGACATCCGTTCAGGGCGAATTCTTGGTGAACAAAGGAAAACCATCTAAAATCCAAGCGAACAGTCGAACGAGTGAGAAGAGAAAGAGTCGGACAGCTCCACCATCGGCGAAACATATTCTACATACTAACTATTTTAATTTTTTGACCAGATCCAGCATTTCCCTCACCGCCTTTTCGAATCCTACCAGGACAGCACGAGCAACAATGGCGTGACCGATGGAGAATTCATGGATATGCTGAATTTGAACCAGATTTACGATATTCCGGTAATTCAGACCATGCCCCATGTTTATTCCTAGATTGAGCCTGCGGGCTAAGGTGACCATCTTCTCCAGTCTCTCCAGCTGGGCGATCTGGTCCGCTATGTTTTTGGCAGAAGCATAGCTGTCCGTGTTGATCTCCACGTAGTCGGTGCGCAACTTAGCTGATGTTTTTATGCTCTCCTCATCCGGATTCACAAAAAGGCTGACCAAGATTCCGTCGAGTTGGAGCTTGGAGGTAACCTGATTTAACTTCTCAAAATTATTCTCCACATCCAAACCGCCCTCGGTGGTTAACTCACCTTCCCTTTCCGGGACGAAGGTAACCATGTCCGGCCTGATCTGAAGGGCTATCTTCATCATTTCGTCGGTGGCAGCCATCTCCAGATTCAGAGAGGTTTTGACCACTTCCCTTAAGATCTTCAGGTCCCGATCCTGTATGTGTCTTCTGTCTCCCCTGAGATGTATGGTAATTCCATCTGCTCCCGCCATTTCAACCGCTATAGCTGCCGCCACCGGATCAGGTTCTGAAGCCAATCTGGCTTGCCTTAAGGTGGCTACATGATCCACATTTATGCTCAGCTTTGCCATACTACTCCTCCATTGAGTTAAACGAGGTTGCGCAAAATTTTGGATACCTTTACTTTCGCCCAGATGGGCGGCTACCATATTGCTGGTAGCCGTCCCGCCTCAGGCGGGACGCATATTTATCGCACCCTGAAGGGTGCAGCTACCACTTCACTTGACAGTTTTGTAGGTCAAGCATGGCGTAGCCTGCTTGACAATCCTTATTTGTCAACCCCGCCAAAGGCGGGGTTGACCTACATGACTCAAATGAGCTTCAGCCTGCGTTTTTGTCTTCCTAATCCAATCATGTGCATTCTTCAAGTTAAATCGCTGGTTTCAATTTAAATTGATCTGTCGATCCAGCGAACGATTCTCCATAGATTGTCTTCCTCGGACTGTCTGAACAAAAACTCTGCAAATCCGGTGGCTTCCATGTGCAAGTAGTCATAATCTCCATCTGTATCGCGCAGGGAGAGATGAAAGGTCACATTTCGCACCTTCCATACCTCCTCTCCCACTATGCTGTCGGAGGCTTCTGACACTTTCCACGTATCCAGCCGAATATCATCGAATGCTCGAAAAAGACCCTTGGTGCGGTATATGTCGCCACCCTTTCCATCCCGGGGAACCTCCACCGGCTCATCTTTTAGTGTAACCTCGTCTTGATCTATATAGACAAAGATGAAATCAGGATCAAGGCAGTTCTCATAAACGATGCCGTCGCGATTTTCGTAGGCATATTTAAAGTTATGCAGCACACTGTCCGGATTAACCTGAGGGGCAATCGGCTTGAGGGCACTTGGCCCAATCACCGATGGAGAGAAGGGATTAAAACAGTCCACTGCTAAGGCGCAAAAAGCCAAGCTTATCAGCAAGAGAAATGTTTTTGTTACTGCTTTTGATAAGTCTTGCATAAGTCCGAGCCTTTTCACTGTCTGAATTGAGCTTTGAAATCCCCCCAATCATCCTTACCTGCCTCTGCTGGAATGTCGTTCCAGAAATATATGCTCCACCAGCTAAACGAAGTCTGTCTCATATGAAAGGTGGCTGTCCCTTTTGCTAAAGTGGTCTCAGGGGGGACAGCTTTCAAATCAAATATGAACAACTCATAATCTCTGGAAAGGACTGCCAGCGTATCGCCCACCTCATCCGGTGGGTGGGTTGATAGAAACGACACCACGTAATCAAAGGAATCGGGGTTCTGCCGAGACTTATTGAATATGCTGGTGGTGACGCTGATCTCTACGGATCTGTCCCACCGGGCAAATAGTTCATACCGGCCATCGTTGACCGCATCGATCGAATCCTCCGGTGCGGAGAATCCGAATGAGTCGCAAAGGCACAGGATGAAATTACCTATGATCTTCTCGTTATATGCATAAAACAAATTTTGAATTACTATCTCCGGAAGGGCTGGAGTCTCCCAGGTACCCTCACTAATCACAGGCGGCGGGGAGTTCCTGGTCTTGAAAGGATTCTTGCACCCGGAGATACCAGTATACCCTACTAAAAGAAAAGAAAAAAGAACAATATAAAAAAGGCCAGTTGGCGATACTTTCCTCATAAATGTTTCCCTCAATCAAAAAATCCGGCTGACCGAAACGGTTGCATAGTCGGAGGTTTCTTTTGAACTTAGCGTGCTTTTCTGCACCCGACGAGCCCCGGTCAGGCTTATATAGTTACGATCGTCAATAAAATACTTACAAGAAAAGGAGATCATATTCCGATAAAATCTATCTCTTAATGTGCGGCTCTTTTTCAAAGTTACCAGATCGGTGAAATGATCCCATGATTTTCTTTTCTGGTAGGTATATTCCGGAGAGAAAACCCAGCTTTTGGCAGGCATGTATTTCATTGATAAACTAAAGGTATGAGTTCTCCGTTCCCAGCTCGGCTTCTGCACCCATTGATCTCTCCAGATGAGTTGACCATAATCCTCATATCTGTAGATATAATCAAATGCAAAACTCATCCAGGGGAGGATGCGATAGTTTATGGTGGTGCTGGAGCTGGCACGGCGAAACAGCCTGTTTTTTGTGCTCTCGATTGACTTCTCATAATCATAGTAGATATAATTGGCTTGAATATTATAATTTTGTTTGAAGTATAAATTAGGATGAGGTCGCCAGATCAGTGTAGGCGACAGAAGATAGGTCTGGTTATGGTTGTTATTGGCAGAAAGTCGATTGGAGATATAAATCTGGTGGAAATTTCGAAAACCACCCTCCAGGCGCAGACTGAATATGGGACTGAAGACATGCAGATACTCCCCCCGGGCAAAAAGAGTTAGAATATCCCGGTCGTTGAACTGGGCAGAAACCGGTGCATAGAATGATGTCACTCCGATGGAGGCGGCCAAATATAATGAATCTTTCTCACTTATCTTGATCTGAAGATTTCCTCCCAACTCACCGTTTTTCATCTTTTGATCTTTCTGATCATCCGCATAATCCATGTCGGTCTCAAGATACTTATAAGAGCTCCCTAAACTCAGTCTTTTGAAAAATTGTCGCTTAATCTTTAGACTAAAATTCTGAGAGTTAGAAAAATTGTCTGTTAAGCCTGGTGAGCCAAGATTTTGCTCACCCGAGTACTTATATCCACTTGACACAAAATCAAAATCAAAATTTACTCTGATATCAAAAGGCATCTGGGTGGAGGATCGCAGATTGATTACCCTTTGAGTCCTCCTCTGGGTGTTAATCTGAGAATCAGTCAGATCCCCCCAGTAGAATTTCTTCTTTGACCAACCCTCCCGGTAGGAAAACTCCAGGCTATCCTCTTCAGAGAAGTTCTTGGAAAAAAAGATGCTAAAATCTCTTTCTAAAAGAGGAATATTGCTCAATTGAGAGCTGGTCTGGCTAAAGGAGATATGGGTGACTGATTCTGAAAGAATGAGAGGAGAGTGGGCAATCTTCAGCCTATGATAGAATCCGGAATCTTTTCTTTTTCCCTCTTCCAGTCTCCGATGGATATCTTTCCCTCCTATGATCTGAACGAACTTCACGCCGGAGATATTATATTGTGTAGTGATGCCATACTCCGAGCTGGTCACTTTCCTTTTCTCCAATGAATTTATGTCCTGAGAAAAAAGGGCGCCGATTTTCAATCTGCTGGTTAAAGTGTAATCCAGATTCAGATTGATCTTGCCATCCTCCTGCCATCGGTCTCGATTGTTTGAAAATACTGATCTTTTGATCAACATGGAATTTATGGAGCTGGAAAATCCCCAGGACAGCCCCTGATTAACCTTACGCCCACAATCCAAACGGGTATTCCATATATAGGTGCGATTATCCTGCGAGAAGTCCAGCCTCAGTTGGGCACAGAAGGCATCTTTCGGCAAAAGAAAAGACATTATTACGAGAATTTGAATAACCGATCTAAACATTTTCGAAAGACGGGAAATAAACTTATGAATGTCGATTTTTACCTCTCCCCCTGTCTCCCCTTCAGGGTGAACCTCTCTCCCCCGCCTCTGGCGGGATTTTCAACATGAAATGGAGAGGGGGGGAGGCTTCAAAATCATCCCAGTAGCGTAGGCAAGCCTTTACGGCTTGCCCGCCCCGCCAAAGACGGGGCTACGCTAACCATGGTTATCTGTCCCCCTCATCTTTCTAAGGAGAGGGGCTAGGGGTGAGGTTCTAAGATCGTGCAAGTTTTTACAAGTTCTCCCTTCACATTCTTTCCATAAATCTTAATTCAAAACCTCATTCATAGCAGAAGACAAAGTGGCAAATTCATTCAAGCTCAAAGTCTCTGCTCGTCTTCGAGGGTCGATGTCAATCTTATTTAAGATAACTTCGATTTCCTTTTTAGGCAAATCTAAATTAGTCGACAAGGAGTTTATGAGCATTTTTCTTCTCTGTCCAAAAGCTTTCCGCACCACACAGAAGAACAACTTCTCGTCTGGGACACGAACTCTGGGTTCTGAGAGAAAAACCATTTGAATCACCGTTGAATCCACCCGCGGCGAGGGAGAGAAAGAGCCGGGTTTAAGATGGAAAAGAATTTCTACATCTGAGTAAAGCTGAACCGCTATGGATAGAGGGGACCAATCTCTATTTCCTGGGACTGCGCAGATCCTTAAAGCCACCTCCTTCTGAAGCATCAGCACGCCAAGAGTGATGAATCCTTTATTTTCCAGAAGAAGAGAGAGAACCGGAGAGGTAATCTGATAGGGTAGATTTCCCACCACCTTGCAAAAGCTTCCCGGGCCAATCAAATCCCTGAAATTTATCTTTAAGATGTCTTTATTTATCAACTTCAGATTTTTTTTATTGCCAAACCTTCGTTGCAGATAAGAGCACAACCGTTTGTCTATCTCTACGGCATAAACTTTCTTTGCCTTATCTATAAGATACTTGGTCAAAGCCCCTTTGCCTGCTCCGATCTCCAAAACCATATCATCTTTTTTCAGATCAAGGCTTTCAACGATTCTTCTGGTGGCCCTATCATTGGTGAGGAAATTTTGACTTAAGCTCTTTTTAGGTCTCACATTCAAAACCCATCTTTTGTCGTACTGACTTTTGGAGTGTCTGCCTTTAGGCAGACCCTTGGTCAAGCTAAGGAATCAATATCTACTGATAAATTCTCATAGAGTGAAAGGAAACCCCAAAATCATGGATTTATCCTACCTTATGGTAATGCCTGATTCTCAATTCCACTTCCAGATCCTTTGCGATTTTCTCGCACTTTTTCAAATCCACCTCCGGCATGTCCAGCACGGTGAGAACAGTTCGAGGCAAAATTCTCTTACATGCTTTGGCAAAAGCGATCACCTGCCCGAAAGCATTTTTTCCAAAGCGAGGTTTGCACAGTCGTTCATATTTTTCACCGTCATCCACGTTCAGACTTATGGAAACCACATCTATCAAGCCCACCAGCTCCGGCACTATGTTTCTTTTATGGATGAGATTACCAAGACCGTTTGTGTTTAACCTCACTTTTGCATTTTTGTTTTTAAGATAACGCGCCACATCTTTAAGTAAATCTAAACGCATGGTCGGCTCACCATAGCCGCAGAAAACTATCTCGCCATATTTGTTCAGATGATTGATAGACTTTATCACCTCGTCATAGGTGGGCTCATGGTCCAGGCGCAAGTTGTGACCCTTGACAAAATCTGTGTAGTTTCGCACACAAAACACACAGGCATTGGAACAGCGATTGGTAATATTTAGATAAAGAGAATCACGGATGGGATAAGCTATCTTTGGCGGGAACTTCTTGTCCAGATTGAAAAGGCGGCAGGCGTTCAATGAGGTGATCCGCTCCACATCTTGAAAAGTTAAGGGAGAAAGACGCTCGGTTAGTTTCTCTAACACAAATCTTACGTAAGCCGGCTGATTCCTTTTTCCCCGATGAGGAATCGGAGAAAGATAGGGACAGTCGGTCTCCACCAGAACCGAATCTATGGACAATTCCTTTGCCACCCGTAGGGTTTTAGAATCAGGATAGGTCAACATTCCGTTGAAGCTAAGAAAAAAGCCCATGTCCTGTGCTACCTTAGCTTGGTCTAAGTTTCCCGTAAAAGAATGAAGCACGCCACCCACAGCATAAGCTTTACTCTCTTTCAGGATAGTAAGTGCCGGATCCCAAGCTTCTCTTACATGCACCACTATGGGGAGCTTAAGTTCTTTAGCCAAGGCGATCTGTTTTTTGAATGCTTTGATTTGATCTTCCGGAGGAGAGAGATTTCTATAAAAATCTAAGCCGATCTCACCAATAGCCACCACTTTTTTGTGCCCAGTCAGCTTTTCAATCTTTTTGAGAGACACCTCTGTCAAATCCTTTGCATCATGCGGATGAAATCCCACCGCGGCATATATCCCCTCATATTCTTCAGCCAACTGGACGGATTTCTGGCTGGATTTCAGATCACACCCCACATTGATTATCTTCTCCACTCCATTGGAGAAAGCATACTCTATAACCTGGGATCTGTCTCTGTCAAATTGCCTGATATCCAGATGTGCATGTGTATCTATCACAGAAACCTCAACGAAAGAAGACAAAAGGATGCCTTTGTAAAACTTTGTTTTTTTACTCCCCCTCTTTGGTTAATTCAAAAGATGAGCAAGCTAAAGCTCATTTGTCCTTCAGGATGAATCCATTTGGATCCATAGGAAGACAATCGATCTCAAGCTCTTTTGGATCCGGGTTGGCAAATAGATTGGTAGCCGCCCATCTGGGCGTATCTTATTCGCACCCTAAAGGGTGCGGCTACCAATTAACATCGTAACCCCAACCTTTAGGTTGGGTTTATTACAGGTTTCCGAATTTATACAAACCTTTTGGTTAGCTTACCTCCGAGCCACCTTTCACATCTTTATCCACACAGACCAAACTCAAGAGCTTTCCGTCCTTGGCCGCCAGAAGTATCCCTTTAGATTCTATCCCTCTGATCTTTGTGGGTTTGAGATTGACCACCACCACGATCTTTTTGCCAACCATCTCCTCCGGAGAGTACTCTTCTGCTATTCCTGCCACGATCTCTCTTACCTCTGAGCCTATATCTATCTTTAGCTTCAAGAGCTTATTCGCACCTTTTACCCTCTCTGCCTCCTTCACCTCCGCCACCCTCAAGTCGATTTTGGAAAACTCTTCAAAGGACATCTCTGATTCGGTCTTCTGTTCACCAGTAACCACCTTAGGTTTATCAGCCTTAGCTTTTCTTTCCAATCTGGGGAAAAGGGATTTCGGCGTGCCTACCTTTGTCCCCGGCTTGAGCAAACCCCATTTCTTCGCCTTAGTTAAAGTCGGATTCAACTCTTCCCCGGACAGGCCCAAAAGCTCTCTTATCCTTTTGCACTTTTGTGGAAGCACAGGAAAGAAAAGTGCGCTGATGATTCTTAAGGTTTCACAGCTTACATATAAAACCGTTTCCAACCTCTCCTGCTTGTTATCCTTAGCCAGCGCCCAGGGAGCTTGATTCTCTATGTATCTGTTGGTGCTTCTCACCAGCTTCATGATCCGGTCAATTGCCTGGTTAAGATTTATATCCTGAACATATCCCCACACTACCTCTGCACATTCTGTGGCTTCCTTTTTGAGGTTCTCATCTGATTTCTCGTAAACAGATGGCTTGGGAATTTCGCCCTGGCAATAGCTTTTGACCATCTTTAAAGTTCTGCTGACAAGATTTCCTAAATCATTGGCCAGATCGGCATTGTATTTCTCCACGAATCTTTCCACCTGAATATCTCCATCCTGACCAAAGGGAAACTGGGTGAGGAGCAGATAACGTGTCCCATCAGAGCCATACCGCTTGACCAGATATTCCGGATCAACTATGTTTCCCAGGCTTTTGCTCATTTTCTGACCATCTACGGTGAAAAA